>CAJVYL010000033.1 GCA_913009265.1 uncultured Methylococcales bacterium
ACTTTAAGGCAGCTTCCTGGCACTTTAGATATTAAGCAGGATTGGGATAATCCCGTTATTAAAATGAATGTTGAAGTCGACCAGGCACGTGCTCGACGTGCGGGTGTATCCTCACAAGAAGTTGCCAGTATTTTAGAGACATTTTTATATGGTAAAAGCTTAACCGATTTTTGGGCGGGTGACACTGAAGTACCTGTTGTTATCCGTGGAATCGAGGAGGAACGTACCTGGTTATCGGGATTGTATAGTCTTAATATTTTTTCTAAGCAAAATCCTAAAGGCGTACCATTATCTCAAGTAGCTGATATTAATGCTGTTGGCGAATACAGTAAAATTATGCGCCATAACCAGGACAGAACCGTAAGCGTCAACACTAAAAGTACCTTGATGACCTCTAAGGAAGTTTTGGCAAAGGTTACTCCAATGCTGGATGGTATTGAATACCCTGAATTTCATAGTTGGGGGTTGGGAGGTGAATTGTATGATTCTGCTAAGGCGCAAAAGAAGTTGACCAAGTGGTTTCCTTTTTGTTTCTTGATGATTATCGTGCTATTAGTCTGGCAATTTAACTCGTTCCGACGGGCAGGGATAGTATTGATTACCATACCACTAATTTTTATTGGAGCAGTTATTGGTCTACTGGTAATGCAAGCTGATTTTGGTTTTATGGTGATATTAGGATTACTCAGTTTGGCTGGGACGATAATCAATAACGGTATTGTTATGATTGACCGTATTGAAACGCTCCGTGAAGAAGGCAATAGCCCTTACGATTCTGTCATTGGTTCGGCCATTTCTAGGTTTAGACCGATTCTGTTATCAGTAACAACAACAGTGCTGGGATTGTTTCCGCTGATTTTGTCACAAGACCCGTTGTTCTATGGCATGGCTTGCGTCATGGCATTTGGCTTGATAGTCGGCACCGTTTTTACACTAGGCGTAGTCCCGATCCTTTATACCTTGTTCTTTAGGATTGAAATTCCTATTTTAAAAAACTAGTGGTTTAGCAACTTTGCTTTGATGGATATGTAAACTGTTCTCGCTCATAGTGGGAACTAGTACCTTATATAAAACAGCTGTTAAATTTTAAAACTAACTTAAATGAAAGGATGTATAAATGAATATAAAAACATTAACATTATTATCTGCTAGCTTATTAGCAACGGGCTGTGCAACAACTTATCAGGCAAATGAAGTTGAAGCAACGGGTTTTTTGGGGGCATATCACATGCTGAAAGAAGGCGGGGATGATCAGGCGTTATTGGTTTATCATGCCCCCGATGTTAATCAATTATGTAAAAATTACAATAAAGTTTTGTTAGAACCCATCACTACTTGGGTAAAAGAAGAATCCAGTGTTGCTGATGTGTCGGCAGAAGATCGCCAGTATTTACAAAGTTACCTTTATCAATCGGTAAAAAAAGCACTGGGTAGTGATTATCAGTTAGTGAACCAACCTGGTACAGGTGTTATGCGTGTCAGGGGTGCAATTACAGAAGCTGAAGGGTCATGGGTTGTGCTGGATACTTTAACCTCAATACATCCAGGTACTGTAGCAATGTCTGGCATTAAACAAATGGCACTTGGTGCCGGAACTTTTGTCGCTGAAACAGCTGTTGAATTTTCAATTGAAGATTCTGTAACACGTAAACCATTAATGATGGGTATTGATAAACGCGCCGGTGGAAAAAACTGGACCAAGAAATTCAATAGTTGGGGAAAAGTTGAAGCTTCTTACGATTATTGGGCTGAAAAATTGAAAACTAGATTGGCAGAATGTAGAGCTGGCAAGTTAGAAATATAAGTGGTTAGAAAAGGCTATCTATTTAAGACTGGACAGTTTATCTAATTTTCTCCTCACCCAACCCTCCCTATCAAGGGAGGGCTAAAACAAGAACCTGTTCTCTTAAGTCCTCTCCTGAAGGATGCCTACATGGATGTAGGTAAGTAGAGCAACGAATGGAGCAGTTACCGGAGAGGATAGATACATTTTTGGACTTTGACTAACGCAATGGGACCGATTTTATTGGTTTTGGCATTTCAAGTTATCGTGATGACAATATTTGCCAGTTATATTGTTTACAGAGTTATGGGGCGTAGTTATGATGCCTGTGTGATTGCTGCAGGCTTTGTTGGTTTAGGTATAGGGGCAACCCCCTGTTGGTATAGCAAATATGAATGCTGTAACAAGCAAGTATGGTCCATCACGAAAAGCATTTTTAGTGATACCCTTAGTAGGGGCGTTTTTTATTGACTTGGTCAATGCTTTAGTCATTAAGTTTTTTGTAGCTTTACCTATTATCAGTGGAACACCGTTTTAACAAAGATCATATAAGTATCTTTTTCCCTCTCCGTACATAAGGATTGTAGTCATGAAAAATATAAATTTAGTTAATTTTGTTATTTTACTTTTTATTTCGGGTTGTTCTACCATTAAAGTGAACAGGGACTATAACCCTGCTGTTTCATTCTCTGAGTTTCAAACTTATGAATGGATTTTAGATGAACCTAAAAAAACAGGGGATCCGAGAATTGATGGTAATACCTTGTTACAAAATAGGGTGAAGAGTGCTGTCAATAATAGTTTGGCTTCTAAAGGCTACCAGAAGGTAACCTCAGGAACCGCCGACTTCTTGGTAACATATCATGTCACTCTAGATAAACAGACTAAAATTCAGACTATTAATACTTACAATCGTTATGGACCAGGATGGGGGTGGGGGTATGGCAGAAACTATTACCCCGCAATGGGTACTGAGACTTTTGTTTACACTTACGATCAGGGTTCTTTGATTATTGATATTGTTGAGCCAGTAGGTAGAGAACTCATTTGGAGAGGTTCAGCAACCGACAAAGTTAATTTTTCTCACACGCCAGAACAGAAGAAACAGAAGATTAACGAAGCAGTCGGAAAACTTTTTCAGCAATTTCCACCACAAACACAGCCTCTAAATCAGCTGGATTGTTTTGATCCTAGGCCTGAAATTTGTACCATGGATTATCAACCAGTTTGTGGCTTTAATTTGGACAACAGATCTAAGACATATTCCAATGCTTGCTCAGCCTGTAGTGATAAAGAGGTGGTTAAATACATTAAGAATAAATGTTCAGAATGAAACCTAAATATTTTGAAAAATATCATCGGTATCTGTCATGCTAACTCGTCCTAACAAAATGCGACAGGTTGGTTGACATTTAGCGTTATTGAGTAAATTAAGAGGCACCAAAGAAAATATCTATTGTTATTGCTCTTAAGACTATAATACCCTTAAATTAAGTTAATTATCGACGTGTTGTTTTTAAATTATATTAAAGAAGGTTCTGATAAATGGACAAAGCTGAAAAAGACAGAGGAACAATTGTAGCGTTGATAGAAAGGTTTAATACACAACGCTTACCTGCTGCTCAAGCACTTAAGAAAAAAGTGGATTCTGGTCAATTACTTGATGAAAGTGAGCATCAGCAATTATATCAGGTTGAGGAAGAGCTAAATAAAGTGAGAGCACTGCTTGAAAGGAATCCTGAATATCAAGATTTAGCAGCTAAAATATTAAATCTCTGGGTTGAAATTACCAAAAAAGAACTCGAAAATCAGATGAAGCAAAATAAATAATGCTCTTAAGTCCTCCCTTGATGGAGAGGGTTTGGGAGAGGAGAAAATTAAAGGGTATGCAATTCATTATATTGATTAGCAAGAGAGTTTTGCAGAAGAGAATTGTTTGATTTCTCCTCACCCCTCCCTCTCCATCAGGAGAGGGCTTTAAGAACTGGTTCTTCTTTTTGAATGCCGTTTTACCAGGGTGATAAATGCAGCTAGTCTTAAGTCTCCTTGCCCTCTGTGTCAAAGTTCTCCTATGTAAGATATCCTGATCAGACACCTAATTCCTATCAACTATAACCAACAACCTCAACAAAACTAAATGAGTAATGAAGTCATAAACCAGAACCCTTCAATAGAAAGAGCGAAAGAGTTAGAGCAACAAGCTAAAGACGGCCTTAATGAGATGCAGCTAGGACAAGAAAAGACAATTATTGCTTGTCATACAATGAGGGATACTAAATCCTATAAGATACTTGGTTTTGACTCTTATTATGCTTGGGGAGAAAGTGCTTTAAATCTAAAAAAATCCAGACTTAATGAACTGGCTTTAGCAGGTGAAGTTCAGCAAGAACTATTAACTGGCGTAGAAAGCAATATAAAACAGTCTATTACTACTGATAAGAATGAAAGGAATGAAGTTACTGAAACGGCGACTGAGGTTACCTTAAATGATTCAGTAGATTCTGAATTGGTTGAAGAAACAGTTAAAACAAAAGAGCTTGCAGAGGTTTTAGTTACTGCAGAAAAACCAATAACATCAGTATCTGATTTGTCAGAAATGGGAACTCCTCAACTGCTTGCTTTAGCAAAAGCACCCAAAGGGGAGCGATTAGCAATCTTAGATAAAGTCGTTGTTGAATCGAAATTAGAAGAAAAGCCAATTACTACCATTACAATAAAAGAGGCAGTCAAAGCGTCAGCTGAACCAGTTGATGAGCTTGAACTATCAGAGCAAGAACAAGCAGTGGCCATAAAAAAGCAACATAAATCAGCGATGGGTAAAGTGAGTAAATTAAGCGAAGCATTAAATGAGCTTGATACAACGATGGTGGATATTGAAGAATTAGAGAACTGGAAAGTTTATTTGGACGAAGTTAAAGTATCAATATCAAACCTTGAAAAACAACTGGGGTATGAGTGAGTTGATATTGATATCACCATTGAGCCCTTTGTGTTATAAAAATGAAATTGATTAAAATTGGACAGGAATAACTGTTATGACTAATAAATAATATGTTCTGGATAATACTTCTCTGTCATTTTATTGCTGACTACCCCTTGCAAACAGATGCAATGGTATGTGCAAAAAAAACCAGTTTACAAGGCTTGATCATGCATATTGCTATGCATTTTCTGACATTGCTACTAATGTTGTGCGCTATTTTGTCTGTGGATATAAATGTCGGGATAAGTCTAGCATTAGTAATTAGTGGATTCCATTTTGCGATTGATTATTGGAAGAATGTGTTATCAAAACTGAAACCTGAATGGGTTATATTTGCTTATTTTCAGGATCAGGTTCTTCATTACTCATCTATTTTTTTAGTCGCTTTTCTATGGCAAGAATTTACAGGATCTGCTTTTTTGGAAGTAACTAATCCGATGATTATTTATATAACGGGATTTATTTTAGCTACTCATTTTTGGTTTATTACAGAGCGTGTACTTAACTATAAAAATGCTGATTACAATCAGTGGGTAAATAAAACAATGTGGTCGCGTATGATGAGTCGGGGCATTCTTTATAGTTCCGTTATGGTTGGTTTTAATTTTTGGTTGATTTTTGTAATTACTGGGGCTGTTGTTGTAGGTTGGAATGATTTAGCAAGTACTGTAAGAAAGCAAACCATAGCTATTGATTTTATTGGAGTAGGGATACTGATTTTTGTATCTTTAACTATTTTATAAATAGGATCATCTTTAATGTAGGAGTGCTTCTCTTATACTGGAATTTAAAGCTGATTTGAGTCTATCTGATAGACCATTCTAATAATGAATATACATTAAGGGTTTCATTTGAAAATATTAGAACTACTCGGGTATACAGCACGACATTTTTTTATAAATGTTTTTGAGTTAGTGTTTTTTATTGTCACGGTGTTGCGTCGTGGATTTTCATATATACATAAGAAAGAAAATAGTACCTTAATAAAACAAGCTATTGTTAAAGAGGTGATTTTTGACGGTGTAGATTCATTGGTCTCTATTGTTTTAATATTAAGTGTTTTTATTGGTTTCGGCATAACAGCTCAACTGATAATGCTTTTACAAAGCTTTGGTACTGAAACAGAAGTAATAAATATAGTTATTCATTATATTGCTTTTGAGTTAAGCCCATTTATGACGGCCATTATTTTAATATGTCGTAATGGCTCTGCAACGGCAATAATGACAGGGTGTATGACTGTTAATAAGGAAATAAAAAGTCTGGAACTGCTGGGCGTTGATGTTTTAGTCCTTTTTGCTTTTCCAAGTTTAATTGGGCAAGCCATTTCTCAAGTTTCTCTTTCCTGCTATTTTTCAGCATTGTCGGTTACCTCGGGTATTTTATTTTCGGCTGCTTTAGGTTCCTCTGATGACTTAAAATATTTTACAATTTTTATCGATTCTATTGCGCCAATGGAGCTGCTTAGTTTTTTAATTAAAAATATGTTATTTGGCCTGATGATAAGTGCTAATGCATCTTTCCATGGTCTACATGCTAAGCTTTCAATAACAGAAGTTCCACAAAGAACTCAAAAAGCAATTATGCATAGTATTTTTTCTATTTTTGCTATAAGTGCTTTATTTATAATATGAACGAGAAAGACATTCTTATTCAGGCGATTTCAGCTGTTCCAGAGCAGGGGGGGGCTGAATTACCACAACCTTTATCTTGTGAAATAAGTGCAGCAAAGTTAGTCTGTATTTTAGGTCAACAGATTGATACTCTGAATGCCTGCATGGAAATGCTGGCTGGTATTAAAGAACCGTATAGTGGTTCGGTTAATCATGCTGATAATTTATCAGATAGTAAGCTTGATTATTCGGCTATTGGCTTTATAGCACATGATAGTACTTTGTTGTCAGTATTAAATGGGGTTAATAATGTTGTAGCTCCCGCCTTATATCATCAGATTGCAGCAGAAAATGAAATACAAGAAGACGCTGATATTTTATTAGCTGAATTTGAATATGAAGCTGACCACACATTATTACCTGCTTTTATGCATACCTTACAGAAAAGGCATTTACTTGTTGTCAGGGCAATAATGCTTAAGCCTAGAGTTTTATTTATACAAAACCCTTTTATGGGGCTTGATAGAGAACAAGTACGAATTTTTGGCAAATATTTAGCCAGATTAGTTAAAGATAAAAATATTACGGTGATTACCAGTAATGTTAATCTGGACTTTGTGCAAAATTATGCTGATCAGGTCATTTACTCAAGCTCTGCTGCTATTCAATTTTTTAAACAAAGAGATGATTTTTTTAATCATATCCAAAAGACTATAGACTAAAATATTATGAAACCAGCAAAGGTACACTACATTCATAGTTTAAGCCTTAGTGCCAGAGATAGACTTGCGGGTACTTTTGTCTTAGTTGCATTGCTTATGGTATTGGCTTTATTTGTCAGTAAAATTAACTTTTCAAAACTGTTCGATCCTGTTGTTACTTACCAAGCTGTTATGAAAAATGCTCAGGGTATCACTAAGGAAACTGTTATTAATATTTCAGGTATAGATGCAGGCAGAGTGAGTGATATATACTTGGATGAGAACAAGAATGTAAGAATTAATTTTTTTGTCTATGAAAGGTTTCAGCCTTTAGTTCGTGCTGATTCTATTGGAGAGATAAGTAAATTATCAGTTGTTGGTGATAATATTATTATCATAAAAGAGGGTTCACTCAATGAACCTATGTTGGTTGAGAATGCTACTCTTCAGATGAAAGAGCCTGATTATATTGATTTAACTAACATTACACCTATGTTTAAAAAGGTGACAGTACTGATTACTAATTTATCGCAAATTCTTGATGCTATTGATCCACAAGTTATTAGGACTGGCAGCCAAGACTTACACAAAATATTGGCTGATATTCGTCAAATAAGTGGTCAGATAAATGATGGAAAAGGATCAGTAGGACGAGTTATTTATGGTAAAAATGAAGAGAAACAAGTTGTTAATTCTCTGGCATTGATAGAGAAAACATTGACAGGACTGTCTCAGCGGCTTGATGAAACACAGCCTATTATAGCTAATGCAAATGAACTGGCTATAGAAACAAAAAAAATTGTTGAGGGTGCTGTTAAGGTAAGTATGGAATCTCAGAAGTTAATGATTGATGTACGTCGCTCTGTCAGTAAAGTAGACCAGTTATTAACTCAATTGCCGTCCTTAGTGAATAGCACTGGATCGTTAGTGGAATCTGCAGATCATACTCTAAATGGCTTACAGCCAATTCATATCCTTATTGATAATAAAATTTGGCCAATATCTTCAGGTCATCAGCCTGAGAAAAACAGGCTTTTAATTGATAATGTTGGATTAGATGAATAAATTTTCAATAATTGTAATATCTCTAGCTCTATCTGCTTGCACTAATAGTCCTGACTTTCAAGCGGGTGTCTATTCTAAAGGCGAACGTATCATGTTAAATGGTGTGATCGACTATGAAAAACAAAATTACCTCAACGCACAACAAAAATTTTATCGTGCATTACTACTCTATCAAAGTGTTGATGACTCAGAAGGAACTTTACTAGCGAGAATAAATTTAGTTGAAGCTTTATTAGCAACCCACAAATTTGAATTTGCAGAACAGCAGTTAATAATTGTAAAGCAACTGATTTTAAAAAGAGAGATAAAAAAATCACTTAAGTTTAAGGTTAATTTGTTAGAAGTTAAGGTGCTATATCAGAAACAGCATTATCATGAAGCATTGGATATTGTTGAATCATTGTTAATACCAGAAAATAATAAGAGAATTGATCTGCTTGCTATAGCAGCAAAGTTAGAGGTATTAATATCCGTGGAAACGGAGCAACAATGGTTAAATCAATTTAGAGCAGCTTTGTTACAAGAAGGAATGGGGCAAAGTAAATTTCACATAAACCTAAAGCGTATTGATGCCGTTATTGCAACTCAAAATAAACAGTTTCAGCAAGCGCTTGAGCTATTACATGAATCATTGGTTTTCTATAAAAAACAAGCTAATCGTAGGGCAATAGCAGCATGTTTGGAAGAAATTGCAGAAATTAGCTTAAAACAAAATAAGCAAGTGCAAGCATTGGAATATTTTAATAGAGCGTTAGCCGTTAGAGCCTGGTTAAAGGATCAATATCATATCGATAAAATTCAAAAAACAATACTTCAAATTAAGCTATAAAATTTTATTTAGTCTGGTGAGTGAAATACTGAGTTATATTGTTAATGGGGTAGTGAACTAAAGTCATATTAAATTTTCTGAGACCTAAACCAATATATGCAGTGAATATTGATTATGAAATACTTTCTAAAGTAAGTGATATAATTTGCATAACGTAAACATTTTTATAAGTTATTTTAAATAGATTATATGAAAGAAGAAGATAGAGCAGATGCAGGTGAATATAGAGCAGATGATGAGATTGATCTGCGTGATGTTATTTTTCCTATTTGGCAGGCAAGGTATCGAATACTCATAATTTGCTTTTTAATGGCTGGATTGGTATTTGGATATCATTTATTCAGATATTCATTTAGCACTCCCAGTCAATATTCATCAACAATAAATTTTAATTTTGAAGGCGTTGAAAAAGCTACTTATCCTAATGGTGTTCAATTTTCACCAAATGATTTGATATCTAATAATGTTTTGAGACGTGTGTATGATGAGCTCAAACTATTAGATAGTGAAGTTGAATTTACTGATTTTGCAACAGCAATTACCATTAAATCAGGTTTTTATGGTGACGAGTTGTTGAAATCAACTGCTGCTGATATAGCTAGTAAAGACAAAAAAATATCTGTTGAAGACTTTAATAAGTTAGTAGTTGATTATATTGATGCTATAAATATTTATTCACGACAAAGTGCAGTAATAACCATCAATAATAGTAAATTACATTTTAGCTACCAGCAAGCGGAAACGGTGTTATTAAAGATCCCCGAAGTCTGGGCAGAGTATTCTATTCAAGAACTTGGTGTAATGAATGTCTTTAATGAGTTGATTACCCTTAATATTTCTAGCAACCTAGGGAAAGAACCTTTAGTAATGATTAATAAATTAGCCGATTATTCTCGGTTATTGAAAAGATCGTTAACACAATTAGAGAGTTTACCAAGAGCCCACTCAATCATAGAAAAAGTATCAAAAAATTCTATTAATGATTTAGTCCATAAGTTGAGTCAAATTGATAAATATCAAGTTAATATATTACGGTCCGTAATTGTCAGTAATAATGTATATTCAAATGATGTGGGATTACATGAAAGTTTCCGTATGGGGGAATTGGATAGATTACATAGGGATAAAAAAGAGCTTATTCGAATGATTAAAGTTTATGATGAAATTGCTGAACAGTTTGATCATATGTCGTCAAAACGAAATTCGTTAAGCATTGAAAAAGATAGTGATAGTTTGGATGAAAAGGTAAATTATTCGCCGCAGTATGGTGATGCGTTGGTTAATAACCTTTTAGAGTTGGGGTCTAAAATTGCAGACCCTGAGTTTCGAAAAACATTACTAAATAAAAAAATTGCTTTAGCACTAGATTTGCAAAAAATTGAAACGGAAATTGAAGTTTTTGGTAGTAGTAGTAGTAGTAGTAGTAGTAGTAAATCTATTTCTAAAAATGACATTTTGGTATATATAGCTCAAGCAGCTAAGGAGCTTGATGCACTGTCTAGCTCAATTGAAAATATTGTTAAGCAATATAATAGTTATGCTTTTAATAACCGTGGTTCTTTATATTCCCTAACTGGAAAAATACTCGCAGTTGAGTCTTATGCACTGAATGACCCTAAACTTAAGCTAAAGGTTGTTATAGGGTTTATTTTGGGTGGAATGTTGTCGGTTTTTTGGGTTTGGGGTCGAAGGGTAACGTTTAGTAATAATTAGCATTAGGGAAATTGAGTAATAATAAAGGCTAATTGTTGGGAAGTGAGTAGATATGTTGTTTTAAGTCTCTTATGGTCAACTGTATTATTTTCTCCATGTTGGGATTTTAAAGTCTTGATGTGTCTGTGTAGGTATTGATAAATACGACTGTTTAAGAATTAAAGACTGGGGTTATAAAATATAACCCCAGTCCCAGTCAATATAACTTAATAGATATCGTGTGCTGTATTGTAGACATTAAACTTTCCTGTTGGTGTCTGGAGGTTTATAAAACGCCTAACCTCCAACAATGTAGTACTGTCCAATACAATAACTTGTCCATCAGAAGCCCAATCTGATACCCATAATTCAGAGCCATCCATATTAAACTCCAAATGAACTGCTCGACCATTTTCGGCTACAGTAAAACACCTGTCCAAGGTTCCGGTGGCTTTTGATATTGCACAAATATCTTTATCATGCCCCGTTGCACTGAGTGTCATATCGGCTAAAACCCATGGAGAAGCAGGGTGCGACTTTATAAACAGGGAACCTGATGACGGTAAGGTGATTTCTCGTACAACTTTCCATGCATATTCTGGTTTGTTAACAGGGTCAGCACCATAAACGGTGATTTTACCTTCACCTATATGTGGTGTGGCATTAACCCAGCCATAAACCGGATCTACCCAATTTACGCCTCTTCCAGGGTGAGGAACTATTCCTGTTGTAAATTCAGCTGCTAATGATCGAGTAACGAGATCGATTATTATCATTTTATTGTTAGCATTGGCAACGACCATGAAGTATTTACCCGTGTGATCAAAGCCGCCATCATGTAGAAATTTAGCTGCATTAATTGTGGACGTGACTGGAAAATCCAAGCCAGCTGGGTCGGAGTAATCCACAACAATAACTTTACCAGCCTCTTTAAGTGAGGTGACCCAGAATGGTTCGGTATGTGAGGCAGCTATTGATGCAACACGGCTTTCTACTAGAGTTTCACCATTAACATCTACCATCGATACATCAACTCTCTGCTTAGGCTCAAGAGTCAATCCATTATAAACAACATACTGTGGTGGCCAGTAACAGCCTTCAATAAGATAGGCCTCTTCATAACCAGGTGCTTTACTTCCTTCCACACTCCTAGCATCATGACAACCTTTGACATTGGCAACAATAGTGGGAACTGTTGTCCATAAGTCAATCAGGGTAACTAAACCATCACGCCCGATTGCATAGAAGTACCTGCCAGTGGATGAAGAGCGCAGAATATGAACCGCAAATCCCGTTGTAAGTCGTACAACTTCTTCATTGGAATCACCATCAAATATTGCAACCTGGCCTGCATCACGTAGAATTACCCCGGTATAATTTTCCCAGTTACGTGCGTGTTCTGGTGCAACTGGACGATCGGCAACAGGTACAACAAGCTCCCAACTTGCTTGGATATCTACCATAGGTAATGGTGGAGCTTCTGGCGGTGGTAATTGTAGATAGGCTGCTAGATTGACAATTTCTTCGGTGGTCAGTACACCTGATTGTCCAAAATTTCCCATTCCAGCTGGGGTGCCATAATTTAAAATGGATATTATTCCATCAGTACCAATAGCCTGAGCGCGTGCAGATCCAATATCTGGGCCAGTCGCTCCAGTTCTGTATAGACCATGACACCCAGCGCAATGGTTAAAGTAAACTTGTTTGCTAGCTTCAAATCGAGGATCTTGAGGATCAGTAAAAACTGGATCACTATTGATAATAGGACCAATACTGTCTTGTTCGACTAGAAAATTTGCTACATCCCAAACTTCAAGTGCAGGGTGATTAAGGTCCGGCATAACATAAGGAAAGTTAGCAAGCTGTACTGCATCATAAGCTCCGGCATCAACCATTTTTTGTGGGAAGTCAATCCAGGCACTTAACCAAGTGTCAGATTGAATTGTACTGATGCCCATTAAATCGGGTCCTGGTCTGGGTGGTTCGATTGGCGTGCCACCAAAGCTATGGCAGTATGAACATGATTGTCTAAACTGTACTTCACCATTTGCAATATTTGCATTGCGAGGTAGCGTTTCCCCTCTAGGAACAGTGGATAAATAGGTTTCAATATCAGCCAGCTCACCATCAGTTAAATAAGTTAAAAATGACATCTCAGGCCATTTGTTCATGGCATTGCGAATACGCCCAGCTTGAGCTCCACGAATGCTTCTATGTGCATAACCGCCCGCACCAAATTCACCGTGACACATAATACATTTTGCTTCAAATAGTGATTGTCCGTCTGGTACTGTATTGCCAGCTACTGTAATGGTTACAGTAGCTGGAGAGATAGACCCAGTGCTCCCATCATGAGCGTAATAGCTAAATGAATCCTCACCAACAAAATCAGTATTTGGTGTATAAGTAAACGAGCCGTCAGGTATTAAAGTTAGAGCACCATAAGAAACACCTAAATTAAGAGAAGCCGTAAGTGAGTTGCCTTCATTATCAGAATCATTGCTTAGTACGCCAGCTGCTGAAATATTTAACGTTGTATTCAGCACTGCTGAATAACTATCATCAGAAGCAATTGGTGGTGTATTGGTCGTAGTGTTGGTAACGGTAATAGTTGTATTGCAAGTAGTGGTGTTACCTTTACTATCTGCAACATCAAGAGTTACATTATAAGGGCCTCCAGCTGTACTGTAGCTTATACTGGCAGTATTGCTTGAGGCTGAATTTGGGATTCCCGTACCATCAGAAAAATTCCAGCTATAACTTTTTTGACCTTTTCCACCTGCAGTATTAGCAGAAAATTCAATTGCTATATTAGCCGGTGTTGTTCCGGAATCTGGTGAAATACTACAAGACAATGGTGCGGCAGCGGCTTGAACATTGCTTGAATTGAAACCTGATAACATACTAACAGCAACAGTTAAGGTGCTTACTATCGGTATAAACTTAAATTTTATAATCATACTCTTGCCCTCAGTTTACTTTATGGCTACACACTCTCCACTAGTTAATCTGAATTTGGACTGTTGCTGTTGAATTTTTTAAGTTTATTAAAATATAGGTAATTCAATAAAAAATTTATATTAGCAGTCTGTATGGAAACTAACGGGGGTAATAGCCATGATTCTTGATTTATTATTGCTATACATCTTGTATAACCGATGTTAATTGCAAGATAAAAAGTCTTCGTGATTATTTCTATTTTTCTATGGGTAAAATCATGAAAAATCTATTACGGCGAATTATTTCAAGCAATTAGCGGTTTTATTCTACATAACCTTATAAAAATTGTATGTAATAGTGGGACTACGGTAGTCATCTTTTGCTGATGCTCCCCATGACTATTAAGTTAAAATACTATTATTTATCTAGCTGGGGATATCAGGCTGTTACTGGTATTAAAGAATATTGGGGGGGCGGAAATTTGGGTTTATAGGTGTTTAGATATATCCTTCACCAGTCCCTAATAAAGCAGAAATAATATTTTTTTGTATTTCAGATGAGCCAGAAAATAAACGACTGGCTAAAGCATCATTAACAATTGTGGTCATTGACGATTCTGCTAATAAGCCACTACTACCAAGAATTTGCACAGCATCTAGGCTGGATTGTAAGAAAGCTTCTGCTGCAAATAATTTAGTTTGGGCGCTAGCAAGGGTGATTCGTTTGTTATTATCTTTTAAGCGAGCACACTCATTTAGCCATAAGTTAATAGTATCTAAGCGCAGTTTCATTTCTGCTATTTTATGTGAAATAGCCTGGTTTTTTCCTAAATGACTGCCATTAACTCGACGCTGGCGGCTATGTTTGATAACGCTAGTTAATTGCCAGCTCATAACACCATAAATACCAGCAAAAATAAATGCACGTTCGAGTTCCAGTGCTTGTTGAAGCATCATATTGCCAGCACCTGTTTTGCCAACTTGTCTATCTAATGGAATTAGACAGTTTTCTAACACTACATCACCCATCGTAGCCGTTACACAGCCTGAAACTTCAGGGCCATTCAGAAATTTAGCACCTATATCTTCTTCGTGAACAATAAAGGCAGAAAGTTTACCTTCTAATCGAGCATAAACAATTAACAAATTAGCAATAGGCGTATTAGTGATAAATCGTTTATGACCGTTAAGTAATAAACCTTTATCGGTAGACTGAGCCGCCATTTCTAATGCATTAATATCTGACCCAGCTTGCGGTTCTGTAATGGCATGTCCTGCGATATATTCGCCAGAGAGTAGTTTTGGTAGATAGCTTTGTTGTTGGACTTTATTACCATAATTGATTAATGGAAAAACAGCACCCCATAGGTGGGCGTTAATCGACAGTATTAAGCCATTATCTAAGCAGGATAGACCCAAGGATTTATGTGTATTGACTAAATCAGTAAATGAATCACCATGCCCACCCATGTCCTGGGAAATAGCATGTTTAAGCAAGCCTTGTTGGGCGCAATAAATAAATCGTTGTTTTGATGCTTGAATATCACCGATAGGGGGGAGTGCGTTCATGCTTGTTCCAATTGCTTGTGTAATAGTTGATAATCCGTTTTTCCATTGCTTAGATAGGGTATGGAATCGAGTACGATATATTTACAAGGTTGCATATAAGTAGGTAGCTTTTGTCTGATTTTTTTTACCAAACCGGCAAGGTTTTCATTCTTTTTTAATACCAGTGCAGCGGCAGGGCGTTGACCACTGGTGCTATCTTTAATACCAATAATAACGCAATTGATGACTTCATCGCAGTGTTGAATAAGTAGCTCAATTTCTGCGGGTTCAACTCGATAACCAGAACATTTCAGCATTCTATCCAAACGACCATGGTAACAATATTCGCCTTTTGAATTAAGAGAGACTTTATCGCCTGTAGGATAATAGCCATCTATTAATTTAACCGGGTGTAGCTTTCCTTGTTGCCAGTAACCAGAAAGGTTATTGCGACTTTTTACCAGTAACTGATCATCATCTGCACTAATTTTTAACTCAGCATTACCCGCTGATAGACCAATGGGGATTGCTTGGTTGCTGTCTAATTGATTTCGGTTAACAGGCCAATAGCAGCAAACGTTAGTTTCAGTGGGGCCATATAAATTATAAAACTCTGTTTCTGGTAATAATTGACACAGCTTGATCAATTGTTGCGTAGGAAAAACTTCTCCAGCAAATAAAATGCTTCTTAATTGGGGTAGGGGAGTGCTTGTTAAGGCTCCTTTTAAGGCAATAAAGCTTAATAAAGACGGTACGGTATACCAAACAGAAATGTGATTCTCACTTAACCAGCCTGTCAGACGGCTGGGTGAAAAAGTTAAGTTTGCTGGGACAAAGTGTACTGTGGCACCTTGAGTTAGGCTGGTAAATAAATCAAAAATACTAAGATCAAAGTGAAAAGGGGTTAAGGAAGCAATATTATCAGTTTCAGTGATTTTAAAAGTACTGGCAGCCCAGTTATAAAAATTTGCAATAGCCTCATGACTAAGGGCGACACCTTTTGGGTTTCCTGTAGAACCTGAGGTATAAAGGATTGCAGCTAAGGTTTCAGCTTTAATTATATTAGTGGACAGAGAAGACGTAGTTGTCGTTTTGGGTTGATTAAAATCGAACCATAACTCAGGCTTGTCTAACCACGCTGGACAAGAACCTTTACCGATAACACATTGAACATCTGCATCATTAACAATAAAACGTAAGCGGTTTTCAGGGTTTTTAATATCTAAAGGAATATAGCAGCAGCCAATATTTAAGCAGGCTAAAATTGCGATAGCAGCATCAATACCTCGATCTAAAGCTATCACTATACGTTGGTTCTTTTTATTATTAGTGCTTAATTGCCAACTAAGCTGAGTAACCTGTTGCTGTAATTGCAGATAAGTAATTGATCTGTCGCCCTCAATAAAAGCAACTTTATCTGGGTGATTTATAACTTGGTGATTGAACATTGAAAATAAGGTCATTTAAGCTAAAAATTACAGGGTTAAAAGTAGGAGGGGCCTATTGGCCGCGATTGTTCTTGATCTTGTTCTGGTCGCGGCCAATAGGCCCCTCCTACAGACAAAATAATGGATTGCTTAATTGTTTTAACCTGCATTTTTTGTACTTGTGCAGGCTAAAGCCAGCGCCCCAAAATGCTAATAGATTGAGTGTTTGGGCTGTAGTTTATATAGAAGTAGGTGAATTTATTCAGTTTCTTCTAATAATTCAGCTAAAACCAATTGCTGTAAGGTTTCAATTTGTTGTTGGCTAATTATGGGTTCAACAAAGCTATAACTTAAGCTTAGTTGGCCTTGATAATTACAGCATAGTAAAGCAAGCCCAGGCGGTGTGGTTACCTGACAAAGATGAAACATCCGCTTTATTTCAGCACCTGGAAACTGTACATTAGTTAGATCTACTTTACCAACATCAGAAAACCAGAAAGAGCTTCGTTCCTTACCTTTACTGGAAAGACGTAGGATTTTTCCATATTTATCCAAAGATAACCAACTACCCGCCCACATTAAGGGTAGAAAAGCATAATCTAGTTTTTGACGGATAACATCCATATTTTGCTGTTTTAAATGAGCAAATAATTTTTTACGGTCTTTGACTATATCGCGAGGTGCTTGAGCAAATAATGCACAGACATGATTGGCTGTTACAGGTGTTAGTACTCTTTGTCTGCGTAAGTTGAAAGCATACGGCGCACAATAAGCTTCCCCGTCAGAAGTCGGGTTCATCTTTTCTAAGGCTCGCATTAAGCAAGCAATATAATAAAGACTGGTTCCTGTCAGGCCACAATATTTTCTGGCCTGTTTATTAACTATCTCTGTTTGTTGCTGAGATAGTGTTTGAATTGAATGGTTTAACTGTTCAGGAGGCTGGTCGGTATTAAATGACTGAATGCTATGCAGCTTATCTATATCGGCAATATAGCGTTTGCCTTTTAACAACAACACAACTTTTTGCCACCAAGGATATTTATCAAGTTGGATATCAACCAAGGGTTTATCAATAGCTTGAGCAAAAAGCTTTCGCTCTTCTTCTGTTTCGGTACACAAAAACTTTAAAATTAAATCGATACCTCTGGCATCACAAAAAGGGTGAATCCAGCGGATAAAAAATGTAACTTTAGTAGGGCTGCTAATCAAGTGAAATTCAATGGCTGTTGTTAATTCACGGTTTTGTTGCTGATTGATTAGTTCATTTATGGTTTGTTGTTGAAATTTATCAGCCGAAGAATTTTCGGGGCAACGATGCTGGAAAAATAATGGAGGAGAAGTCTCGCGCTTACACCAGTAAAAACGTTTGCCTCGTTGTTGTAAGCTAGCTGTTGCGGTGGGAAAATACTGACTGAATTGATCAATCCTTTGCTTTAGAGTTTCAATGTCTGGCAGTTGATTGAGTTCTGATACACAACCACAAAGACTTCCTGATAAACCGTCTTGACGGATTTCTTCATCCATAGCCAGAGTAAAGCTATCGGCAATATTAAGAGCTTGCAGAATATCTGTCGTAGAATTTGTCATACTTATTTATGTTTTAAAATCCATTGTTCTAAGGCGTTAAAACTTTGTACATTATCGGGTTCAATTTCGGTGTCAGGTAAAGTGATATTATAATTATCTTCAATAAACATAATCAGACGCATAATTCCCATGCTATCAAGTCCCGCCTCTAATAAGTCATCATCATCACTAAATTTTTTAGGTTCTGCGATAAAAACAAGTTCTTCGAAGATAAACTCTCGTAGTTTTTTTTTCATAGTGTGTTATCAGTTATAATTTACAGTTATGCGATAAAATTATAGCGCATTAAATCAACTCAATGAGAAATGGATTGCTAGATATGAGACTAGATTAATGGCAGAAAATAAAAACGTCATTATTATTGGAGCAGGGCCTGCAGGCTGTATTGCAGGAGCAATGCTACAAAACAAAGGACATCAAGTAACTATTATAGAACGAGAAACCTTTCCTCGTTTTAGTATTGGTGAAAGTTTGTTGCCTCAATGTATGGAATTTATTGAGCAAGCAGGAATGTTAGAAGCTGTTAAATCAGCAGGCTTTCAATTAAAAACGGGTGCAGCATTTATTGAAAAAGATGTTTATTCAGCATTCTGTTTTTCTGATAAATTCAGTTCAGGTTTTGATTCAACTTTTCAAGTGCAACGGGATAAATTTGATCTGTTATTGGCTAATGAAGCGCAAAGAATGGGGGTGGAAATACGTTGGCAACAACAGGTTATTGCCGCTGATTTTTCAACCAACAAACCTTTATTAACTATAAAGCAAGCTAATGAGGATTGTTATGAAGTTGAAGCTGAATTTGTTTTAGATGCCAGTGGTTTTGGCCGTGTGTTACCGCGTTTATTAAATTTAGAAAAACCTTCTGATTTACCTTGTAGACAATCATTTTTTACCCATATTGAAGATGGTATTGATTGTAAAAGTTATGATCGTAATAAAATTCGTATCATTGTTCACCCTCAGTATAAAGATGTTTGGTATTGGTTAATTCCTTTTAGTAATGGTCGATGCAGTGTTGGTGTTGTCGCTGAGCCAGATTTTTTTCAGTCTATAGCTAATGATAATGAAGCCATTTTTCAGCAATTAATCGCACAAGAACCTTCTTTAGCTAACTTGTTAGAAAATGCTGTTTTTGATACTCCTATAAGTTCGATCAAGGGTTACAGTGCTAATGTCAGCTCATTGTTTGGTAATGGCTATGCCTTACTGGGTAATGCAGGTGAATTTTTAGATCCTGTTTTTTCTTCTGGTGTCACTATAGCGATGAAGTCAGCGGTTTTAGCAGCCGAAGTATTAGATAAACAGTTAAACCAACAGCCAGTTGATTGGCAAAAAGATTTTGTAGAGCCTTTGCAAGTAGGTGTGGAAACCTTTCGTACCTTTGTTACCGCTTGGTA
>CAJVYL010000034.1 GCA_913009265.1 uncultured Methylococcales bacterium
GCCATATTAGCTGTAATCATAAATTCTTCAATTAATTTATGTGCATCGTTACGTTGCGTAGGAACGATTTTGTCGATCTTTCTGTCTTCCCCAAAAATAATTTGAGTATCTTGAGTATCAAAATCCATTGCCCCACGAACTTCTCGTTGTTTGCGCATCACTTTATATAAATTATAAAGTTCTTCTAACTGCGGTACTAACGATTCATACTTCTTGCTTAATGCTTTGTTTCCATCAACTAAAATCTTTGCAACGTTGGTATAGGTTAAACGTGCATGTGATCGCATGACGGCATTAAAAAAGCCAGAACGGATAACTTTGCCTTCTTCATTTATATACAGTTCACAAACCATACATAAACGATCAACTTCTGGATTTAACGAACACAATCCATTCGATAAAATCTCAGGCAACATAGGAATCACTTGCTCTGGAAAATACACCGAAGTACTTCTGTTTTTTGCTTCAGCATCTAATGCAGTATTAACTTGCACATAATGAGAAACATCAGCAATTGCAACTAAAAGTTTCCAGCCCTTTGCTGTTTTTTTACAATAAACGGCATCATCAAAATCACGTGCATCTTCACCATCAATAGTAACAAGTGGAAGGTCTCTGATATCAGTTCTACCTTCTTTAGCTTGTTCGGGTACATCTTTGGTTAAATGCTTGGTTTCTTGTAATAATTCAGCAGGCCATTGGAAAGGCAAATCATGCGAACGCAAAGCCATATCAATTTCCATACCAGGTGCCATATGCTTGCCTAATACTTCAACAATCCGTCCAATAGGTTGACGATGATTATTTGGATATTGAATGATTTCTGCAACAACAATTTCACCCTTTTTAGCTTTACCTACTTCATCCTTGGGTATAGAAACATCTTGAGTAATTTTGTTATTATCAGGGGCAACAAAAGTTAGCCCTCTTTCTTTAATTAAACGACCTACAACCTGATGTGTATTTCGTTCCAATATCTCTACAACAGCGCCTTCTCTACGACCTTTGCGGTCAAGCCCTGCAATGCGAACCACAGCACGATCATTATGCATAAGAGAACGCATTTCACGAGGTGATAAAAATAAATCAGCAGAACCATCATCAGGCTTAACAAAGCCAAAACCATCTGCATGACCTAAGACCCGACCTGCAATTAAATCTTTGCTATTAACCAGACAATATTTTTGACGGCGATTAAATATTAATTGACCATCACGCTCCATTGCTCGTAATCGGCGGCGTAATGCTTCAAGATTATCAGCTGATTCTAATCCAAATTTCTTTGCTATTTGTTGTCGGCGTAAAGGTTCACCTTCATCTTCGATTAACTTAAGAATCAACTCGCGACTAGGAATAGGGTTCTCATATTTTTCAGCTTCCCGCTGAGCATAGGGATCTACTATTGGTGTATTTGTATTTTCTTGGTCAGAATCCGAATCCATTGTGTTCTTTTTTATATTTTGAATGAAGCGTTGGTGTCACTATTTTTTAAAAAAATGATACTAAAGCTTTGATTTAAGCCATCATAGCTTATTAATTTGTTTTTTTATATGCTTAAAATTTATAGCTTGAATATCTACAGCCTATTACTGATAAATATTAATTGAATTACCACCGTCATTCTTTGAAATATACATAGCCTTATCAGCATTATTTACAATTGTTTCTGAATTAGTTCCATGCTTAGGGAAAATGGAAATCCCTATACTAGCAGTAAAAATATGCTCTTGACCTTGTATACAATAAGGCGTGTTGAGAGATGCTTGTATTTTCGAAGCAACCGTCATTACATTAGATAAGGCAGTATCTAATGTGATATCTCTAGCATGAAGAAGCACAATAAATTCATCGCCCCCTAAACGAGAGGCTGTATCGTCCTCCCTTAATGTTGCCGATAAACTTGTAGCAACATGAACCAAGACCTCATCGCCTACATCATGACCATAAGTATCATTTATGGGTTTAAAATTATCAAGATCAATGAATATAATAGCCCCGTAATAATTATTACGTTTTGCTACTGCACATTCTTGCTTAATTCTATCAAGTAATAACCTACGGTTTGCCAGTCCTGTTAGAGCATCATAAAATGCTAGCTTTTTAATTTCATCTTCAGCGTTTTTTCTTTCAGATATATCAGCTAAATTCCCTACATAGTTGGTAATAATACCTTCATCATCAACAATAGCTGTAATGGTTAGTCGCTCAGGAAAAGCTGCCCCAGACTTTTTACGGTTCCATATTTCACCATCATATTTTCCAGTCTCTAATAATTCTTCCCACATTTTGCAGTAAAACTCAGCATCTTGAAAACCTGATTTTAATACACTCATATTTTTACCAAGCACCTCATCTAATGTGTACCCAGTTAAATGTTCAAAAGCTTTATTCACTCTAAGGATATTTGCATTTGCATCTGTAATAACGACTGCTTCATGTGTTTCAAATGCGACAGCTAGTAATCTTAATTGCTGTTCAATACTCTTTCTTTGTTTAATCTCTTGATGTAATTCTTTAGTTCTTTCTTTAACCAGGTTTTCTAGATGATGCCGATGTTTTGCTAACTCTTGCTTATCAGCTTGTGATTTAAGAGCTTGTTCAATAGTGTGGGGTAATAATTTAAGATAATTACCATCTATATCTTTAGTTAGGTAATCAATAGCACCTGCTTTTAATGCCTTAACAGCTACATCTTCATTACCATTACCTGTTACAAAAATAACGGGAGTTTCAGTAGGAATATGCTCAAATACATCAAAAGCCGTACCATCACCTAAAGCATGGTCAGCAATAATGATATCGTAGTTATTAGATAATGCGGTGATAGCTTCTGCAACAGAACCAGATATTTCAACGTTATAAGGTAAGCTTTGTTTTTTTACAAACCGTTTAAAACCTAATTGATCTGTTAGATCATCTTCAATTAAGAGAAGGCGTATACGGTTCATTTTTTTAACCTTTAAGCGCCCAAAAAGGGCTTAACACCTGGATAGAAGCAAGAAACTGTTTGTAATCAACAGGTTTTAAAATATAGCCAGAAATACCTTGATCAAAACAAGTATCAACATCTTGCTGTTCTTTTGATGACGTTAGCATAATGACCGGAATTTGTTTAAAAACAGAATGTTTATTTAATATACCTAAAAATTCGTGTCCATTCATTTTAGGCATATTGATATCTAAAAGAATCACACAGGGTAATCCATCCTCAGGGTTACTTAAATAATTAAGTGCTTCTTCCCCATTTTCTGTAGCGACCAATTTATTTAGCACACCTAATTCTTTAAATCCGCGCTTCACGGTCATAACATCAACTAGGTCATCTTCTATTAGTAAAATAGGCTGTAAATTATCCATCAAAACTTCTCATTAAATTCAGTGCTTTATACTTAAAATCTGTATCAAAATAATTAAATTATAAAATGTAAGTTATATCTTACCATTCGAAATAAACATTAATCCCAAATATTTATATTATTTGATCTGCTTTAGGGATAGTAAAAATAAATACACTGCCTTCCCCCTCTTCAGATTCTATCCAAATCTTTCCACCCCAGTTTGTTACTGTTTTCTCAATTAAACTAAGACCTACACCTGTACTATCTGATTGATCCTTGGGTTTTAAAGTTTGAAATAATTGAAATATTTTTCCTTGATATTTTTGGGCTATTCCAGGACCGTTATCTTTTACTGATACTTGCCAACAATCATCAATTGGCATACAACTTAGATCGATTATTCCCTTTTCTTTATCATTATACTTAATAGCATTATCTATCAAGTTTTGAAAAACTTGGTGGATTCTCATTCTTTCACACTTGATGACAGGAAATTCAGTCTTAATATTTATTTTTATATTCTCAGGGGGGGCAATTAAATCAATCACATCATTGATTAAAACTTTAAGATCAACATTTTCAACATCTTCTTTAACCCTGCCAATTCTAGAATATTGCAAAATACCATCAATCATTTCATGCATTCTTTTGGCTCGACCACAAATTAATGCCATTTGTTCTTTACCATCCTCATCAAATGAAGATGCATAATCTTCAGCAATCCACCCTGATAATTGATTGATTGCACGTAATGGAGCCTTTAAATCGTGAGAAACCACATAAGCGAAATTATTAAGCTCTTCATTCACTCTATTTAATTCAACTGTTCTTGCTTCTACACGTTGTTCTAGATTTATATTTAAGGATTCAATTTCATGTTGATTTTGTTGCATATCCTTAATTAACTGTGTATTTTGCAAGGCAACTGCGGCTTGAGCAGTTAATAGTTTAGTCAGCTCAATTTGTTCACGAGTAAATACAGCAGGCATTAATTTGTTTTCTAAATATAAAACGCCTAATACTTCTTGCTTTAATACTAACGGTATACAAAGTATAGACTTAAGCTGTTGTTTTTGTACTGTAGTATCAGTAATAAAATCACTCTCTTCACTTGCATTTTTAATAACTAATATTTCTGCTGTTCTGGAAACATAATTTGCAATAGCCATACTTAAGTTTTCAGTCATTATTTTTTTTGTTTCTTTTAGAGTGACTTCAACAAAATCATGCTTATCTCCTCTAGCCATCACTTCTAGCTGTTGTCCATTTGCTATTAATAAATAGGCCGTTTTAGCACCTACTCTTTCCATAACTGCTTGTAAAATTGTACTTAATAGTAAATTAAAATCTAATTGCTGAGTAATACTTCTAGTAGCGTCTAAAAGATAATTTACATCTAAAATTTCTGATAATGGTTGTTCAGTTAAATCTTGTTTTTTATTAGGTGTTAAAGAAAACAGTTCACATAATTGCTTTTCTTTAACATTTGCAGAACATGACCGATAAAGACTGACCGCTTTTTTTAAAAAATAATTAGCATGTTCATGTTGCTGTTCTATACAAACTTGCCCCAACCTTTCATTGATATAAGCTTCTAACAGGGTAAACTTATTTGCTATGGCTAAATCAATTGCATCAAAAGCATGTCGCCGAAAATTACTAAAATCACCTTGATGAATACTGTTTTCTAACTTCATCAATAAAAAATAGGGTTTTAATATAGGTCCTAAGTCTGACC
This sequence comes from uncultured Methylococcales bacterium, assembly GCA_913009265.1. Classification (GTDB taxonomy): domain Bacteria; phylum Pseudomonadota; class Gammaproteobacteria; order Methylococcales; family Methylomonadaceae; genus QPIN01. Next base: position 5,077 of record CAJVYL010000034.1, read on the forward strand.
AGGTTTTAACTTGTTTCAAACAACTTTTTAATGCGTATTTATCATCATCTGATATGGTTTCATTTATTCTCAAGGAATTTACGAACCAAAATACATACCAAAGTCTATTGAGAATATTATCGCTCAATCCTCGCAAATAGGGTTTGGCCTGAACTAATGCGAGCTCGGCATCTATATAATTTCCAAGGTAGAAGTTACTTATGCCTTTTAAGGTAAAATAACCGCCAATAGAAACCACGTGTTTATCTGACTCCCAAAGCCTTAATTTTTCAGCTAATTGCTCTGGAGTATAAGTGCTCTCTCCTGTCAGCATATTATCTGACCAGCCAGCAATAGCACTTTGAGCTAATCCAAGAGAAAGTGATAAATTAAATTTTCCTGAAAATTGGCTACATTCTTCAGCTACTCGAGATACTTGTTTAAGATCTTGACCTTGGTTAATTAAATGCCAAATATATGGCCCGTAAGACAAACCAGCATTATATAAATCACCACAACTTTTACCTCTGTGAATATTCTTCTGACACTGTTCAATAATATATTCAGAATCTCGACGATTATGCATATTAGTCCATAATATGCCGTTAATTCCTTTAGTAGCACCGAATGTATCCGGGTAGCGATCAGAAAGTGACAGGCCTAAGTCTTCATAATTAAAGGACATTTCATATTGCCCTTTACGTTGTAGATACAAACCAACCATCGAAAACCCATAGATGACAGTTTCATCAACACCACCATCTAAACAGTTCTGGGTTGATTGAATTGCGGATAAATATAATTGAGGAACCATCCCTGAAAGGTAATAATCTGGAATTAACTCACTATAAATTCCAGTTTCAATTTTTGTAGCTCGGTTTCCACTCGGTTTAATATCAAGTATCTGTTGCCATATATCTTTATTTTTACCATGAATTTGTTCAATAATTTCAGCAGACTTTTCTAATGCCAGAGCATCATCTTCGGGAATTTCCCTTTTAAAAAAACTTAAACCTTGATTCCCAACATCAATTGCCTGTTTGAATTTTCCCATTGACGATAAGCCCGTCGTTTGTTCATACAAACAATCAATTCTATCTAAATCATTTTTAGATTCTTTTATTAAGGTTTTAAGTATTTTTTCTGATGCAGGTTGATTACCTAAAGACATTTCAGTACGAGCTAGGTATTTATGTAATGCAAATAAAAAATCGTAATGAATGTCCCAAGATTGGTTTGGAAATAACTGTAAACTTTGATGAAAGAAGAAATTAGCATTATCCATAGCTAAAGCTTTCATTGCCGCCTTACCTGCATAATAATTAAACTCAGCTTCCTGTTTATTGGCCGCCTCATCTTGATCAGCTTCTCTGCCTAATAATAAATGTTCAACAATAGAAAACAAATTAGACACATTTTCACTATGCGTATTTTCAGGAATTGCACTAATAAAGGCTAATGCAATTTTTCTATGGACTTTTCGTTTATTAATCTCATCTAAAAAACTTTCCGCAGCTGCTTGAACCTGATCGTGAAAAAAGAATATAGAATCTAGCTCTCGCATTAAAATATTATCTGCAAATGCATCACTTAATGCATTAAATAAAGCCGGCAAAGACATATCCATCACTAAGGCAAGTTCTTTTGCATCAAAACTTGCACCTAAACAAGCTGAAACACCTAACAATTCACGTATTTCATCACTTTGTTTAGAGACCTTATCTTTAAATAAGTCTAATGCTGTTTCTGGAATTTTAGTATGTCTGAGTTGATTATTATCCCAAGTCCACGCCCCATCTTTCCCTAAATGTAAATGTTGATAACTATGCAGCCAACGTAAACTTTCATTAACAAACAAAGGATTACCCGCTGAAGTTTGGTAAATAATATTAGATAATTGGGTCGTTCGTGAAGGATAAGTATTTAAGATATAAGCTGTCATCTGATTAACATCTGACAATTGAAGTGCATTTAATCGAATTTCAACTAAAGGCCTGTGCATAGTTTTAATTCTATTTATTAAATAGCTTAAACGATGTGTTTCATCAACTTCATTATGTCTATACGCGCCTATCCAATATAAATAGGGATAATCAAAAGCGTTGTCAAATAAGCGTTGTAACAATTCAAATGTCGCACCATCACACCACTGTAAATCATCAATAAATAATGTCAAAGGGTGTTCTTTACAAGCTAAACAAGCAATAAAATTACCAGCAACATCATTAAATCTATTACGCGCTTCAATAGGGGGCAACTTAACGACATTGGGTTGTTTACCAATTATTAACTCTAACTCAGGTACTAAATCAGTAATTAATTTTCCATGTTCACCTAATTGATGGCTTATTCTTTGTTTCCAATATTTAATCCGTGAATTATCTTCTGTTAAAAACACTCTAACTAGATTAGTAAGTGCCTGAATTAATGTACTATACGGAATGTGTTTTTTAAATTGATCAAATTTACCCGAGGTAAAGTAGCCTTTATTTTGAACAATAGGCAATTGTAATTCTTGTATTAAGCGTGTTTTTCCTATCCCTGATAGACCAGAAATTAACGCTGAATAGAATAGGCCTGAACATGCTTTTTGATAGCCTTCCAATAATAGTTTTTTTTCTGGGTCTCGCCCAACCATCAAGGAAGGAATAGTAATTCGGTTACTAAAATCATGCTGCTTTAAAGAAAAGCGGCCAATATGTTTATGCTCCTCCCAGTCATGCAAACACTGTTTTAAGTCATAAACTAAACCAGCAGCTGTTTGGTACCTTTTTTCGGGTGCTTTTTCTAGTAATTCAGCTGTAATTTTTCCCAACATTTCAGGAATTTCAAGATTAATTGACTGAACCAATGGAGGAGTTTCCGCTAAATGGGAATGGATAATAGCAACAGGGTCTGAAAACAAAAAAGGAGGTTTACCCGTTAAACATTCAAACAGAATCATTCCCAAAGAATACAGATCGGTCGAATAATTAACAGTATGCTTTATTCGCCCTGTTTGTTCGGGAGATAAATAGGGCAATGTATCAACACGAAAATTATCCTGATATATAAAATGGCTCATTTGATTGATATCTAATACACGAATATCATCAATCAACTTTACATGTAGAGTTTTTTCATCAAGCAAGATATTACTGGGCTTTACACTTTTATGGATATGCCCAGCTCTATGTCTTTGTTCTAATTGTTGAGCAATGGAAATTATAATCTTTAGAATTTCAACAAAAGAAATCTCTTTTTGCTGTTTTATCCAATGAGATAAAGTAAAGCTTGAAAACCAAGGCTGGACTAAATAAATAGTTTCTGAATTTGGAGCGTATATACAGGGAATATCAGTATCAACCAGTGTAAGCTCATTTAACTGGTCAATCTGTTGCTGTAAATAATAGATTAAATCTGTATTACAAAACTGGAGGTTAACTTTTTTAATAACCCAAGGATGCTTATTTTTATCTTCATTCACTAATGCTTTAAAAACATCAGCGTGCATACTTTGACCCAGTTGTTCTAAAATTTTAAAGGTTGAGTGCTTATTAATCACAACAGAAATCCTAAGAATACAGAGATACCTAGAACTATAGCACTTTCATTTATTTTCTACTGAATAAGCCTAAAAGAACTTTTTACAGTTTAACTGCTCATCACCATGGAAATAAACATTACAACCCCTGCCCCCATAGAAAATAGAACTGATTTTCTATATTTAGGCATTTGTATAGCCATGATAAACCCAGTTATTAGCATAACTAACAAAGCTGTTGCAAAAATAGCAGCATATACTTTAAAACCAGTACCGCCTTTTGCTTTATGCAATTGTACTAACTGTCGATATTGAGTCGTTTCCTTAATTTGCAATTGAGCGCTTAGTAAATTGCTGCCAGGCGCTAAAATCACATCTCTATTTGCACCCGTCCACTCTAATTGAAAAGATGTACCTGCTGTTTTTATTTTGGCTTTACCCGTTGGTATGGCAAGGTCCCTTTTAATTAAAGACTGTTTAACTAGCTCAATCAGTTGTTCTTTATTTTTTGTTAACGGAGTTTCCAGATTAATAACATATTTACTTACCTCATAATCACCTTTTACCCCCCAGGTATATAAAGCCCCTGTCAAAGGATACATGATAGCAACAGGTAACATAAATGCTGCTAGCAACATGTGGATTTTCATTAAAGTACTTCTACTCATTAGGGTCAATCCTTATTAATCGCAATCAATTGATTTTATATTCTCACACAAAGGCACTGAGACACAGAGGAAAATACCTCTCTTCTTGGTGTCTCAGTGCCTTTGTGTGAATTATTCTTTGTTTGTTATTTAATAGTTATGCTAAAAACATAGCATCACCATAACTAAAAAAACGGTATTCATTTTTTATAGCATGTTGATAGGCATTCATTACATGATCATAACCCGCAAATGCAGAAATCAACATTAATAAGGTAGATTCTGGCAAATGGAAATTAGTTAACATAGCATCAACAGATTTAAAGCTATAACCAGGCGTTATAAATAAATCTGTATCACCAAAACCCGCTGTTAATTGCCCTGAACGAGAAGCTGATTCTAAAGCTCTAACTGCAGTAGTACCAATTGCAATAACTCGCCCCCCCTTTTCTTTTGTCTGTTGAACCGCATCAACTGTAGCTTGAGAAACAGAATAATATTCTTTATGCATAATATGCTCAGATAAATTATCTACCTTAACGGGTCTAAAAGTACCACTACCCACATGTAAAGTAACAAATGCTTTATTGACACCTTTTTTATCCAATCTATCTATGGTGTTTTGATCAAAATGCAAGCCTGCGGTTGGTGCTGCTACTGCTCCTGCCTGCTTTGCGAAAACAGTTTGATAACGGGTCAAATCATCTTTATCATCAGCACGTGTTATATAGGGTGGCAATGGAATATGACCAATTTTATCCAATAAATCTAAAATAGTATTTTCGTCATTGACCTCTAAACAGAATAAATCACCTTCTCTACCTGTTACTCGACAAGAAAAACCATTATCTAATTCAATAATACTATCTGCTTTCGGTGATTTACTTGATCTAATATGCGCAAGTGCATGATGCTCATCTTGTACCCGCTCTATTAAGATTTCAACTTTACCACCTGTTTGTTTCTTGCCGTATAAACGTGCAGGAATAACTTTTGTATCATTTAAAACTAATAAATCATCTTCATTTATTAGATCAATCAGGTTAGTAAACTGTTGATCCTTTATAGCACCTGTTAATTTGTTCATACTTAACATTCGGCTGGCAACACGGTCAGCCAAAGGTTTCTGGGCGATCAAATGCTCAGGCAAATGATAGTCAAAATCACTCTTTCTCATAATTTAACTTAAAAATGGTAATACAAAATTTGTTTTAATACAGTCAAAATAGCTAAAAAATGACTATAAAATAATAGGCGCTAGTATACCATTTGCTATCAAAGCTATTGAAACTCTATAGAAATGAATAAGGTGACAATTCGAATGAAATCACAGAAATATTGATATTGTTTTTAGCTGCTATATACTAAGGGTTCGACGCTGTATGAGTTGTTACAATTTTGTTGGTGATCTTGGCTTAGTTGTGTTTTTAAAATAGAACAGATTCTAAATTTCCAAAACTTGTGGAAAGGCTCTTTGGATAAAATAGAATCTGATTATTATTTTTTAATACTTAGTTCATTTGAGAAAATACTTGTGAGAACTCAGCAGTGTCTAGTTTTTCATCTTTGTTACTATCTAAAGCATCCCATTTATCAGAAACTTGCTTAGATGAAGTAGCTTCTGCTTTACTGATAAAGCCGTCTTTATCAACATCTAAAGTTGCCCATAAATTAGAATCATTAATTTGCTCTTTTGATGCAACAACTTCAGGAAGTGTGCTGATTTTGCTTTCGATAGGGTTTAAAACTGCACCAAACTCAACTGTTGCAGTTTCTGCATTAACGGCAGTTGAAAGTAAAGCAATTGATAAAACAGTTAATACGTTTTTCATAATAATCCTTAATAGTTAAAAGTGTTTTTAATGAATATTTTTATATTCACTGCTTTGACTACTGCAAACCATATGCCAACTTCAACACAATCAACTTAAGCGATTGATACACAAAGGCTTTAAAGGTTTTTTAAAACACACAGAACTGTAACAATTCTGTCATATTTTCACGACATTAGTTAATTTTAGACTGTTATTACTATGAAAGTTAATATAGCACTTAACTAACAAATACATTTATTATCAATAACCTACCTTATTAACTCCTGCGTCGTGTAATAACAACAGCACAACAAAAACTCTAGGAGGTAACACAAAGCCCTCTCAATTCTTTTAATAAAACAGTAATTTTTTCTAACTCAATAAGATCACCTGAATGTACTAATGCTAATAATTTTTTATACCGTACAATCGATTTTTCTGACTTAAGTAACCAATTATCAACCTTGTCACTCATATCTTCACTTTGTTCTTGTAAAGTAGCTAAAGATAAATGACTACAAACCGAATTAAACTCTTCTCTAGCTGTTCGTCTAGCTAGTGATTCCCAAACTGTTTTATCGGGTAATAATTTAATTTTATCGCGTAACCACAACAGATCTAACTCATGCATTAAAGTAAAAAACACTTTAGAACAATCTTGTAAGGAATACTTGGTTTTCTTATTTAGCCAAATAACATCTAAACATAAATATAGTACTTCTAATGTAGCGATATTAAATGCTAAATTCTTGGGAACACCTTTAGTAGTAAGTGCTGATATTTTATGATTTACATCTTCATTTGCAGCTTCTGATACAAATGAAGATAAATTAGTTTTTATCTTAGAAATACCATTTATATATAACTGAATATCTATTTTTTCTTGGTCTTTACTTAAAAACCAATGCATTGCCCTTTCTATTATTTTTCTAATTTCACCATAAATCTCAGCCTCTCCCCCACATTCAATTTCAATATTAGCTACTTCTATTTGATGCCATAATTCAGAAACTGCAAAAGTATGACAAACTTTTTTATAAACATTAAAAATCGAGCTGATAGAACAACCGGTTTCATCTATCAATCTAAAGGCTAAAACCATCCCCATATTATTAACAAAACTGTTCACTAAACCATTAGCAACTATTTCTGCAGCTAGGCAATGACTTTCGATTTGTTCTGGGTATTTTTCCTGTAACTGCAAAGGAAAGTACTGCATCAGCTCCTGGTGAAAAACGGCTGTATCCAGTTCTGATATTTCTGTTATTAATTTCTGTTTTAATACCTGTTTACTATAAGCTAATAAAACCGATACTTCGGGACGCATCAATCCAGTTGATTGTTGGTAGCGTTGTTGTAATAGTTCATTTTCTGGGATACCTTCTAAGGCCCTATCAAGGTTTCCCGTTTTTTCTAAAATGTCTATTAGCCACTCTACATCGGTCATTTTATTGATTGAATTCTGTTCAATCATGGTAATAGAATGATTCTGATAGTAATTATGCTTTAATACTAACAACCCAACTTGCTCAGTCATTGACTCTAACAACTTATTACGTTGTTTTTCTGTCAAATCACTTTGTTCTACTAATGAATTAAGTAATATCTTTATATTCACTTCATGGTCTGAACAATCAACACCTGCAGAATTATCAATAGAATCGGTATTAATATGCCCTCCCAACAATGCATATTCAATACGCCCTGCTTGAGTAAAACCAAGATTCCCACCTTCTCCAACTAACTTACAACGTAAATCGCTGGCATTAACTCTGACTGCATCGTTAGCCCTATCACCTGCATCAACATTCATTTCTTCGGTAGATTTAACATAAGTACCAATACCGCCATTCCAGAGTAAGTCGACGGGTGCTGATAATAGAATTTTAATTAACTCTTGAGGCGTTACTCGCTCCTTGCGAATATTAAGCCTTTGCATAACTTGAGGACTTAATGAGATTGACTTTAATCTTCTGGAATAAACACCACCCCCTTTAGAAATAAGAGTTTTTTCATAATCTGACCATTTTGCTTTAGGAAAAACAAATAAACGTTGCCTTTCTTTAAAGCTTATTTCTGGGTCTGGAGTAGGATCTAAAAATATATACTCATGATCAAAGGCTCCAACTAATTTAATTTGGTTTGATAACAACATGCCATTACCAAACACATCGCCCATCATGCCCCCGATTCCAATAACGGTAAAAGGTTTATCTAAATGGTTAAAGCCAAGCGCATCAAAATGATGTTTAACTGATTCCCAAGCACCCCTTGCTGTAATCCCCATTGCTTTGTGGTCATATCCAACTGACCCACCCGAAGCAAAAGCATCACCTAACCAAAAACCATACTGTTTAGATATTGCATTAGCATAATCAGAAAAGCTGGCGGTTCCTTTATCAGCAGCAACAACTAGATAAGCATCATCATCGTCATAACAAACACAATCTGTAGGTTTAACAATTCCACCTGTAACCTGATTATCAGTTAAATCCAGCAATCCGCGAATTAATATTTGATAACAACAGATAACTTCTTTTGTTCTTTGTTCATAGTTAAAAGATGCTTCCAATCTTTTAGCTATAAAACCACCTTTTGCCCCTGTAGGCACAATAACTGAGTTTTTAGTCATTTGCGCTTTCATTAACCCTAGAACTTCTGTTCTATAATCTTCTGGCCTATCGGACCAGCGCAGTCCACCACGAGCGACAGGCCCACCACGTAAATGAATACCTTCTACTCGAGGTGAATAGACAAAAATTTCAAAATAAGGAACAGGTGATGGAATATCAATAATTTTTGATGATTCAAACTTAGTTGAAAAATAAGGGATGCCTTTATCATCAACTGGTTTTCTAAAGTAATTAGTTCTTACTGCTGCTTGCACTAGATTTAAATAGCGTCTTAGTATTCTATCTTCATCCAGGGACTTTACTTGATCAATCGCTTGTTCAATGGTGCTATATAATTCATTACTACTGTTTTCTTGTTGTTTTAACGATGGATCGAAACGCTGAATAAAGTAATGTATTAATAATCTAACAACATCAGGATTTTTTGCCAAAGTTGCTACCACATAGTCCTGACTAAATGTAATACCAATCTGGCGTAAATAAAAATAATAAGCTCTAAAAATATTAACTTCTTGCCAGCTAATACCCGCGCGTAAAACTAACTGATTAAAACCATCATTTTCAACGGTCCCAAACCAGCATTGTTCAAATATCTCTTCAAAATTGGTTTTTAAATTTTCTAAATTTAATGTTGCAATATCAATATCCAACATCAAACCAAAATCATGCATCCAATACACATCAGGGCAGTCTTTCTTTATAATTTCATAAGGGCGTTCATCACAGACTTTAACCCCCAGATTCTCCAGCATGGGTAAACTTTTAGATAATGAAGCTTGGCCCTTACTAAACAGTTTAAAACGCAGTGTTTTCTTTTCTATAGCTGTTAATGGACTATACAGTAAACTTTCAGCTTCACATTGTGATGAAATTAAGTACTCTACTTTATCTATATCTAAAAGAGCTGTTCGACTGGAAACCTCTTCTCGATATGCGGTTGAAAAACCTTCATAATAATGAGTATATAATTCATTACCTTGCGCTTCACCATAAGAACTGTGTAACTCTTGTTTTAAATTATCATTCCAATCAGCAAGCGCTTCAATGATTTGCTCTTCTATTTCCACTGCATCATATTCAACACAACAGCCTTTCACGCTATGGATTATAAAATGTAACCTAGCGAGTATTGATTCTGATAGCTGTACGCTAAACTCAACATTTTCTGCCTTAAAAATACCCCGTAAAATACTTTCAATTTTTTTTCTAGTTTCTGTGTAATAGCGATCTCTTGGTACAAAAACTAATAAAGAAGCAAAACGGCCATATAGGTCATATCGAATAAACACTCTAACCCGTTGACTTTGTTGTAGCTGAAGCATCCCTTCTGTAATTTCAACCAATGATTCAAAGTCTGCTTGAAACACCTCATCTCTAGGTAAAGACTGTAAGGTAAAAAGTAGAGCTCTAGCTCTATGTGAGCCTCTTTTAAAAGCAAACCTATCTTGTAGTTTTTTTATTTTTGAGGAAATCAGAGGGATTTCGTTTAACAAACAAAAATAAGCTCTTGAACTATAAAGACCTAAGAAACGTTTTTCACCAATAACGTCACCCTTATCGTTATATTGTTTAATACCAATATAATCCATAAAGACAGGACGATGAACCGATGATTTAGAAGTTGCCTTGGTGATCATTAAAGGCTGCTTGGTATTTATCGCTTTAAATGTTTGTTCAGAAATAGGCGTTACCAAATCTTTGGGCACAGAAACAATAGTGTCTCTTAATAGTCCTAAACCAGTACCCGGGATCACTTTAAAGCCAATATTCTCCCCTTCTTTAACAAACTCATACTCCCTATAAGCTAAGAAAACAAAATGATCATCATGTAACCATTGTAAAAACCTAACTTCATCACTGTATTGATCAATTAAAGCTGGCGACTGTTTCAACTGACTAATTACACTTTGCATCTGATCTAAACAAGATGTCCAGTCTTCTGTACTTGCTCTTATATCAACTAATACTCTACTTAAACTCTTTTGTAATGAATTCATTACCGCCGCATCACTTTGGCGATCAATTTCAAGGTGAACTAAACATTCTATTGATATATCAGAATCATCTGAATCTTTAGTTTCCAAAGATAAAAACTTACCATTTAATGCTCTTTTAACTAAATAAACAGGATGTAGAACTAAATGATTCGCAAATCCATGCTTATTGACTTCCATGCAAAGTGATTGCAATAAAAACGGCATATCATTGACGACGACCTCAACAATAGTATGTTTAGATTGCCAGCCATGTTCTTCTTGTGTGGGGTTGTAGACTTTAACTTTATGTTCAGAATAAAACTCAAAAGCTAAATTCCAATGGGATAAAACAGCACCATACAAATCTTCAACTTTCACCTGATCTACATCATTAAATATAACTAATTGAAAATATTGTTTAGCAAACTCAACAAGCGTTTCTGACTGATCTTGTTTTAGTTGCTTTCTGATATAGCTATATAAATCACTTAATAGTTTATTATTTTTTTTATTTATCATGATTTTGCATCCCTTTTACAAATCTAAACTTATAGTTAATAATAGTACACCTCACCTTTTAAGGTAAAATATTAGTTACACATATTTTCTCTATTTTACTTTCACAAAATCATCTATACATCTAACGCACAACCATGACACAAAACATTACAATTGATATACGAAAAGCAGTAATGGCACTTTCTGATGCTCTTGATTTAGTGGGGATTGATGAAGTTCAACATGGGAAAAGAGTTGCCTATATTGCAGTACAATGTGCTCTTAAATTGGGTCTGGATGAAGAATCTTGTAATGAATTATTTGAAATTGGACTAATTCACGATATTGGAGTTTCCGAAACTTCAGTTCATAAACACTTAATAGAAAATTTTGAATGGGATGATGAAAATAAGCACTGTCACGTAGGGTTTGAATTAATAAAAGATTACCCCCCTTTAGCTGAATATGCCTACCCTATTCTTTATCACCATACGCCATGGGAAAAGTTAAAGGATATAAAGCTAACTTCCAGACATAAACGTTTTGCAAATATTATTCACCTTGCTGACAAAGTAAATGTCTTGGCCGCCCCCTACTATGGTGCAAATATTTTAGAGAAGTCTGATCATATTTGTGCACAGGTAGAGCGCTATGGATTAAAACATTTTAATCCATCCATCATACAAGCTTTTTTAAGTGCAGCCCAAAGCCCTGCATTTTGGATAGCAATGGAAAGTAAATATATTTACAATTTTATTTCTGATAGATGTCTGGTTTCCAAACCGATGATTGTCACTTTAGAAGATATTCAATTTTTAGCTCATATCTTTGCTGTTATTGTGGATGCTAAAAGTAAATTCACTTCTGAACATTCAATTAATGTCGCTGAGCTATCTTATTATATATCTGAGACTTATGGTTTAAGTGTATCAGTATGTAAAAAAATTAAAATTGCAGGTTTATTACATGACATTGGTAAATTGCGTATCCCTGATGAAATCCTTGAAAAGAATGGACTCTTAAGCAGTACAGAAAGAGCTATTATCAATCAGCATAGTTTTGAAACCTATGAGATTTTAAGAAAAATACCTGGCCTTGAAGAGATTGCCGAATGGGCTGGTTATCACCACGAAAAACTGAACCAAACAGGTTATCCGTTTCAACCCCATGCAGAAAAAATAAGTATTGAAGCAAGAATTATAGCTATTGCAGATATTTTTCAAGCACTGGCACAAAAACGACCTTATCGAAAATCATTAGGACCAAAAGAAATCGTTAGCATTTTAAAAGAAATGGTTGAAAAAGGTGAAATTGACGAAATGATCGTCAGTATAGTAGAAGAAAACCCAGAAGAATGTTATAAAATTTCAACAGCCCATCAATCAGAGAAATACTTAAAAGCATAGTCATATACTTTGGCTATGTCACCGTTAAGTGTGGAATTTTAAGTTACTTTGCCTTGCTCTTAAGCCCTTGTATGATTAAAGTGACTGTTAAAACCAGTTTTTATTAGAATAGGATTTCTATTAAAAAATGATGTGGCAGACCGACAACCCTCAGGTTCTTAGAAACCGTGGGAGAGCGATGGTCGCCACATCTACCCCACTTAACTCGAACAGTTGCCAGGAACTTAAGATTCCGTATCTACAAGGCTGAGAAACTAGGGACATTAATTATGACAAATGTAAGTTACACATTCAACATTGGAATAGATATATCAAAAAAGAAATTGGATGTTTCATTTTCTGATAATAAAACAGCATGCTATGACAATGATTTAAATGGATTTAAACAACTTTTGAAACAGATCTCAGATAAAGGTAGAACACGCGTTGCTATGGAGGCGACAGGCGGTTATGAGAGATCTCTAGTTCAATTTTTGCAAGAGAAAGGCATTGCGGTCAGTGTTGTGAATGCCAAACGAGTGAGAGATTATGCTAAAGCACTCGGAAAGCTAGCAAAAACGGACAAAATTGATTCACATGTTATTCGCCTTTTTACAGAGGCTATTAACCCCAATGTTACTGAACAACTTAGCGAATCACAACAATCACTTGATTCCTTAACCTCACGAAGAAATCAATTGGTGAAACAGCGTGCTATAGAGAAACAGCACCTTGAAACTGTCATCAACAAAGAAACTAAACGGTCGATTAATCGCACTATAAAATTTCTTGATAAAGAGATTGGGATCATTGAAGAGAAAATAAATAAGCTTATTGACTTGGATAGCAATCTCAAAGAAAAAGTTAACAGATTAACGACGATAAAAGGCATAGGCCCGGTTGTCGCAGTGACTATCGTTTCAGATATACCCGAACTGGGCGCTCTAAGTAACAAAGAAATTAGTGCCTTGGTTGGTGTAGCTCCTTTTTGTCGAGACAGTGGAGGCATGAGAGGAAAAAGAACTATATGGGGAGGACGCTCACAAGTTCGTTCAGTTCTCTATATGGCGACACTGAGTGCAGTTAAGTATAACCCTGCAATCAAAGTATTTTATGAGCGGTTAGTCAATAAGGGAAAACCGAAAAAAACAGCTCTCGTTGCTTGCATGAGAAAATTAATAATAGTTGCTAATTCCATGATTAGAAACAATATGGAGTGGAACCCTCATCATGGAGAATTAGCTTGATTTTTAACACAGTTGCTCTCCAGCAAGAGAGGGCTATTACATATAGGACATTATCATGGAAAACAGACCTCCCCTTCCTCCTTTTACACAAG
>CAJVYL010000035.1 GCA_913009265.1 uncultured Methylococcales bacterium
ACGTCTTCTATTACCCGAATTACCTTTATTATCAGCTGATTTGGTTTTAGGCGGTTTGTTTAAATTAAGCTCAACGGCTTCATAACCTGTATCAGAAACTCTTGGGATTTGTTTCTTCAATAATTTTTCAATTGCGCCTAATAAGTGACCTTCTTCTGGAGTTACTAGTGAAATAGCTTCCCCTTCAGCCCCAGCTCTTCCTGTACGACCAATTCGGTGTACATAATCTTCCGCTACTTGAGGTAAATCAAAATTAACCACATGGGGAAGTTGGTCAATATCTATGCCACGTGCAGCAATATCAGTTGCGACTAAAGCAGTAATATTATTTTCTTTAAAATCACCTAAAGCTCTATTTCTAGCATTTTGGGATTTATTACCATGCAATGCAGCACAACGAATACCGTCTTTCATTAACTGTTTACATAAACGATCCGCACCATGTTTTGTTCGTACAAAGATTAAAACCTGTTGCCAGTTTCCATCACCAATTAACCAAGAAATTAATTCACGTTTATTTTCTTGTTTGATAGGATAAATAGATTGGCTAATTTTATCAGCGGTAGAGTTTTCTCTAGCTACAGCAACATCAACTGGGTTGTTTAATAACCCTGCTGATAAAGTTTTAATTTCTTGCGAATAAGTTGCAGAAAATAATAGATTTTGACGTTGTTTAGGTAATGCAGAAATCACTTTACGAATATCTCTAATAAAGCCCATATCAAGCATACGATCAGCTTCATCTAATACAAAATATTGTACTTGAGAAATATCAATTTTCTTTTGTTGCATTAAATCCAGTAAACGACCGGGTGTTGCTACCAGAATATCTGTACCACGCTGTAATCGTTTAATTTGAGCATTAATACTAACTCCACCAAATATTACATCAGCAAATAGAGGAAGATGTTTTCCGTACATAGTAAAGCTTTCATGTACTTGACTCGCCAGTTCACGTGTTGGAGTTAGAACTAAGGCTCTAATTGGGCGTGGTCTTTTAGGTAAGGATTGGCGTTGCAAAAGCTCTAATAGTGGAAGTGCAAATCCAGCGGTTTTGCCTGTTCCTGTTTGAGCACCTGCTAGAATATCGTTTCCATCTAAAATAACAGGGATAGCCTGTTCCTGAACGGGGGTTGGTTTTGTATAACCTTGTTCATTAATGGCTTGTAGAATAGGTGCAGATAAATTTAATTGATCAAATGTCATTTAGTTGTTTATATTTTGAAGTACGCAATAGCTACACAAGGTGCTATTTTTTAACTATTATAATCTATCAATGAATATGACATACGTTTAAGAATTTTATTAACCATGATGGAGGCATAGCTATGGATAAGAAGGTACAGGCATTTGAATTTCACGGTACAACGGGAGAGTTCTTTAGAATCTGGATTGTTAATATGATGCTTTCTATTGTAACTTTGGGGATGTATTCAGCATGGGCTAAAGTAAGAACCCGAAAATATTTTTACAACAATACAATGCTGATGGATACTTCATTTGATTATTTAGCAGACCCTGTAAAAATTTTAAAAGGTCGTTTATTTGCACTGGCTTTAATCTTTATTTATACCTTATCGGCCATAATTTCTCCTTTATTACAGTCGGTTATTTTAGTTGTATTTATTGCATTATTTCCTTGGGTTATTATTAAAGCGCTAAAATTTAATTTATATAATTCAGCGTATCGGAATATCCGTTTTCACTTTAATGCAGAATATTTACAAGCTTTAAAGGTGTTTGTAGGTTTACCCATATTAGTCGCATTGTCAGCTGGTTTAGCCTATCCCTATTTTGTCAGAGAACGTAAAAACTTTGTCGTGGATAATAGTGCTTATGGTACGGAAAAGTTTAATTTTTCAGCAAATACGGCTCAGTTTTATAGTGTTTATTTAAAGTTTCTAGCACTGCTTATTATTATTTCTGTATTCATTGCTGCTATTTTTTATGTTGCTAAAGTTGGAAATATTGCAGGCATAGAATTTATGATTTTTCCTATTATGTTATTGATATATCCAGCTTTATTGCTTATTTATGGATTTATATATACCTTTATTACTAACTTAACGATTAATCACACTAGTTTTTATAACTATCAATTTGAAAGTAATTTACAAGCAACAAAATTATGCTGGTTGTATTTTTCCAATATGCTGGCAATAATATTTTCTTTAGGCTTATTAATTCCATGGGCAATGATAAGAACAGCAAAATATAGAGTTTCTTGTTTAGCATTAGTGACTGATAATGAAATAGAAACCTTTATAGCCGCTGAGTCAGAAAAATCAGATGCTATAGGGGAAGAAATAGGTGATTTACTTGATATAGATTTTGGCCTGTGATCAAAATAAACGCATACTATTATGATGGTCAATCATCAACCCAAGTTCCTGTTGTTATAACGGTAAAACAAACGGGTGAGGTATTAATCAGTGGTCAAAGTGTAGAAATAAAAACGACTGTTAAGTTGTTAAAAATATCAGCCAGATTAGCCAATACGCGACGTAATATATATTTGAAAGATGGTTCAAAATTAGAGACTGAGGATAATAAAGCTATTGATCAAATCTGTGGTTATTTTGATCGAAATATTTTACAAAGCCTATTACATAAATTAGAAAAAAATTGGTCTGTGGTATTAGTTGCATTAATTATTACCATCATATTTGTTTGGGGAGGAATAGAGTACGGCGTACCTTTCGCTTCAAAATGGGCAGTTAAAAGTGTTCCTTATCGTGTTGAACAGAGTATTGGAGAACAAGGCTTAGAAAGTCTAGATAATTGGTTGTTTAAAGAAACAACGATGCAAAATAGTGAACAGAGACATTTACAAAAGTTATTTGATAATTTAGTGATAAATTCTGAAAAGCAATTTAATTATCGTTTAGAATTGAGAAGTGCTCAGAAAATGGGGGCTAATGCTTTAGCTCTACCAGGAGGGATTATTATTATGACTGATGCTTTAATAGCATTAGCCGAAAATGATCAACAAATTATTGCAGTACTAGCACATGAAATGGCACATATAGAATATCAACATGGCTTAAGGTCTTTATTACAAGACTCTATTACTGCATTATTTATGGCTGGTGTGTTGGGGGATATAAGCTCAATTTCATCATTATCAGTCGCTATACCAACAATGTTAGTAGAAAGCCGATATTCTCGTGAGTTTGAATTAGAAGCAGATCAATATGCTATTGATTATTTAGAAACTCAAAATATAGCTATTGAACAATATAGCAAAATATTAAGTTTACTTGAGCAAGTTAATAAATCATCACATCAATTTGACTATTTATCTAGTCATCCGACTATGGATAAGCGGATAAATATTATTCAAAACGGTGATTGAGAATTGATCAGTTTTTTGCTGTTGTCATATAGCACTGGTAAACTTGACTAAAATTAATAATAATTTCGATATATTAACAAACAAATGAAAAACCTATCTCTTCAGGATCAGTTATTAAAAGCAGGTCTAAGCAATGAAACTAAAGCTAAAAAAGTTAGATCTGAAAAAAGAAAACAAACTAAAAAACAACAGAAAAATAAAGTAGAAGTTGTTAATGAAGCAAAGCAACAGTTGCAGGACACTAGAGATAAACAGCTAGAAAAAGATAAATTATTAAATCAAAAAAGAAATGCAGAAGCTGATAAAAAACAAATTGTTAATCAGATTTATCAGTTAATTGATTTAAATAAAATAGCTCAGGATGAAGATGGATCAGCATATAATTTTACTGACCAAAATAAAGTTAAAATTATTTATGTTAGTGATGAAGTGAGAAATCATATAATTTCTGGTAAATTAGCTATAGTTAAATCAAAAGCAAGTTATGAAGTCGTTCCTGTACCTGTTGCCGAAAAAATTAAACAACGCGATGAAAAAGTCATTATTGTTTTATTTACTGAGAATATAGAAATAGCTGAAGATAATGACTATCAAGGCTATGAGATACCAGATGATTTAATGTGGTAATGTTACATCTATAACTTTTAAATATATCACTTTGTTAGTAATAGAAATAACTGGGAGGAAAATTGTATGTTAATCGGTCATGAAATTAAAGCAGCATCTATTTTAGTTATTGATGATGAACCGTTTAATGTAGAAATTTTATTAGATTTGTTAGACATGAATGGTTTTTCAAATGTTATAGGAACCAGTGATCCAGTTGAAGGTGTTGAGCTATATAAAGAAAAAGAGATCGATTTAGTATTATTGGATATAAATATGCCAGTAATGGATGGTTTTCAGGTTATGAAAGCATTTTCTAATGTGATAAAAACTATTCATCCCCCTATTTTAGTTTTGACAGCTTTAAAAGACAGGGAAGTTCGTTTAAAAGCTTTAAATTCTAGTGCAAGAGATTTTCTGGAAAAACCTTTTGATAGTGAAGAGGTGGTTTGTCGTATTGCAAATTTATTGGAAATGCATCTATCACAAAAACTATTTGAAAAATACAGTATTACTCTGGAAAAATCAGTACAAGAAAGAACTCGTAAAATTGAAAAAACTCAATCTGAAATCCTCGATTGTTTAGCTTATGCTGCTGAATATAGAGATATGGATACAGCTAACCATACAGTAAGAGTTGGATGGTATTCTAGGATTATTGCAGAAAAATATGGCTTTAGAGCTGATGAATTGGATTTAATCCAACAGGCAGCTCCGATGCATGATATTGGTAAAATAGGGGTTTCAGATAGTATTTTATTAAAACCAGGAAAACTCACAGATGATGAGTTTGACAAAATAAAACTGCACTCTGAAATTGGCGCAGAAATTTTGAGTCAAAGTAATGCTCGAGTGATGAAATGTGCAAAAATAATTGCTTTAACACATCATGAAAAATGGAATGGTAAAGGCTACCCTAAAGGATTGAAGGGACTAAAGATTCCTATTCAAGGCAGAATTGTTGCTATAGCTGATGTGTTTGATGCTTTATCAATGGATAGACCTTATAAAAAAGCGTGGTCTTTAGAAAAAATATTAAAGCTTTTAAAAGAGGAGTCCGGTGAACATTTTGATCCAAGTTTAGTACAAGTTTTTATGGATGCACTGCCTGAAATTTTGGCTATAAGGGAAAAATACCAGGATAAAGTTATACAAGATTAACGCGTTGAGTTTTGCTTACAATCAATACTGATTCGTTTTACTTTTTTACCGAGTTTTATCGCAGTTAATTGTCCTCCCCAAAGACAACCCGTATCAATCGCATAACAATTGTTTCCGTGGTAATAACCTAAAGTAGACCAATGCCCAAAGATAATTTTCATATCTTTAGATTGGCGTTTTGGAGCAGTAAACCAAGGCATTAAATGCTTGGGTTGAGTGCCAACCGCACTACTGTATTTAAAATCAAGCTGCCCTTCTTTATCGCAATATCTCATACGAGTAAAACAATTAACAATAAATCTGATTTTATCCATATCTTTTAAATCAGAATTCCACTTATCAGGCTTATCCCCATACATTTGTTTAAAAAAGTCGAGATGATTAGAACCTTGTAATACTTTTTCAGCTTTTAAAGCCATTGCTTTGGTTTTTTCATAATCCCATTGAGGTGGGAGCCCAGCATGGAGTAAACAAAAGTCATCATTATAATGAAACAAAGGTCGATGTCTTAACCAGGTTAAAAGCTCATCACAATCGGGTGCTTGTAAAATTTCAGTTAAGGAATCATGTTTATGTGGTGTACGTTGTTTAAATGCTGTGGCTAATAAATGTAGGTCATGATTACCTAAAACAGTAATAGCTGATGAGCCTAATGATTTAACAAAACGTAAGGTTTCTAAAGATTTTGGGCCACGATTAACAAGATCACCCGCAAACCAGAGTTGATCATGTTTTTTATTAAATTCGATAGCTTCTAATAATCTTAATAAATCATCAAAACAGCCTTGAATATCACCAATTGCATAAATAGACATTTTTTAGTGTATTTAATGTAATGTACGAGGAATAGATAAGGTAAATTGTGGAATTGCTGCTTTAAATTGATCGCCACTATCAGAAAGCATTACATATTTACCTTGCATAACACCCACAGGGGTTTCAATCATTGCACCACTGGTATAACGGAAAGTTTCGCCCGGATTTAAATGAGGTTGCTCACCTATTACACCATTACCTTTAACTTCCTGTTTTTTACCATTTGAATCTGTAATTAACCAATGACGAGTTAATAGTTTAGCGGGGGTAATTCCAACATTGGTAATAGTAATAGTATAGGCAAAAATATAGCGATTACTATCAGGTGCTGATTGAGACTCAATATATTGAGGGGCGACTTCAACTAAAATTTTATTTTTTTCACTCATAGTTAGATGATATAACAAATCGGGGTATGATACTTTAAGCAATTTATACTATTCTTGAAACTACCAACAAGATAAAAGCCTATTCGATGATAATTAAAAAATTACTGTTATTTTTTCTACTGTCCTTTTCTGTTTCTGCATTTTCAGCCGGTATTAATGAATTATTTTCAGCTGCTATTTTTGGCAAAACTGAAAGGGTTAAATTTCTATTATCAGATGGCGTAAATGTTAATGGAAAAACTAAAACAGGCCGCACAGCGATGATGGCGGCAAGTTTTAACGGTAATGTTCGTGTTGTACGTATTTTACTAGCCTATGGTGCAGACGTTAACATTAGTGATAATTTAGGATCAACTGCTTTAATGGATGCGGTGGTTTTTGGGAATGAAGAGTTAGTTAGGTTATTAATGACAGCTGGAGCCAATGTTAAGGCTATGGATAAACAGAAAGTTTCTGTAATAGAAAAAGCCAAGACTACTAAATATGACAATATTGTTAAAATTTTAGAAAAATCAATTGAGTCTAAGAAAGTAGATAAGAAAGAAGAAAAAGCAGAATCGAAAGAAAAGTCAGAAACTAAAGCTGAAGAGGGAGATGCTAAAAAAGCTGAGGACTCTGAAGATAAAACAACTGAAACTAAAGAAAAAGAGTAATTAAGTAAAATGAATAATAATGATAAAAACCCTTTGCACATTCATATTTTAGGAATATGTGGAACATTTATGGGTGGTTTGGCACTTATTGCTAGAGAGCTGGGTTATAAGGTAAGTGGTTCGGATCAAAATGTGTATCCACCTATGAGTACACAACTTGAACAACAAGGCATTCAATTAATGAATGGCTATAAAGCAGAAAATTTAGATTGTAAGCCAGACTTGGTCGTTATTGGTAATGCCATGTCACGAGGTAATGTGGAAGTTGAAGCGGTATTAAATCGAGGACTTAAATATATATCAGGGCCGCAATGGTTATCTGAACATGTGTTGCAAGATAAATGGGTTTTAGGAGTAGCAGGTACTCATGGTAAAACTACTACAAGTAGTATGCTTGCCTGGATTTTAGAATACCAAGGGTTTAAACCTGGATTTTTAATTGGTGGTATTCCACTAAACTTTGGAATTTCTGCAAGATTAGGTGAATCAGATTTTTTTGTTATTGAAGCAGATGAATATGATTCAGCTTTCTTTGATAAACGATCAAAGTTTGTACATTATCGTCCTAGAACAGCAATTTTAAATAATTTAGAATTTGATCATGCAGATATTTTTGATGATTTGGATGCTATTAAAAAACAATTTCATCATTTGGTTAGAACTATTCCGGGTGATGGTTTAATTATCACACCTGAATGCGAAAATAATATTTCTGATGTACTAGAAATGGGTTGTTGGACACCGGTAGCCAAAACAGTGATTAATACTGAAGGACAATGGCAGGCAGAACTAGTTAAAGCTGAGGGAAGTGAGTTTAAAGTATTTTTTGAAGGGAAAGAGCAAGGTATTGTTGATTGGGCATTAACAGGCGAACATAATGTTTATAATGCAATGTCAGCGATAGTTGCAGCAAAACACATTGGCATATTACCTGTCGATGCTATCCAAGCATTAAAACAGTTTAAAAATGTTAAACGTAGAATGGAAGTTATTGCCAATATTAAAGACGTTACTATTTATGATGATTTCGCTCATCACCCAACAGCAATACAAACCACTTTAGATGGATTGAGAAAACAAGTTGTAGATGAAAAAATTGTGGCAATAGTAGAACCACGATCTAATACTATGCGGATGGGGGTTCATACTCAATCATTGGCTGAGTCTTTAGCTAAAGCAGATATAGCTCTGATTTATCAACCTGAAAATTTAGATTGGGATTTATCTGAGTTAAAAAAATATGCTGAAAATATTGAGATATGTACAACTTTAGATGCCATTATTGATAAGCTAAAAATACAAGCCAAGGAAAAGGCACACTTTGTATTAATGAGTAATGGTAGTTTTGGTGGGATTTATAAACGATTATTGAGTGAGTTGTAATTAAAGATAATAAAAAACATGTAGCCTTGATGCAGTGAAACGAAATCAAGGGTTTATCTCAGATAAACCTTGATTCCACTTTGTTTCATCAAGGCTACAAAGCTTAGCCTATTAATTCTTCTAATTTAGCTTGAACAGTTGCATCGTAATGACGCTTTAAAGCAGAGTCAGTAGGACGAGCAGGCATATCTGCTTCAATTTCAACGATTAAAGCTGAGATAAAATGACGTTTTAAGGCTGAATCTTCAGGGACTTTAATTTCTGTTGCTGATGAAGCTACTTTAGATGCGGCAATTGTAGAAGTAACTTCTTCAAATTTTTCTTCTACTGCTTCAACAACTTCCTCAACAGTCTCTTTTATATCTTCAACGACTTCTTCAGCTTTTTCTTTTATGTCTTCGACAACCTCTTCAACGGTTTCTTTTATGTCTTCAACAACCTCCTCAACTTTTTCTGTTACAGATGAGTCTTCAGGTTTATCTCCGAAAAAAAAGCTTTTTATCGTGTCTAATAGAGACATGTATTTCCCCTCTTTAAAATATGCATAGGCGTGACTAGTTAAAATAAACTAGTATTAAAAGCTTATTTTTAAGGCTTGTATGGAACTATGTCAAGTATATTATTTACGGTTGCTGTATTAACAGGCTAAAATCAAACAAAAGTCACTATTCAGGAATTGATTATGTTTCGTTTTATCTTATTCTGTATCCTTGTTTTGCCATTTTCTACCCTACAATCTGCTACTTTTGCAAAGTCTGATGTCCCTGATCCTCTTAAGCCTTGGATTGAGTGGGTATTACAAAATGAAACTTCTTCCCAATGCCCTTTTTTCTATCAGAATTTCAAACAAAAACAGTGTGTTTGGCCTGGCCAGCTTAATTTAGATTTAAAACCCAAGCAGGCTCAATTTACTAGCCATTGGAAAGTCTATACAGAAAGTTGGATTACATTACCTGGGGATAAAGACTACTGGCCTCAAAATGTAACGATTAACAATAAACCTGCTTTGGTTATGAGTAAGAATGGAAAACCAAGTATTAGCTTGGCTGCTGGTTCCTATTTGATTAAAGGTGAGTTTTTCTGGGATAGAATGCCTGAAAATTTAGTAATTCCGGAAGCAACAGGAATATTAAATTTAAACATTAATGATAAAAATATTGCTTACCCAATAATAAAGAGGAATAAAGTTTGGCTTAAAAAAAGTGATACAGGGGTAAAAAAGCCTAAAAGCATAGAAAATAAGTTAGATCTACAAGTGTTTAGAAAGATAGATGACAATGTTCCTCTACAACTTATGACTGTACTTGAATTAGAAGTATCAGGAGATCAGCGAGAAGTTATCTTACCGCATGCTTTACTTGCTCAATTTATTCCCATTTCTTTAAAAAGTTCTTTACCCGCCAGAATTGAAGCCAATGGTGATTTATTACTGCAAGTACGTCCTGGTCGATGGCATATAGAGTTGAATGCTCGCCACCCAGAGCCTTTAACGGAAGTTATATTAAACATTGATAATAAGCAGTGGCCTGAAACAGAAGTCTGGTCTTTTAATGCTCAACCTTTTCAACGTGTTGTTGAGGTTGAAAACTTAAAAGCGATAGACCCTAGTCAAACCAATATTCCTAAGCAGTGGAAGAGCTTACCCACTTATTTAATTAAACAGGGTGAGTCGATGGGCTTTAAAGTAATTAGCCGTGGTGACCCAGACCCTGAACCTAACCAATTAAAGTTAAAGCGTCAATTATGGTTAGATTTTGATGGTAAAGCTTATACAGTCGTCGATAATATTAGTGGCAAGATGACCAAAGGTTGGCGCTTAAATACACTTGCAGAAACACAACTTGGGCAAGTTAAACTGAATGGTCAAAATCAACTTATTACAACTTCGGTTGAGACTAATAAAAAGGGTGTAGAAGTTAGAAAAGGTAATATCAATCTACAAGCTGATAGCCGAATTATTACTGATATTAGTCAAATCAGTGCGCTAGGTTGGGAGCAAGAGTTTCAGCAAGTAAATACCGAATTAAATATACCACCAGGATGGAGACTAATAACTGCTACAGGGGTAGATAATGTACCTAATAGTTGGGTTTCACGCTGGACATTACTTGATCTATTTTTAGTACTCATTGCTTCACTGGCTATCAGTCGATTATGGAATATGTATTGGGGTATTTTTGCTTTAATTAGTTTGAGTTTATTATGGCATGAATCTCAATCCCCTCATTTTATTTGGTTAAATATATTAGCCACTATTGCCTTAATAAGAGTGTTACCTGCAGGTAAGTTTCAGAAAACACTTAAATGGTATAGAAATGCTTGTTGGGCTAGCTTGGTATTAATTGCTATTCCCTTTATGGTTTCGCAAATTAGAGTGGGACTATATCCACAATTAGAAAAGCAATGGTTATCTATAGCTGCAAACCAGTATGATGAAATTACTAGAGACTTTGATATGCAGCAGAATCAAGCAGAAAGTTTAAGTAGTAGACCTGTATCTAAACTTAGAAAATTAGCTAGTCCTTCTTCGTATGGGGATGTAGCAAGAGTCAGTCAACAAAAGAAACAGATATTTGAGCGTATTGATCCTGATGCAAATATTCAAACAGGTCCTGGAATTCCTCAATGGGAATGGACAAAAGTATATTTATCCTGGAATGGTTCGGTTGATAGTCAACAACAAATCTCATTTTGGTATTTATCACCTAAAGTCACGATGTTGTTAAATTTCTTAAGAGTTTTTCTATTGATTATTTTATCTTTATTGATGTTTGGCTTATTAGATAAACAATTTAAGTTTCCAAAAGCTTGGTTAAGCTGGGTTTTATTACTTCCTTTGATTAGTTTACCTAGTCAGGATGTTGATGCCGCTTTTCCAAACCCACAAATGTTAGATGAACTTAAAAGCCGCCTATTGAAGCAGCCGGAGTGTTTGCCATCATGTGCTCAGCTTTCTACTATGCATGTGAATATTACTGCTAAACAGCTAAATATTAGCTTACAAGTTCATGCCCAACAGGCTGTTGTTATTCCTATACCTTCTAAATTAGAACAATGGATGCCAAATAAAGTTTTACTTAATGGTAAACAGGCTAAAGGTCTAATCAGACATAATAATATTTTATGGCTGAGTGTTGAAAAAGGCATACAGCAGATTGAGTTGATTGGTATTAATCCAGTACAAAATAAATTTTCCTTACCTTTAATATTAAAGCCTCATAGAGTTACAGTCGAAAATATAGGTTGGACTATTGAGGGTGTTCATCAAAATGGACAAGTAGATAATCAACTTCTATTTACCCGAGTCAAAACAGCCCAGCAGGTAAAAGAAAATAAGCAAACATTTGAATCAGCTGTATTACCCGCTTTTGTAAGAATTGAAAGAACTTTAAATTTAGGCTTGGATTGGAGGATAAATACACGAGTGATTCGTCTGTCACAAAATGATTCGGCTATTGTTTTAAAATTTCCTTTATTAAAAGGCGAATCAATAATAAGTGACAAGGTAAGAGTTAAGGATGGCTATGTGTTGGTCAGCATGTCTGCCAGACAAAATAATTTGCAATGGCAATCTAGTTTACAACAAACATCACCAATAGAGTTGCTTGCTGAAAATACAGAATCATGGAATGAAGTTTGGAGAGCTAATGTAAGTCCTACATGGCACTTAAAAGCAGAAGGAATTTCTGTAGTACACCATCAAGATAGTGGGCGCTGGTTACCTGAGTGGAGACCTTGGCCTGCTGAAAAGGTTTTATTAACTATTTCCAGACCCGTCGCTGTTGAGGGAGCAACCTTAACTATTGATAAAACTCATTTAATAATAAAGCCGGGTAAGCGGTCAATAGAATCAGAATTACAATTAAATATAAGAAGCTCTAAAGGGATGCAACATACTATTAATATCCCCGAAAAAGCAGAGTTAAAATCAGTAAAAATTAATGGTGTAACTCAGCCTATAAGACAAAAACAGGCACAAGTAACTTTACCTATTAAACCAGGTAAGCAGAATATAAAGTTGTTATGGCGGCAGATGCAGGAGCAAACAAGTTTCTTGACTACGCCTGCTGTCAATTTAGCTATTGCCAGTGTAAACAATAGTTTAAAGGTGTCTTTAGGTTCAGATAGGTGGGTGTTATTTACCTCGGGCCCAGCATTTGGCCCTGCTGTTTTATTTTGGGGGGTATTGATAGTAATAGTGATTCTATCATTTGGTTTAGCTAAAAATTCACTGACACCATTAAAAAACTGGCAATGGTTTTTATTATTAATGGGTTTAAGTCAAGTTTCCATCGTGTTTGCAATGTGCGTAGTTGTTTGGTTGTTTGCCTTGGGGTTAAGGGAGAAAAAGCAGCCATTCAGTTCAAGTTATTTTAACCTTATGCAATTAGCATTGGGAGGCTTAAGTATCATTTCTTTATTGATACTGTTTGTAGCTGTTCAACAAGGCTTATTAGGTGCTCCAGATATGCAGATTGCAGGCAATCAGTCATCAGCATTCAATCTTAATTGGTATCAAGATAGGAGTATGGCGTTGTTACCAACAGCAACTGTTATTTCTGTACCTTTAATGACTTATCGTATTTTAATGTTGCTATGGTCGCTATGGTTGGCGGTATCATTATTAAATTGGTTAAAGTGGGGCTGGAATTGTTTTGCTATGGATGGGTTATGGAAAGAAAGGGTAGTAGTGGAGAAGAAATCAATTGTAGCGAGTGATAAAAAGGATTAGCAGTCTGTAATGACATCACCACTCACTTTAATAGCGTTTTGGGGCGCTGGCTTTAGCCTGCACAAGTACGATAAAAAATGCAGCTTAAAACCTGCACCCCAAAAATATATAAGTTGAAATAGGGGGCGATTAGATAAATTTACTTGAATAAATATTATCTAATATCCTGGTGTTTTTCATCAATCATGCCATCAATTTGTGCCATAACTTCTGCACTGGCATTTTCCGATTGTTGCATTTGGTTAATAATATTCTCTAATAGAGAAGGGTTATCAAGCCAGTTTTCGCGAGAAGTAGCATAAGCTTGCTGGGTAAACTTATGTACATTTCCATGAGGTAAATCTAAATTAGCATAAGCATGAGTTCCTCTAAAACTCTCATAACCAATACCTTCGTAATACCACTTACCCAAACGACAATTGTGGTTATCAACACTAATAGCATCAGCTTGTGGACAAGGATTTGGTTCTTCTATCGCAAGATAGCCATTTTGTTTAAAAATAATATGATCAAGTTTAGTTAGTAGACCAAAACTTTTATCTTTGGAATAACGAATATAATCAATTGAGGTTTTAGCTGAGTCAGATAAGCCAGAGAATTGCACTTTAAATGAATTAACTTGCCCCATTACTTCTTCAGATAAATTTGATGAACTTTCTGCTTCTAAATGCATTTGTTCAACGCGTTTATTAAATGATGTTAAAGTCTGAGCTACTTCTAGTGCCGCATTTTTAGTATGCTCTGATAAACTTTTTACTTCATCAGCAACTACAGCAAAGCCTCTGCCATGCTCTCCTGCCCTAGCAGCTTCAATAGAAGCATTTAAAGCTAAAAGATTAGTTTGGTCGGCAATTCCCGTAATCATTGATAAAGAGTCGGTTACTTTTTTACTATCATTGATTAAAGCTGAAATAACATCTGAAACGGTATGAATATTAGAATTAATATTAGTCAGAGAGTTACTAATTGTATCAACAGTAGCAAGACTGGCATCAGCACTGTTACCTGTTTCAATAGCAATATCTTCAACTTTTTGCATTTCGTTGGTAATATTAATTAAGTCTTGTTGATTTGCTTTTAGGTTGTCCAGTAAATTAGCTGTATTTAGGCCATGTAAGCCAGCAGATAATTTATTTTTTATCATTAAAACTTCATTTTCATTCATCTGCTGAAGGGCTGTATTCATATTTTCAGCAGAAGTTTTTAATAGGCCAGGAAAGCCATCGGCTAATGCATAGCGATCATGGTTACCTTTTGAGGCTTGTTGGAAACAAGAACTAACTTCTTTAAAATAAGACTCCATAATATCCAGCATCTCATTTAGTTCCCAGGCAACCTTACCTATTTCACCTAGACCTTTGGTATTAGTTATTCTGTGATAAAGCTCACCTTCATTAGTACGAAGTAAAACAGTTTGAATACGACTAATTGCTTCCATTGGTTTTTGTAGTGCACGCCACATACAAAAAGAAACGACAAACAGGGCAATGGTTACAGCAAAAATGAGCCATGAAAAACCATATTGAAAGGTACTGTAGCCAAAGACTGTTATAGCTAAGAGAGAATTAGCGGTAACAATATAATTAATTTTAGTTTTTAAAAAGGGAATATTAGCACTGGAATGAATCATTTATTACACTCCATTAGGTTTATAGAGGTTTAAAACAAGACTATTGTAACTTTTTGCTCCGACTTGACCGACTACATCAACTAAATATGCAATAGATTTTTCAGGAGCTTCTTTAGCAGATGAACGCTTTTCTATGGCAAGCATTTCTTTGTATACTGGGATTAACACATCAAGGGCTGATTGCGGGGGTTGGCGTCTGACAGAATAATAGCCCTGAAGTTTGCCATCTTTATCGTAGTCGGGTGTTATATTGGCAAAAACCCAGTAGTAACTACCATCAGAGCATAGATTTTTAGCAAACCCTAAAAACTCATCGCCTGCTTTTAATGTATCCCACATAAATTTAAATACACCCCTAGGCATATCGGGGTGACGGATTATGTTATGTTGCACATTTAATAGTTCCGACTCAGCAAAACCACAAATATCCATAAAGATACGGTTAGCATAAGTGATACGACCTTTGGTATCTGTTTTAGAGACGATAAAATCTTCAGGGCCTAAATTTCGTCTAGTCGAGGTGGGGGTTATTTTTTGTTTCATAAAGCTATACCTTTTACAGAGTCATTTTATTAAGTTTAGGCTATTTTGAATAAAATAAAAGTTTGTAAGTATTTGTTGATATTAAGCATTCCATAAGTTTTGATAGCAAAGGCTATTCAGGTATTTTGTATACAGCGTATTCGGTAATTTAAAAAAGATTTTAACCAATTCAACTTTATTCTGAATAAAGAGAGTAGTAGATAGAATGACTCTTTCCATATCATCTTTACTCTGAATAATTTTCTTTCCAACATCAGATTTTGCATTATTCCAAACTTGTCCATCTGGATTTAGTTCATGTGCCATTTTTTTTATGGGTAAGCCGTTGATATATATCAACGTACTTATTTACCATTTTATCAGAAGTGAAAAGCCTCCAATAACGTTGCTCAGCTTTAACTCCCATGGCAGCCGCATCAATTGGATGATTCCAAAGCCACTTCATCGCTTGACTTAGGGCATAAGGATCATTTGGGGGGATAACTAGACCAGTTTCGTTGCTAATATTAATAAAGGACGTCCCCGTTCCTATTTCACTAGAAATCATTGGTTTTCCATACATTGCTCCTTCAAGTAAAGATACACCAAATGCTTCGGAACGGAGGTGTGATGGAAAGACTATGCTATAGCAAAGTGATAATAACGCAACTTTATCCTCCTCTGGAATAAACCCAAGGAAAATAAAGTTTTTTAGTCCATAACTATCAATTTTTTGCTTAAGTTCCTGCTCAATAGGCCCTGCTCCAACAATCACAATTGGGTATTTAGCTGTGCGGGAGGCTTCAATCAATATATGTAGTCCCTTGTAATAACGAAGTACACCGATAAAAAGAAAAAATTTACTACCAACTAGAGGTCTCCATGTATTCACTCGACTTATTTCTATTGAAGGGTAAGCCTCTTTCTCTAAGCCTATGGGGATGATTTCTACTTTATCCTTGAAACGCATTAAAACGTTGCTACTGTTTAGGTAGTTCTGCGAGGTTGCAACAATGCTATCTACACTGGATAAAAAATGATTTTTAAGCGGTCTATACAGCCGTAGAAGCTGTCTTTGTTTGATAATATCAGAATGATATGTAAGTACTGTTGGCTTATTATGTCGTGTTAAAAAATGTACTATATCCATCATTGGCCATGGAAAATGGTAATGAATTATGTCAGCTTCCTTTGCTAATTTGCTAAAGAGTGAAAATACTGACAGAGATATTCCTGTTGATGCAATATGAAAGTTTTGTTTGGCACGATGTATTTTATGTCCATCAAGTTCAATAACGGTATTGTGTTTGTTTTCAGTTAAGCAAAGTACATCCGTTTTAATTCCATGATTTATTGATCCTCGAGAAATTTGATTGATTACTCGCTCAATACCACCACAATTATCAGGGAAGTATGTTTTAAAAAAGTGTAATACTCTCATGAATATAGATTGGTTTTATTAATGGCTTAGTTTATTTAATAGCCTATGCACGTAATTGGCAGATGTTTTCCAATTGAAGCGGTTTGCATTTGCTAAAGTGTTTTTTTTTAGTTTTTTGTGGATACTGTCATTACAAAACAAATCCATCATACCAGCTACAATAGCTTCGTGATTGTTTGGATCAACTATAATTCCTGCATTGCCCACTACTTCAGGCATCGATGAATTATTAGATGTTAGCACAGGAACTCCAGCTGACATTGCCTCAACTATTGGAAAACCAAAGCCTTCGTAGAAAGATGGCATAGCAAGAAAGCGTGCATGATGATACAAGGTTGATAATTCAGTGTCTGTTACATATCCAGTTGTAATGACATATTTCTCTATATTCAGGTTTTGAATGTGTTTTTTGATGTTGTTATTTCCCCAGCCAGAAGTACCGACTAAGACGAGTTGAACGTAAATATCATTCATCTGTATTATTTTTGCAAAAGCAGAAATGAGTCCGTATAAGTTTTTTCTTGGTTCCTGAGTACCAACAAATAAACAATATGGGGTGTGAATATGCATCTTTAATAAGAAATCAAAACCTAGGGGAGGAGGGAGTTGAGTGACTCCTGGGTATACGGTGCTTACTTTTTTTGATACATATGGGTATTTTGAAATAAGAGCATCCCCCGTTGAATCTGAAACCGTGATAATCCAATCTGCATGGTTAATAGCGTATGGCATTAACAAGCTTTCAGTTATTTTATTCAATGTACGCATTGTTGTTCCTGCGTATGCCCAGACTAAGTCATGAATAGTAACGAGCTTTATAATTGAGCTAGGTAAAAAAAAGGGTAGTTTATGCGCAGTTCCCCAAAAAACATCTAAGCTATCTTTTTTTAGCCTTTTATGCAAAAAAAATTGAAACCAAATCAAACCAAGAGTTCTATTCTTAATAGTTGAAGTCTTTACTTGTATTAATGGGTGATTAAATTTGTCGACAAGTAATTTGTTAGGACTATATAAAACAATCTCATGGCCATGCTCAGCTAATGCCTTACATAGCTCATATGTATATCGGCCTATACCTGTTAGTGAAACGGATAAAGAGCGGGCGTCAACGCCTATTCTCATGTGTTTATAGCTCCTAATTCAAAATTAATAACTGTAGCCGTTTTATCATTTGACACTCTCATAAATGAGAGTGTACAAAAGTCTTACATTAAAGTGCATAGTTTTTACTAACGGTTGGAGCAATAAACCTTGCGATTTTTATATACCCAAAATTATTTTCCAATCAGAATAAATACCATTCAGCACATCATCGTCCATATATTTATCATAAGCATGATTTGAGTTAAATATACTTCGAGCTAACCACTCTTCCTTGTCCCATTTTTTGATTTCGTTAAGATGGTGGACGGCATGATTTACATCCTTATAAAAAAGGTTACTGTCACCGGCATAACTTCTATAATCGGATGTGTCTGGTAATAAACAAATTGCACCTGTCGCCATTGATTCAATAATTGATACGGGCATTCCAAATGGCTGTTGAAACCCAAATGTGTGCATATATACCCCCGCCTTGGCTACAAGTTCAGTCATTTCCAGGTGTCCCACATTAAATATTATCTCGACTGGGCTCCCAAGGCTTTCGTTTAATTCTATCAAATATTTTGGCATATCAGGAAAAGCTTTTACCTTGGTCAATGCTAAAACAAATTTATAATCAGAACACTGTGAGGCTGTCTGAATGAATGCATCAATATTTTTAGTAGGCAAACAAGCTCCAGCCCGTAATACTAATCCTTTATCCTTAGTAAGACTTGGAAAGAATCTGTTTGAATTAAAACAAGAATTTGTCGGTATAATTTTTTTTGATACTTTTCCTTTAATATAGCGCTTAATTAGAGTGGGAAAAGTGTATATTGATTTTATCTTTTCATCATCTACTAGGTTATTAATGAGGGCTTTATTGAATTCATAACCATGACCTCTCACTGTAATAGGAATATCATATTGCTTTATCAATTCGCTTACTTGTTTTCCTAGGTTCAGCCAGTGGGCGTGGATTAAATCAGGGTTGAACGCACCAATAGCATCATCTAGGCTACCAGTATGTACCTTTACTCT
>CAJVYL010000036.1 GCA_913009265.1 uncultured Methylococcales bacterium
AAATCTCCCCCAACCCCTCTTTTCCAAAGAGGGGAGCTAAAAGCTAATACTTTCACAGTCTCTTTAGCCTGCTCTTGTACTAAAGAATGCAGGTTTTAACCTGCACCCCAAAAGACTATTATTAATACGACAATCTTAGCCCACTAGCTTATTTTAAAGGACGGCCTTTTGCATCTTGATTCATATGCCCAGTTAATAATAAAACACCTTCAACCACTCCCCATACAACGCCATAACCGCCACTTAAATAAGTAACCGCTATTTGCAAAATCCCTAGCCAGTAAAAACCTAAATAAAAACGGTGCATCCCAACAAGGCCTAGAATAAGCCCTAAAGCTGCTGCAATATAATGATTTTTAACGGCACGAATATCTTGTAAATAGGCTCCTACAGGCCCTACATTTGTTGCACTTCCATCCTCTTCCGGCATAAAGTCAACATCATCCCCTACTTTAGGTGAGCCATCGAACTCCCAGTCATCTATGTGAAACTCAAAGAACTCTTCATCACATTTAATTGCGCCAGTTTGCAATTCTTCATCATAACTTTCAATATGCCCAATCATTTACTCTTTACCTTTTATAATTATTTTAATTTACTGTAATTTTAGCTTGTTCAAATGTTGCCATTTCATTATGTAAGTTACACGCCATTTGTAATAAAGGTACAGCTACAACCGCTCCACTACCTTCACCTAATCTCATACTTAAATCCAATAATGGCTTTGCTTTTAAATACTCTAAAACAAACTGATGGCCTTTTTCTTGTGATTGATGCGCGAAAAAAAACCACTGCTGACTCTGAGAATTAATGTTAACTGCTAATAATGCCGCAACACTGCTAATAAAGCCATCAATTAATATTGCAATGCCTTGTTGAGCCGCAAAAATATAAGCCCCAACTAAAGCAGCAATTTCAAACCCACCTATATGTTGCAAGATTTTTAAAGGAGAAGATATGTGCTTTTGATGTAATAGCAATGCGTTTTGTATCACTTGAGACTTATGCTGTATTTCTTTAGAGCTTAAGCCTGTGCCCGCCCCTGTTAATTGATCTACCGATAAACCTGTTATGGCACAAGCAATAGCTGTCGCACTACTTGTATTTGCAATTCCCATTTCACCGCCAATAAACAACTGGGTATTATGCTCTATAGCCCGTTCTACAGCAGATTTCCCTGCCAATAAAGCCTTTGTCAGCTGTTTTTCTGTCATTGCCGCTTGTTGAGTAAAATTGGCTGTTCCATTACCCGCTCTATTTACAATAAGCTTATTTAATTCAACAGGCTTAAGCAAGCCAACATCTATAACTTCAAACTGAGCTTTTACATAACGGGATAACACATTAACTGCCGCACCCTCGTTAACAAAATTCTTAACCATTTCAGTGGTAACAATTTGCGGAAAAGCGGACACACCCTCTTCGGCAACACCGTGATCTGCTGCAAAGATAGACACCCATACTCGATCAATAGACGGATTAGAGGATTTTTGCATCGCAGCTAAACGAACGGCAATGTCTTCTAATGTTCCTAAAGAACCAATAGGTTTGGTAAGTTGTTGTTGTTTAGATAAAGCTTGTTGATAATACGATTTATCAGGTGCTTTAATTTGTTTGTTTAACCAATCCATTATTATTTTAAAACTTGGGGAAGCCCTGCAGTTACTAACACCACTTTATCACTTAAAGTGGCTATTTTTTGATGTAAAAGCCCTGCTTCATCAACAAATCGTCGTGTCATTTTATCCATAGCAATGACACCTAAACCCAATTCATTACTGACTAAAATAATTTGCCCTGAAAACTGAGCCAAGCTATCAAAAAGTGCCGTTGTTTCATTATCAAACACTGTTTGCTGTAATTCGCCCTTTTTATCAAACAAGATATTACTCAGCCATAAAGTAAGACAATCAACTAATAGACAGCTATTTTGTTGGTCATACTTATTAATTACAGAGGCAAGTTTTATGGGTTCTTCAACAGTTACCCAATGCTGTGGTCTACTTTGTTGATGTAGACCAATTCGAGCTTTCATTTCATCATCTCGGGCTTCAGCAGTTGCAATATAAATGACCTCTTTACCCGACTCAATTGCTTGCTGTTCTGCATACCTACTTTTACCCGAACGCGCGCCACCCAATACCAGCTCAATCATTCTTTATTCGTACCGCCAATACATCACATTGAGCATGATGCAATACGCCATTTGCAGTTGAACCAAGTAACAAGGCAAAACCATGTCGACCATGAGACCCTACTACAATCAAATCCACATCATTTTCTTCGGCAATTCGCACTATTTCAAGCTTAGGACTACCTACTTCTAGCCATTGTTTAGCTTCAACAATACCCAGTTTCTCAGCAATTTTAGACAATCTCTTTTTTGCTGCATCCATTATTTGTTGGGATAAATCTCCATCAAAAGGGATAATTGGCCCATAGGTAGCATCGGTAATAGGCAGGTTGTCTACAATATGCACAATACTCAATTCTGCCTGATTTGCGATTGCTAATTCTTTTGCTTTATCAGCAACTTCACTCCCATGATCGGTAAAATCAGCTGCTAATAATATATGCTTATAATGTCCCATAACCGTACTCCATTTTGCGATAATTATTTCAGAGAAAGCAAACTTTCATCTGATAAGAAAATAATATACCTTTGCTAATAAAATTACGAGTCTTTCTCAGTTTTAACAAAGCTCATACTCTGCATGGCAATTTCCATCTCTTCATCGGTTGGAATCACCAAAATACTAAGTGTTGATTGACTGCCCTTAATATCTTTAATTTCCCCATCCCGTATTTCATTCTTATTTGGATCAATTGATATACCAAACAATTCCAAACCATCACATATTTTTGCTCTGACCCGACTATCATTTTCACCAATTCCACCTGTAAAAACCAAAGCATCAACACGACCTAAAACAGCAAAATAGGCTCCGATATACTTTTTTATCCGATAACAATACATATCCAGCGCTCGTTCTGCACTTTTATCACCAGCATCTGCCATTGCATGTATAGCGCGCATATCATTTTCACCACAGATACCTTTTAAGCCACTATTTTTATTGAGCATATTATTAATATCCTCGTTTGACATCGCTTTATTCTGGTTTAGATAATAAGGGATTGCTGGGTCAATATCGCCACTACGTGTACCCATTATCAATCCTTCTAAGGGTGTCATCCCCATTGAAGTATCAATACTTTCTCCCTGCTTTATAGCCGTAACACTGCCTCCATTACCTAGATGCAAAGTGATTAGGTTAAGCGTTTCTAACGGTTTATCCAGAGTCTTAGCTGCTTGTTTGGCAACATAATAATGAGAGGTTCCGTGAAAACCATATCGCCGAATACTGTCTTGCTCATATAGTTCTATAGGGATCGCATAGAGATAAGCATGCTCAGGTATAGATTGATGATAAGCGGTATCAAACACAGCCACTTGCGGTACATTGTCAGCAAACTGCATCATTAACTCAATCCCCGTTAAATTAGCAGGATTATGTAAGGGAGCTAATGGAATCATTTTCCTAATCTCACTCAACACATTTTCATCTATCAATGTTGGCTGATGAAATTTTTCACCACCATGAACAACTCTGTGTCCCACTGCCGATAAATCAGTCGCATGTGCAAGCACTTTAGATTGCTGCATTTGCTGAATAATATTTTTTAATCCGTACTGATGATCGGCTATAGATTGTGACTCAACCATCTCCTGAATATTGCCATCAATATGCCTTATACAGTATTTATGCAGGCTTTGTATTTCACCAATTTTCTCAACCATTCCAGAAGCCAATACACGTAAATCAAGCATATCAAACAGAGAATATTTTATAGATGAGCTACCTGAATTAAGTACCAGAATTTTCATTCACAACTCCATTCATTTGCGCTTGTACTGCTGTAATTGCCACTGTATTAACAATATCCGTTACCGTACAGCCTCGGCTCAAATCATTAACAGGTTTATTTAAACCCTGTAAAACAGGGCCAATAGCAACCGCGCCCGATGTTCTTTGAACCGCTTTATAAGTATTGTTACCTGTATTTAAATCTGGAAAAATAAATACATTAGCCAAGCCTGCGACGTCACTGTCAGGTAATTTTGTTTTGGCCACTCCAACATCAATTGCCGCATCATACTGAATAGGGCCTTCCAATTTAAGATCAGGCCGTTGTTCTTTGGATAATCTCACTGCTTCACGCACCTTATTAACTGCCTCACCTTTACCTGATGCTCCTGTAGAATAAGACAACATAGCAAGGCGTGGATTAACATGGAACAAAGTGGCTGTATCAGCTGAACTGGCTGCTATATCAGCTAATTGCTGAGCATTAGGGTTAGGATTCACGGCACAATCGCCATAAACTAAAACCCTATCTTCCAAGCACATAAAAAATACACTAGAGACAATAGAGGTTCCGGGCTTGGTTTTAATAATCTGGAATGCAGGTCGAATGGTATGTTGAGTGGTATGCACTGCGCCAGAAACCATACCATCAGCATCTTCCAAATGAACCATCATGGTGCCGAAATAACTGTTATCCGCTAAGGTGTCATAAGCCATTTCATAAGTTACACCTTTATGCTGGCGTAATTGAAAATAATTTTCAGCGTAGCGTTTCCGCAATGGAGATTGCAATGGATCAATAATATTCACGTCATCAAGCTGCAAGCCTAATGACTGAATTTTCTGCCTTATTAATTCTTCATCACCTAATAAGGTTAATTTAACGACCCCCCTTAAAACCAAAATTTCTGCTGCCCGTAAAATCCGCTCCTCTTTACCCTCTGGCAACACAATATGTTGTGGCTGCGCTTTAGCTCTTTGAATCAGCTCATATTCAAACATCATAGGCGTAACACGCGTACTATACGTTGAAGCCATTCTTTCTTTTAGATCCGGTATATCAATACTCTTTTCTACAACACCCAATGCTGTCGCTATTTTTCGTTCATTTTCTGGGTCCACAATTGCTTTTATCTCAGTGACAGCAATCGCCGTGGTAAAGGTATCACTAGCAACAGCTAAAATAGTAAAGGGTGCCTTACTTATTCCTGAAATTAATTTAGTTATCTGCGGATCAGGCTCTTGCTGACCACTAAGCAATAAGCCTGCAATTTGGGGAAAGCTAGAAGATTTATGTGCCATTAAGCTAGCGAGAATAATATCTGAACGATCTCCCGGTGTAATAATCAAATCACCTTCTTCAAGATGATCTAAAAAATGAGGCACTTGCATAGCAGCCACTTTATAGTTCAATACATTACGTTTTAAAGTTGCATGATCGCCACTTAAAACTTTAGCTTTTAAAGCACTTGCAATATCACCAACAGTAGGTTTTTCCAGAGCTGCAACGGTAGGAACTAAATAAACAGGATGTTTAGCACCTTGATGTATAAAATAATCTTTTAAATCATCAATATATTGTTCATCAATACCATTAATAAAAGTGGCTAAAAGATCACAATCATGTTCTTTTAATGACTGCCTATAACTGGCTGCAGTATCTATAATCTCTTCAATACTACGGCCATAGCCTTGTAGAATCGGCATCAATAAACAGCCTAAATTATTAGCAACATCGGCATTAAAGTCATCTTCTATTGCTACCTGAGCGTCGCTCAAACTAGTGCCTACACATAAAACACGATCGCACTGTCTCTCTAAATTTTTATATTTAATGAGAATGATTTTCAGTAGTTCATCATAACGGTTTGATGCTAATAGCTCCCTAGCTGTTTCTATCTTGCATCCATACATTGATTCATAGGGTATATCTAAATGGTAACGGTTAACAACAAGGTTAATCAGTCGATCTGCTTCTACATCACCATGAACCACAGGTCTAAAAAAACCCAGTTTTGAGGTTTCTCCTGATAATAATTCCATTAATGTAAGAACAATTGCAGATTTACCACTGCGCTTCTCTACACCTGCCACATAAATACTTTGAGCCATTGTTATTCCTTTAAATACACCGTCTTAATCTAAATTATAGACTTATCTACACTTTCTTCAGTTGTTATGTTGACACAATAATTTCAGGAAACAGTAAAGCCATTACTTGATAAGCAAGCAAAATATACAATAAAGCAATACCTAAACCAACGCTTAAATGCTTCTCTAATGCCTGACTAAAAATATGCCCAGATACAGCCCAATGCCAAAGCATCAACAAAGTAATTGCAATAATTGAATTTGCCGAGCCTTGGTTAATAAGCGTTGCCATAACTGGAATTGCTGCAAAACTAACGATACTATCCGTTGCAATTAATGCATTTGCTGTTTGCTGATAACGATCAGATTTATTTGCAAGAAACAAAATAATCTTAGCCGAGATAAGCACAAAGGCAATTTCAACAATAATTTTTAAAATTGCATTAATAGCATCTGTCGTTAAAATTAATATCAAAAAACTTATACCCGCATATATAGGGATTAACAGAAACAACAACCATTTAGAAACTGGTACATCTTGAGGGCCTTTTTTAAAAAGACAAATATCAAAAAACAATGTTAGTAATGAGTACATTTTATGGGTTTAAAGTTAGCTATATTTTACAAATATACGTTGCAGCCTTATGAATGTCCAATAGCCTTTTCATTCAAGAAAAAATAACTTTTCTATCTCAATAACGCAGGGTTTGAGTTTGACTATTACTAAGTTGTTCGCCATACTTTTAACACAGTATTTTTTGCAAAATATACCCTTCAATACCAGTAACCTATACCGAAATATGGAGATTCATCAATGAAAACATCAAGATTAAAACAAACTTTATTAGCTCTAGCATTAAGTGCAACTGCTTTTTCTGCCTCAGCAGATTGGAATTTAAATAATGCAGATTCATCACTCAATTTTATTTCTATAAAAAAGTTGTCTATTGGTGAGGTACATTCCTTCAAAACTATCAATGGGTCACTAAAAGAAAATGGGGATGCTCAGGTAAATGTTACTTTAAGTAGCGTGGAAACTAATATTCCTAAGCGTGATGCAAGAATGAAAAAAGAACTATTTGAAATAGTTAAATTCCCACAAGCAAGCGTTACAACAAAATTAGATATTAAACGTATTAATGCCTTAAAAGTTGGTGAATCTTTTACTCAAGCACTTGAGTTGACTTTATCTATTCACGGTCAAAAAGAAGAAGTAGAAGCAACTATGCGCATCACTTCTCTTGCAGGTAACAAATTATTAGCGTCAACCGTTAAGCCACTTATTATTAATGCTAAAGACTTTAAACTTGTAAAAGGCATTGAAATTTTACGTACCCTAGCAAAACTACCGTCTATTAGCACTGCTATACCAGTAAGCGCTGACTTTATATTT
Organism: uncultured Methylococcales bacterium; assembly: GCA_913009265.1. GTDB lineage: Bacteria > Pseudomonadota > Gammaproteobacteria > Methylococcales > Methylomonadaceae > QPIN01. Next base: position 7,354 of record CAJVYL010000036.1, read on the forward strand.
GAAAAATAAAATCTTCACGTTTATTTGTATCAATCAAAAGGGCTACAAACCAGCCCTTTTGATCCATGACCACGACCATTCACAAATACAACACTTCTTAAAAGCAAATAATCAACTAGACTTATAGAGCCTTTTAAATTTCAATAAAAGCACCTTAGCTCTTTCCTTCCAAAACCTCTTCTAATCAATAGGGAGAATTTTATGCCTTTTATTAAAGCCTATATCAAACAAATTATTATTGTTATCGTGGTGCTTATTTTAATTCCCTCCTTATTTGGGCTTAACAATGCCGGCCAACGCACCTTAATTCAATACCCCAACGGAACTCTAGTCGTACAATTTGACCCAGGCATCTATTTAAAGCTATTTGGTAAAACCACCATCTACAATGATGTGATTACTTATGATTTTGATAAATCAGACTCTATTGGTGGAGCCAGCATTGATCAAAAAGGAATTTCTGTTCGCTATCAGGATGGCGGTACTGGAACCATCTACGGAAAAGCACGGTTAAATTTACCAAATGATGAACAAACCATGATTAGCTCGCATAAAGCTTTTCGTAATAATGAAGGTATCGCTCATAAACTCATTAAAGCAGTAACCGAAGAAAGCATGAACTTAACGGCTGGCTTAATGACATCTGAAGAAGCTTATACCGAAAAAAGAGGAACTTATATAGAGTGGTCTAAAGATCAATTACAAAATGGTAAATATAAAACAGAGCTAAAACAGGTTGTTCTCTCAGAAGAAGCCACGGGGAAAAAGATTGTTCGCAATATCCCTGTCATTTCTTTTAATAAGCTGGGGCTTGCTATTCATTTAGACAGTGATTTAAAAGCCTATGGTGTAAATGTTTCAGGTTTTCAAATTACTGATTGGAATTTTGAAGCAAAGACTTTAAAACAGATTTCTGCAAAACGTGAAGCGACGATGGCAATTATTACTGCAAAAGCACAGGCAGAACAAGCTAAGCAAGAAGCAATAACCGCAGAAGAAAAAGGTAAAGCAGCGGTAATCAAAGCAAAATTTGAAAAAGAAGTAGAAAAACAACGTGCCGTGACTGATGCTGAAAAGAAAAAAGAAGTAGCTGTTATTTCTGCTTCTCAAAAGGTTGAAGTAGCCATGCAACAAAAACTGGAAGCTGAGCAGAAAAAATTTGCTGCCTTTGAATACAAGAAAGAGCAAATACTCAGAGGTGAAGGTGATGCGGGTTATAAAAAACTGGTTATGACAGCTGATGGAGCCTTGTCACAAAAGCTAGAAGCCTGGGTAAGAGTTAATCAACGCTATGCTGATGCAATCGGCAAACAAAAATGGGTGCCTGAAATTCAAATGAATGGTAATTCAAGTAGTAAAGGTAACTCGGCTAATGATTTATTAAGTTTATTTTTAGCTAAAACTGCTAAAGATATTAATTTAGATATGCGTGTTCCAAATAAAAAATAGTTAATGGATATATCAACTCAAGAACAACCATTAAGCCGATTAGATTCGGCTTTTTCCAATTTTTTAACGCAAAGATCCTCTATTGATTCTAAACAAGAACCCGTATTAGAGGCTTTACTTGCAAAACTATCTTTTGAACAGTCTCAAGGACATAGTTGCATTAAACTTAATGCTTCTGAAAAAAAATTAATTGTTGATTCAGGACTCATCTCAGATAATGAAATAGCCCCTCTAAAGTTAGAGGATGATCGTTTATATTTGTATCGATACTGGTCTTATGAGAATAGATTAGCAGAACAAATTAAAGCGTTATTAACATCAAAAACACCTAGCCATAACAGTGAATCACTTATTAATCGTTATTTTATTGAGTTAATAGACGAAACGGACTGGCAAAGAGAAGCTGCTATAAAAGCAATAAACCAGTCATTTACCATTATTACTGGTGGGCCAGGAACAGGTAAAACCACAACGGTGGTTAAAATTTTAGCTCTGTTACAAGAACTAGCAGCTACCAACCATCATTCATTACATATTGCTTTAGCAGCACCCACAGGTAAAGCCGCTATGCGATTACAAGAATCTATTGGCTTTAGCAAAAGCGCCTTGCCCTGCTCAGAAAAAATTAAACAGCAAATACCTGAAACGGTCACCACCTTACATCGTTTATTAGGCGCAAAACCACCCTCTCCTTATTTTAAACACGATTCATCTCAGCCTTTGGCTTATGACCTTGTGGTCGTGGATGAAGCGTCGATGGTTGATTTAGCTTTAATGAGTAAATTAGTCGATGCCTTAAAACCTGGATCTAGGCTTATTTTATTGGGTGATAAAGATCAGCTAGCTTCAGTTGAGTCTGGGGCTGTTTTAGCCGATTTAACAACAGCGCTTCCTTTAAATACGGTTAAACTTAAAAAATCACACCGATTTAAAGGTGAAATAAAAGATTTAGCCGTTGCAGTAAACTCTCAATCATTTGATACTGCTTGGAAACTACTCGATCAAAATACACAACAAATTGGCTTACTAGCAGACGATTTAATTAGCTATATCACTCAGCAATATTCCACATATTTAGCTAAAGTACACGATAAAGCTGATTTTAAAGAAATATATGCTGAATTTGGTCGTTTTCAGGTGTTATGTTCAAACAGGCAAGGTGAACATGGCGTAGTGGAAATTAATCACAAAGTAGAAGCTTCTTTTCAACAGCAAAATGCTATCCATATTTCAGGGCAATGGTATATCGGTCGCCCCATCATGGTCATGCAAAACAATGCCAATCTACAGTTATACAATGGTGATATAGGTATTTGTTTATTCGACAAAGACTCAGAACGATTAGCCGTTTATTTTTTACGCCCCGATGGTAGTGTAAAAAAAGTATTGCCCAGTCGAGTGCCTGCGCATGAAACAGTTTTTGCCATGACTATCCATAAAAGCCAAGGCTCTGAGTTTGATAACTGTTTATGTGTATTACCAGCAACTATAAATCCAGTTTTAACAAAGGAATTAATTTATACGGCCATTACTCGCGCAAAAACTTCACTAAAAATTTCAAGCAGTTATGCTGTTTTTAGTCAGGCTTTACAACAACGAGTTGAGCGAACGGGGGGATTGTTTGAAAAGCTGGCTAATGACTATTAACCTTTTATCGTTATAAATCGGGGTCTTGCAAATAAAAGCAGGTGGAGCCTATTGGCCCCTCCTACCAATCAAAATATTATTTAATGATCTCTTTGTACTGAAAATTTAGCCAGTGCAATTAAAGCATCTTTAGATTCAGAGTCTTGCAAACAATCCAAAGCCGTAATTGCTTTTTGTGCCGCTTGATCCGCACATTTTTCAGTATATTCAATGGCATTTGTTGCAATAACAATATCATAGACTTCACTAAAGGCATCTCTTGAGCCTTGCTTAATAGCTTCAATAATAACTTTCGCCTGACTTTCTGTACCATGAGAAATGGCATAAATTAAAGGTAATGTTGGCTTACCTTCAGCTAAATCATCGCCTAAGTTTTTGCCTAAATCTTCTGTTGTTGATTTGTAATCTAAGGCATCATCAATTAATTGAAAAGCAACGCCAAGCTGTTGTCCATACACAGCTAGAGCTTCTTCAACTTTTTCATCCGCATCTGATAACACTGCTGCTAAACGTGTTGCAGCACTAAATAAAATGGCTGTTTTTCTAGCAATAACTTCAAGGTATTTTTCTTCCGTGGTATCGGGGTTATTACAATTTAATAATTGTAATACCTCACCTTCAGCAATTGCTGTTGTGGTAGTGGAAAGAATTTCCATTACACGCATATTATTAGTGCGAACCATCATTTGAAAGGCACTAGAATAAAGGTAATCACCCACTAAAACACTAGCAGCATTCCCCCAAACGGCATTTGCACTCTCTTTACCTCGCCTTAAATCAGACTCATCAACCACATCATCATGTAATAAAGTTGCAGTATGAATAAATTCAATAACAGCCGCTAAAACCAAATGATTATCTTTTACCTCACCTAAAGATTTTGCCGCTAATAAAAGCAACATAGGCCTAAGTCTTTTACCTCCACTACCAATAATATAGTGGCTCATTTGATTAATAAGAATAACGTCTGAGCTGAGTTCATTTACAATCAACTGATCAACAGCCTTCATTTCTTTCACTGTTAAATTTTTTATCACTTCAAAATCAATAGCTTCCGAAGAATTTTCTATACCTTGTGTTGTCATTCTTATTTAACTTGTATATGTCTTAAGAGAATCAACCGACCATGCTATTGAATAATATAGGGTGGTGTCAATAGCTTTCTTATGTTAATTTATGCCTACCCTTATGAGGCGAGTTAAATAGATGTTGACGCGCCTTGATTTTAAACATATAATTCTCTGTTCACTTTTAACAGATTAAATGCTTGGAGCTTACGCAGATGTACGCGGTAATTCAAACAGGTGGTAAACAGTACCGAGTTGAAGAAGGTACGACACTAAAAATAGAAAAACTTGAACTTGGTGCCGGCGACAGCGTAGAGTTTGATAAAGTATTAATGATTCAGTCTGACAGCGAAACTAAAATTGGCCAACCTTACGTTGAGTCAGGAAAAGTTACTGCAGAAGTTGTCTCACAAGGTAGACACAAGAAAGTAAAAATCATTAAATTTAAAAGACGTAAGCACCACATGAAACAAATGGGGCATCGTCAATACTTCACAGAAATCCAGATTACTGGCATTTCTGCTTAATAAAGAGGAGTAAACAATGGCTCATAAGAAAGCGGGTGGTAGTACTAGAAACGGTCGTGACTCCAATGCCAAGCGCCTTGGCGTTAAGCGTTACGGCGGCCAAGAAGTTTCAGCAGGAAGCATACTAATTCGTCAACGTGGAACTCAATTCCACGCAGGTGATAACGTAGGCATGGGTAAAGATCATACTTTATTCGCAAAAGCTGACGGCAAGGTTCTTTTCGCAGAAAAAGGCCCTAAAAACCGTAGATTTATTAGTATCGTAGCTGCAGCATAAAGCTCGATCATTAATAAACACAAAGAGCCTCGTCATTGACGGGGCTTTTTTGTTTGTGGTCACTAATAATACAAAAGCGAGACAACCTCCTTTTTGTATTAAATGGGTAAATCAAACTTGACTCACCCATACATTCAAGAAAAAAGATGAGATTTGTAGACGAAGCTGAAATTCGTGTGGAAGCTGGTACAGGCGGTAGCGGTGTTGCCACTTTTCGTAGAGAGAAATACATTCCTATGGGCGGCCCCGATGGCGGTGATGGCGGTGATGGCGGAAGCGTTTACCTTGTTGCCACAGAGAACGTCAACACCCTTGCAGATTTTAGATACCACTCATTACATAAAGCCCAACGCGGACAAAATGGTATGGGCGGCAACTGCACAGGACGAAAAGGCGACCACCTATACATCCCCGTCCCCCCCGGCACAATAGTCTTCGAAACAAATACCGATGAAAAGATTGGTGACCTAATTAAAGAGGGTGACACTCTATTAGTTGCCAAAGGTGGTTTTCATGGCCTGGGCAATACACGTTTTAAAAGCAGCGTAAACAGAACTCCTCAGCAATTTTCCAAAGGCCAAGCGGGTGAACTTAGAACCCTAAAGCTTGAATTAATGGTTATTGCTGACGTTGGATTACTCGGCTTACCTAATGCGGGAAAATCCAGCTTAATTCGCTCAGTCTCATCAGCAAAACCAAAAGTAGCCGACTACCCTTTCACCACACTACACCCAAATTTAGGTGTTGTTCGTGTAGACGATTTACGTAGTTTTGTTATTGCCGATATTCCTGGTGTTATTGAAGGCGCAGCTGAAGGTGCTGGCTTAGGCTTACAATTCTTAAGACATTTATCACGTACCGGCCTTCTACTACACATTATTGACGTACAACCTTACGAATCTGATGACACCCCTGTTGAAGCAGCAAGAAAGATCACCAATGAAATTGAAAAATGGAGTGATGATCTTGCAAATAAACCTCGATGGTTAGTATTAAATAAAATCGACCGTCTTTTTGAAGACAGTGAAGCTCATTGCCAAGCTATTGTCGATGAGCTTGAGTGGAAAGGCCCCGTGTTTGAAATTTCAGCCCTAAAAAAACAAGGTGTTCAAAAGCTAATGTACGCCATTATGGATTTCTTAGACCAATCACGCCAGGAACAAGAAAGTGAGTAGGAATGATTTTTCCAATGCAAAACGCATTGTTGTAAAAATTGGCAGCTCTCTTTTAACCAACGGCGGCCTAGGTTTAGACAAACCAGCGATTGCCGCATGGGTTGAGCAAATGGCTCAAGTAAGCTCACAAAATAGAGACATAATACTGGTTTCCTCAGGTTCTGTAGCCGAAGGCCTAAGCCGCTTAGGCTTAAAGAAACGCCCAACAACACTACACGAACTACAAGCTGCCGCATCTGTTGGACAAATGGGGCTGGTCAGAACTTTTGAAGACAACTTTCAAAAATATGACTTACATTCAGCCCAAGTACTGCTTACTCACGAAGACTTATCAAACCGCCAGCGCTACTTAAACGCAAGAAGCACACTACTTACCTTACTTAACTTTGGCGTTATCCCCGTTATTAACGAAAATGATGCTGTTGCAACCGAAGAAATTCGCTTTGGTGATAACGACACCCTAGCCGCACTGGTTGCTAATTTGGTTGAAGCCGATTTATTAATCATCCTAACCGACCAAGCGGGCTTGCTTGACTCCGACCCCGGCATAAATCCTGAGGCAAAACTGATATCATCAGCAAGTGTTGACGACCCCATTTTAGATGAAGTTGCCGGAGAAAGCCGTAGCGGTCTTGGGCGAGGCGGCATGTTCACAAAAATTAGAGCCGCTCGCCTTGCTGCTCGCTCTGGCGCAGCCACTGTTATCGTATCAGGCGCAGAAAAAGATGTTATTAGCAAAGTAATATCAGGCCAAACCCTCGGCACTTATTTAGAACCTAACATAGCGCCTTTAGCCGCAAGAAAACAATGGCTAGCAGGACAGTTACAATTAAAAGGCTCCCTTACTCTTGATGATGGCGCAGTAAATAGCCTAAAAAACGCTGGAAAAAGCTTACTTTCAGTTGGCGTATGCTCTGCAAAAGGAAAATTTCAACGTGGCGACCTAGTATCATGCCTAACAAAGAATGGCGATGAAATAGCACGCGGCCTTATTAACTATGGCTCAAATGATAGTCAAAAAATATTAGGTAAAACAAGCTCAGAATTTGCGACTTTACTCGGCTATGCCGATGATGACGAACTTATCCATAGAGACAATCTGGTGATACTTTAAATAGATTTACAGGCCTATTAACTTAGGAGCGAGGATTTTATTAAATCCTTATTCCTTACTACAAGTTAGTTTAATAAATGAAGAGTAGATATTGTAGAGCGGACTTTAGTCCGCTATATTTCCGCATAAATTGCGGACTGAAGTCCGCCCTACATTTATAAGCTGTCGTTAGTTAATAGGTCTATAGATTTATAGGAAAACAATAACACGTACACCCACGCCAATAAAAAACACACCCCACCTATTGGCGTAATCATCCCCAGCCATTTAACACTCAAAATTGCCAACAAATACAAACTCCCAGAGAACAGAAAAATACCTCCTAGCATTAACCATCCAGCCTTCTCTAGGTATTTATCTTCTGGAAACTGTTGCCTAAAAATTGCAATCACACCCAAGCCTAAAGCATGCCACATCTGATAGTCTACTGCGGTTTTATACACAGCCAACATTTCGGCACTCAAAACAGCCTTCAAACCATGAGCACCAAACGCCCCCATAGCAACACCCGTAAAACCACATAGCGCACTAAAAAATAAGAAATTAGATTTAATTGGCATTACACTTCCTTTAATCGCGGCATCAACTGCACCAAATTACAGGGTTTAGTTCTTGAGTCTAACTGAGCTTTAATCAAATCATCCCACGCTGTTTTACAAGCTCCCGACGAACCCGGCAAACAAAAAACATAAGTACCATTTGCAACACCTGCAACCGCTCGCGACTGCATGGTAGAGGTTTTTATATCGTGGTATGAGAGCATTCTAAACACTTCACCAAAACCATCCAACACTTTATCTAAAAGCGGTGTTACTGCTTCTGGTGTACCATCCCTACCTGTTACACCAGTCCCCCCTGTAGTAATAACTGCATCAACCTTATTTTCTACAATCCAATTAGAGAGGACAGCCCGGATATGATAAATATCATCAGGGACTATTCTTTTTTCAAAGACTTGGTGCCCCGCTTCCGTCACTCGCTCAGCAAGCACTTTCCCCGAAATATCATCTTCCTCAGTCCGAGTATCAGAAATGGTAAGTACTGCTATATTTAATGCTAAAAACTGCTTTTCAATTGCCACTTTAAGTCCTTACTTTAATACGAGAAAAAAGGCTTCAGAGCCACGCTGGATATTAATTAACAACGCACGCCTAGGATCTATAACTTGCTTAAACTGCTTAATATTTCTCACACGATACCTATTCGCAGATACAATTACATCTCCTGACCTTAGCCCACTTCGCCAAGCATACGATGTTTTCTCAATTTTTGAAAACACAACACCCTCAATTTGCCCCTTAGCTGCCGCTGTTAACTCTACTCCACTCAAAACCCTGTGTAACTTTTCACCACTGACCATAATTATTTGTGGCTTAGCAATTGTGGCAACTACGGTTTTAAATTTTCGACCCCGAACCAGCTCAATTTCGACTTTTTCACCAACTTGGAGCAAACCAATAATATTCCTAATTTGATGACTGCCTTTAACTTCCTTACCATTCAAGGCAACAAAAATGTCACCTGCTTCAATTCCAGCCAGATCTGCAGCAGAGCCTTTATCCACCTTGCTAACCACTGCTCCTTGTGAATTTCTTAAATCAAAAGCCTTTACCAACTCAGGCGTTAAATCCTGCGTAACAACACCCAACAAACCCCTTCTAACCTTTCCATGCTTCACTAATGCCTTTTTAAGCGTCATAGCCATATTAGATGGAATTGCAAAACCAATACCGACATTACCTCCACTAGGCGCAAGGATTGCTGTATTCATTCCAACAAACTCCCCCCTTAAATTAACCAATGCCCCACCAGAATTCCCAGGATTAATTGAAGCATCTGTTTGAATAAAGTCTTCATACCCCTCAATCCCTAGTCCTGTTCGACCTAAGGCACTAACAATCCCTGATGTTACAGTCTGTCCCAATCCAAAAGGATTACCAATCGCAACAACAAAATCCCCCACCTTCAAATCATTTGAATTAGCAATGGGCAACTCCGTCAAGTCATTTGCTGGAATCTGAATAACAGCCACATCAGCCTCAGGATCTGCCCCCAATAATGTTGCACTAAAATTGCGACCATCACTCAATGTCACCATTATCCTGTCCGCCTTATCAATGACATGATGATTAGTCAGGACATAACCCTTCTCTTTATCAATAATGACACCAGAGCCTAAACTATTTTTTTGCTGTTGCTGTTTTGGCACTTTAAAAAAATGTCTAAAAAACGGATCTCGCAATAAAGGATTATCTCTAAGCTGAACATTTTTTGAGGTTGATATATTAACCACTGCTGGCATACTTTTTTCCAGCATTGGCGCCAAAGAAGGCAAGGCCTGCCCGTCAACATTAACAGGTAATCCTGCATAAACGAGCCTTACACCAGACAAGCAAAACAAAAGTACTAAAAATACATTTAAAACCTTAAAGTATTTTTTCTTCATTATATTTCCATGGTTAGTTTTTTGAGACATAGACAACATTTATTGCAAAATGTTTAATCTACCATTTAATCTACTATAATAAATATATCAACATCCGTTAACAGTATCGTTGCACGAATTATAAGCATGCTTTAATATGGAATTTAACAAGCTTCTAATTGTCACACAATTAACATATGTCCTATATTTTAAGTTATCTCCACCCCTTAAATTAAACATATATTAGGCTCACCCAATTTATAAATGACTGTAGACTCTCAATCTAAAGAAGGACAAGCCATACGTCAACTGATCCCGTTATCAACGAGGTCAAGCGACCAATTTGAAGCCATTTGCAACAAAATATCAGTTGAAACAGCTGAACCCAATACCTTTTTATTTAAAAAAAACGATACCGAAGATAATCTAGTTTATTTAATCCAAGGATCTGTCAGACTTCAATCTGACAACCTTATTGTGGAAAGCATTAGTTCAGATAGCGAATCATCAAAATTCGCCTTAGCACACCAAATACCTAGAAAAATCGACGCTTTTACTTTAAGCAAAGTTTCTTTTATAAAATTAGCCCCGAGTACACTAAATACTCTAGCAAGCATTTATCCAAAACAAGAGGAAAATAGTGATATGGCCATTGATGAGCCCGAAGAAGCAGGCAGTGACAATGATGACTGGATGACAACATTGTTAAAGTCTCCCATTTTTAGGGCACTACCTCCTGCCAACCTACAACAAATAGTAATGGCACTTACCGAAGTTAACTTCCAAAAAGGCGAGCTTATTATTAAACAAGGTGATCCTGGTGACTTTTACTATTTAATAAAAAAAGGAGATTGCCTAATATCACGCAAACCTTCAGCCAATGCTAAAGAAATTAAACTTGCCCAACTACATACCCAAGACACTTTTGGAGAAGACTCCTTACTATCAGGGAAGCCTAGAAATGTATCTGTCACAGCGCTCTCAGATATTTCTTTAATTCGCCTAAGTAAAGATAAATTCATTTCCCTCATTAAAGAACCTTCACTGAAATTTATCAACCACACTCAAATTCCAGACGAACTAGCCAAAGGCACTGCTTTAATTGATGTTCGCTCAGCTGATGAATACAACAAACAGCACCTAGCTCACAGCGTCAACACTCCCTTCTTCTCACTTAGAATGTACATTAAATCACTTAACAAAACCAAACCCGTTATTGTTATTTGTAAAAATGGAAAAACTAGCGAAGCCGCCGCGTTCTTACTACTCCGCAATAAGTTTTCAGCAACAATCGTTGAAGGTGGAATAGAAAACATACCCGAAGAAGAACTAGAAACCGCTGCAACGTTTGGTATTGACAATATCACTGACACACCGACAACAGGAACAGTAATTAAGCCCGGAGAGGCAATAGAAGACACTTCATTAAGCCTTGAATTAGAACCTACTGGAACGACAGAGAATGAAACTTCATTATATGAAGAGAATAAACAGTTAAAACTAACGGTTCAATCACTTAAAGAAGATAAAGAAAATTTAGAGCAGAAGTATCGTATGCTATATAAACAAACTGAAAAACTGAAAGCTGTTTTGGATACTTTAAAGAAATAACTAAAAGGGCAGGATAGAACAAAGCTTTCTTTACTGAGCCCAAACTGAGCTCAGTAAAGTTAAAACCATTATTTGATTTTAGCTTCTTTGTACATTACATGCTTACGAGCAACAGGATCATATTTTTTGATCTCCAT
>CAJVYL010000037.1 GCA_913009265.1 uncultured Methylococcales bacterium
ACTGAAAACTGGAGGGGTAGCATCTGGCTCCCACGCGCTGCGTGGGAGCAGTTTTTATACGCGCCAGCGTAGAGCATCAAGAATAACAACGGTATTTCTTACTCAATTATATGACGCAGGCGCGTCGCATCTGAGTTCCCTCGCAGCGCGTGGGAACTAGTGTTTCACAAAAGCAATAATTAAAAACTGGAGCATCGAGTTATAGTAAAAAAGCAGTAGTACCGCTACAAAGGCGCTATTTAGTGCAGATTAATCTTTAAAGATGCTGTACAATCGCCCGCTAGAGTTGGCCGAGCAGTCGCTGTTTTATTGCAAAATAAAGCGGAGGAAAGTCCGGGCTCCAATGGGCAAGGTGCCAGGTAACGCCTGGAAGGCGTAAGCCTATGGAAAGTGCCGCAGAAAATAAACCGCCTGATATTCTGCAAAGAATATTCGGTAAGGGTGAAATGGTGCGGTAAGAGCGCACCGCGCTTGCTGGTAACAGCAGTGGCAGGGTAAACCCCACCTGGAGCAAGATCAAATAGAGAAGCAGACGCGTGGCCCGCGCGGCTTCTGGGTAGATTGCTTGAGCCGTTAGGCGACTAACGGCCTAGATGAATGGCTGTTCTCGACAGAACCCGGCTTATAGGCCAACTCTTTTTTATCTTTATTTCTTTTAAGGTAAACGTATTAAACTTCTTTTATTTGTATTCAAAATCGCCAGTTTTGGCACTTTATTCCGCTTACTTTGCTTTTTTTTGTAAAAAACCAGCTAGAAATTGACATAAACAGTCCTTGTTAGCTGTTAGTTGTTTAGCTGGCATAGTAAATGGTTTTTCTTCAAAATTGCTCTAATTATCTGTTTTTCCTTTCTTTATATATTTCTTCTGGCTTGTTAATAAGTGGATTATTTTTTTTCATAATTGCTTGGTAAATAGTGCGGTTGAAATTGATCAAATTTATTTTTTATTTGCCATTATTCATGGTTCTTTTATCTCACTGTTTTTCTTAAGTAAAAAATTAGATTGTGATTCTAACTGTTTGATAAGTTGTGATCTTTTTTTAAAATAAAACAGCCTAATAAAGATAAACTAAAAAACAGAGCTAAGTCATTGTTGAAAAAGAAAGAATTTAATGTGAAACGTTCTTGACTGTGTATAAATAGAAAACTATAGTTGTGCCTAAGTGGCGAAAAGTGGTGGAAAAGGGATTTTTTTGTTTAATTGTGGGTGATTCGTTGTGTTTCGTGGTGTAAGTACTATCAATCTAGATGTTAAAGGCCGTCTTGCAATTCCTACTCGTTATCGAGCGGAGTTACAGGAAAGTTGCGAGCGTCAAATGATAGTTACAATTGCCATGGATGAACGATGTGTTGGTGAGCCAGGCTGTCTTTGGTTATACCCTTTACCTGAATGGGAAAAGTTAGAACTTACAATTAGTAAGTTACCCGCGTTAAATAAAATGGCAGGAAAGCTACGTCGATTTTTAATAGGAAATGCATCTGAGTGTGAAATGGATGCTCAGGGGCGATTATTATTGCCTGAAAAATTAAGAAAGTTTGCAGGAATGGAAAAGCATATCGTTTTGGTTGGACAATTAAATAAATTTGAAATTTGGAATGCATCTTCTTGGGATGTTAAAGAAAACGAATTGATGAATGGTGATGATGCATCTGCATCTGATCTTGAAGAACTTAGCTCTTTATCATTTTAATGGAACATTTATCTGTTTTATTTGATGAATCTATACAGGCTCTAAATATAAAGCCTGATGGCTTGTATATAGACTGTACTTTTGGCCGAGGTGGGCATAGTCGAGGAATACTAAAGCATTTAGGTGAAAACGGACGGTTGTTAGCATTTGATCGTGATCTAGCTGCTATTAATTCAGTTTATGCAGATGAGATGCGTAAAGACTCACGTTTTTCTTTGCATCATGGCTGTTTTTCAGAACTTGAAGAAGTTGTGAAGCAATATGATTGGCATGGAAAGGTTGATGGCGTATTAATGGATTTAGGTGTTTCTTCTCCTCAGCTAGATGACTCTTTAAGAGGTTTTAGCTTTATGAGGGAAGGTCCTTTAGATATGCGGATGGATGATAGTGCTGGCTTATCAGCTGCTGAGTGGTTACAACAAGTTGAAGAAAAAGATTTAGTTAAAGTATTGTTTGAATATGGTGAAGAACGCTTTGCTCGACGTATTGCTGCTGCAGTGATGGAAAGGCGAGAAGAGAAACCATTAGTAACAACTTTAGATTTAGCAAAATTGATTGAAGGTGTGGTGCCTAAAAGAGAGAAACATAAGCACCCGGCAACACGGAGCTTTCAAGCAATAAGAATTGAGATAAATAACGAGCTAGAAGAAATAAAAAGTAGTCTTCAGCAAGCTATGAATATTTTGGCACCTAGTGGACGAATGGTGGTTATTTCATTTCATTCATTAGAAGACAGAATTGTAAAACGCTTTATTAGAAATGAGTCTGGGCGAAAATATAATCCAGGTAGGTTGCCAGTTAAAGAAGCTGATATTGAGCAAGGTGTTTTGAAGAAGCTAGGAAAAGCAGTTAAAGCGGGAAAGGTTGAATTAAAACAAAACCCAAGAGCGAGAAGTGCTGTTATGCGAGTAGCAGAAAGAGTTTAGCTTGTGTCTTTTTCTTATAGTTATTTAATTGCAGGGTTGCTTATTATTTTACTGTGTTCTTCTTTAGCTGTTATTGGTAGTAAATATCAATCACGAGCATTATTTATAGCTATTCAAGAGCAAGAAAATATCTTGGATAGTTATGAGGTGGAATGGGGGCAATCGCAATTAGAACTGACGACTTTAACTGAAGAGAATAGAGTGGAACGGGTGGCGAAAAAAAAATTAAAACTACAAATGCCATCACGTGAAAAAATAATTTATCTTAAACCATAGGTATGAGTGGGACAAAACATATATCAGTCGCCCCTCATGCTAAGTCTAATAAGTTTGAGATAAGACGAAAGTTATTATTGGCTGTCATGTTACTTGGAATGGCTGTTCTAGCTGGGCGAGCTGTGTTTTTACAGGTTTTGGATACGCAGTTTCTACAGCAACAGGGTGATAGGCGACATGTTGGTGCGGTATCTGTGCCTGCCTATAGAGGTAAGATTTTAGATAGGAATAATGAGCCATTAGCAATTAGTACGCCTGTTGAGTCGGTTTGGGTTAATCCTAAGTTCTTTAAAAAGGATGAAGAAGCCACGTTTAGACAAGCGGCAAAACTGCTCAAAGTACCTAGCAAAAAAGTAAATAAGTTATTAAAGGAAGGGACTACAACGCGTTTTAGTTATTTGAAAAGGCGAATCAACCCTTTATTAGCTGAAAAAATTAAAGCATTGCAAATAAGTGGTGTTTATTTTGAAAGAGAATTTAAGCGGTATTACCCCGCTGGTGCTGTTTCTGCTCATGTAGTGGGTTTTACCAACGTTGATGATGTTGGTCAAGAAGGAATGGAGCGAGGGTATGAGCAAAGCCTAAAGGGTATTGCGGGAAAAAAACGAGTTATAAGGGATGGTCGGCGGCGAGTTATTAAGGATAAAGATGTTGAGAATATCCTGGCTCCTGTTTCAGGGCAGGATCTTGTTTTAAGTATTGATCAAAGAATTCAATACTTGGCTTTTAAAGCGCTACACGAAGGGTTTGTTAAACATAAAGCATTTTCTGCATCTTTAGTGGTATTAGATGCAAAAAATGGAGAAATATTGGCTGCTGTTAATCAGCCAGCTTTTAATCCAAATACACGAAAAGGTTTAAAAGCTAGTGCGGTACGTAATCGTGCGATGTTGGATGTATTTGAACCTGGATCAGTGGTCAAACCATTTGTTGTTGCTGCTGCTTTAGAGGGCGGTTATGTAAAAGAAAATATTCAGATAGAGACTCATGGTTTTTATCGAGTGGGACGTAATTTAGTTAAGGATGTGCATAATTACGGCACGATGGATTTGATGCATGTGTTGAAAAAATCGAGCAATGTTGCAGTTAGTAAAATTGCTTTAAAAATGCCGAGAGAATACTTTTGGGATAGTTACAACCAATTGGGTTTTGGTCTTTCAGCAAATGCAGGGTTTCCTGGTGAAGCGAGTGGCATACTATTAGATTTCCAGCGCTGGCATGATTTTGAGCATGCAACGTTATCGTATGGGTATGGCGTTGCAGTATCTGTTTTACAGTTGGCTCGATCATATACAGCTTTGGCTGATAACGGCATATTACACTCAGTTAGCATATTAAAGCGAGATGAGGATTATGATGCTAAAAGAGTTTTTTCTGCTGATATAGCAAAAAAAGTAACAGCAATGCTGGAGCATGTCATTAAAAGGGATGGTACAGCTTATCAAGCTAGAGTAGATGGTTATCGAGTTGCAGGGAAAACAGGAACAGTAAAGAAAGCAACAGCGGGTGGTTATGCTGATGATCGATACTTAGCTGTTTTTGTTGGGTTGGCTCCTGTTAGTGACCCTCGATTTGTGATTGCAGTAATGGTTGATGAGCCTAGTGCTGGTAAATATTATGGTGGTTTAGTAGCCGCACCTATATTTTCCAAAGTGATGGCTGGGGCACTTAGAGTGTATGGCATTGCTCCTGATAAAGAAGAGACCATGCCAGTGTTATTGACGAACGAAAAATGACTTTAACTGAACTATTACAAGGCTTAATTGATAGCTCAATTGAGACACAAAAAACTGAGATTAAAGGCATTGCTCTTGATAGCAGGAAGGTCAAAAAAGATTTTGTTTTTATAGCTGTTGCAGGTGCTATGGAACATGGGCTGGTATATGCTCAGAAAGCAATTGAAAATGGTGCTTTTGCCATTGTTTATGAAGCAAAAGGAAGTGATACATTTTCTTTAGATTCTTTGAATTGCTACAAGATTGAAGTAAATAGTTTAGCAACAAAATTAGGGCTTATAGCGGATAGGTTTTATCAATCACCATCAAAACAGCTTGATGTAATTGGTGTAACAGGAACAAATGGTAAGACAACATGTAGCCAGTTTCTATTACAACTAATACCCGAAAGTGGGGTGATAGGGACATTAGGTTGGGGTGAAAAGGGAGTATTAAATAAAACAGTTAATACCACGCCTGATGCTTTAGATGTCCAACAGATTTTATCTGGTTTTGTTGATTTAAAGAAAAAGACAGTGGTGATGGAGGTTTCATCCCATGGTTTAGAGCAAGGTAGGGTGAATGCGGTTAACTTTAAAGGAGCTGTGTTTACTAATTTAAGTCGTGATCACTTAGATTACCATGGCTCAATGTCTGCTTATTTGAATGCTAAATTAGCGTTGTTTAAAAGGCCTGAGCTAGAGTTTGTAGTTGTAAATGCAGATGATGAAAACAGTCAAAAGTTTTTAGCGGTTACAGCTAAGCAAGTCAAACGTTGGGCTTTTAGCGTAAATGGGCAAGAGATTGATTCGGCAGAAAACATTACTGCAAATGAAGTGTGTTTTAGTTTAAACGGTATTGAGTTTGTAGTTTGTTGGCATGGAAAACGAGCTTTTGTGCAAAGCAGTATTGTAGGTGATTTTAATTTAGAAAATATATTGGCTGTTATTACCGTGTTATTGGCTCAAGGGTTTTCTTTAGAAACAGCAGTTAACAAAGTAAATACTTTGGCACCTGTTATAGGAAGAATGGAACGTTTTGGTGGTGATGAGCAACCTTTTGTTTTTGTAGATTACGCACATACACCTGATGCATTAGAAAAAGTGTTATTAGGGTTAAGAAAATATTGTTCACAAAAACTACATGTTGTTTTTGGTTGTGGTGGCAATAGAGATCAAGGTAAACGAGCCCAAATGGGCGCGATTGCAGAAAAATTAGCAGATCATGTGATTATTACTGATGATAATCCAAGAACAGAAAATGCAGAAAAGATAGTAAGTGATATTTTGACTGGCTTTGGTAATACCAATCCAGAAGTCATTCAAAATCGTGCAAAGGCAATACAAAGCGTAATAGCCAAAGCAAGTAAAGGTGACTGTATTGTTGTTGCAGGAAAGGGACATGAGAATTATCAAGATATACAGGGTGTTAAGTACGAATTTAGTGACCAGTTAGTGGTTGAAAAAGCATTGTTAGCAAGAGTTGAGTCGTAATGGAAATGTTATTGAGTGAAATTGCAAAGGAAGTTGCTGGCGACTTATATGGTAGAGATTTAGCTATTTCAGCTGCCAGTATTGATACTCGAACATTAGCTAAAGCAGATTTATACATCGCCATAAAAGGCGCTAACTTTGATGGACATAGTTTTATTGATAAAGCTGAACTCGCAGGTGCAAGTGCAGTATTAGTTGAGCATAAGTGTGACACTGAATTATCACAAATAGTGGTAGAGGATGCTCATTTAGCATTAGCTGAATTAGCGGGGGCTTGGAAAAATCAAGCCAAGGTAAAAACAGTTGCAGTAACAGGTAGTAATGGTAAGACCACTGTTAAGGAAATGATTGCAGCTATTTTGAATGTAAATGCTAGTGTCTGGTTTACGCAAGGTAATTTTAATAATGATATTGGTGTGCCACTTACGTTATTAAAATTACAACAAGAACATGAGTT
The DNA here is from genome assembly GCA_913009265.1 of uncultured Methylococcales bacterium. Taxonomy (GTDB): domain Bacteria; phylum Pseudomonadota; class Gammaproteobacteria; order Methylococcales; family Methylomonadaceae; genus QPIN01. The sequence goes on from CAJVYL010000037.1 coordinate 6,560, forward strand.
TGCAGTTATTGAAATGGGTGCAAACCATAGTGGTGAAATTGCATACAGCAGTCGTTATGCTCAAGCTGATGTTGCTGTTATCACGAATGTAGGTGCGGCACATATAGAAGGGTTTGGAAGTCTTGAAGGGGTAGCAAAAGCTAAGGGTGAAATTATTTCAGGCCTAAGCAATCATGGTGTTGCCATCCTAAATAGAGATGATGAGTTTTATGATGTATGGACAGAAATAGCTGATAACAGAAAAATTATTAGTTTTGGTGTGCATGAGTCAGCAGATGTGAGAGCTAAAGAAATAAAGCCTAAGGTAGAGGGTGGTGAATTTGCCAGTCAGTTTGTGTTATCAACAGCTGCTGGTGAAATTGTTATTAAATTAGGTTTAGCAGGGCAACATAATGTTATTAATGCATTGGCTGCAGCAGCAAGTTGTTTGGCACTTGGGATTGAGTTGCAACAAATAAAACAAGGGTTGGAAAAAATTAAGCCTGTGGTTGGAAGGTTACAACCATTGGTTGGAAAAAAAGGAAATCTGATTATTGATGATACCTATAACGCCAACCCAAGCTCAGTAAAAGCAGCTTTAGATGTGTTGATGCAATGTGAAGGTGAGCCTTGGTTTGTAATGGGGGCATTGGCTGAATTAGGAATAGATAGTGTAAAAGAACATCAACAATTAGGTGAATTAATTAAATCAAAGAATGTAGCTCAGCTACTAACTATAGGCTCCGATGCAGAATCTACCTCCCATTCATTTGGCAGAGGAGCCACTTTTTTTGATTCACAAGCAGAATTGATAGCTTATTTAGAGACAGAGTTAAAAGGGGATGAGGCGGTATTAATTAAAGGGTCTCGTTCGCAAAAGATGGAAAGAATTGTAGAAGCGATAGTTACAGATTACAGGACATAAAGGTTAAAAATGTTACTTTACTTAACAGATTATTTGATGAATTTTGATGGTGGTTTTCGAGTATTTCAATACTTGACTTTAAGAGCCATCTTAGGGGCATTAACGGCATTAGTTATTTCTTTTATCATCGGGCCAGTGATGATAAGAAAATTGACTAGAAAAAAAATTGGACAGTCAATTAGAGAAGAAGGCCCAGAAAGCCATTACGAAAAAGCAGGTACGCCAACAATGGGAGGCGCTTTAATATTAGTTGCTATTGCCATCAGTACATTGCTTTGGGCTGACTTAGAAAATCGGTATATATGGGTCGTGTTAATAGTCACTTTGGGGCACGGTATTATTGGCTTTGTTGATGATTATAGAAAAGTCATGGAAGGTAATAGTGACGGATTATCTGCAAAGGCAAAGATATTTTGGCAATCTGTCATTGCATTAGGTGCTGCAATATTTTTGTATATGACTGCACAAGTGCCGGCAGAAACACAGTATATTGTGCCCTTTTTTAAAGATGTAATAATTGATATGGGTTGGGCTTATATTATTGTTACTTATCTGGTGATCGTTGGATCTAGTAACGCCGTAAATTTAACAGATGGGCTTGATGGGTTAGCCATTATGCCGACAGTTATGGTTGGTGCTGCATTAGGGATTTTTGCTTATCTTTCTGGGAATTTTAAATTTGCAGAATATTTGGCGATTCCTTTTTTACCAGAATCTGGTGAGTTAATCGTTTTTTGTGCTGCACTGGTTGGTGCTGGTTTAGGGTTTTTATGGTTTAACGCATACCCTGCGATGGTATTTATGGGGGATGTAGGTGCATTAGCTTTAGGCGCTGCATTAGGTATTTTAGCGGTGTTAGTTCGACAAGAAATTGTGTTGATGATTATGGGAGGGGTATTTGTCGTTGAGACAATTTCTGTCATTATTCAGGTGGCCTCCTTCAAAATGAGAGGGAAACGTGTGTTTCTAATGGCTCCGATCCATCACCACTACGAACTAAAAGGCTGGCCTGAACCAAGAATTATTGTACGTTTTTGGATTATTACTTTTATTTTAGTGCTAATTGGACTCGCAACATTGAAGTTGAGATAGAAATGAATAGAGACGCTATATCAAAATCATTAGACAGCAAATTATCTTTGAATAAAGATTCAAAGGTATTGGTTGTTGGGTTGGGTGATACAGGGTTTTCTGTTGCTAAATTTTTACATACTCAAGCGATTTCTTTTGCGGTGATAGATAGCAGAGATAAGCCACCACTAAATGATGCTTTGTTAGCTGAATACCCAGATACCCCTGTTTTTACAGGTGGTTTTGATGAAGCAGCTTTTAATGTTGCAACGCATTTGATTGTAAGCCCTGGTGTTTCTTTACAGGAAGTTTCTATTCAAAAGGCTTTGGGCATTGGTGCAAGCTTAGTGAGTGATATTGATTTATTTGCTTGTAGTACGGATAAACCAATTGTTGCTATTACTGGATCAAATGGAAAAAGTACAGTTACCACTATGCTGGGTGCAATGGGTCAAGCGGCTGAGATGAAAACAGCAATTGGTGGAAATTTAGGAATACCTGCATTAGATTTACTGGATGAAACTATTGAGCTGTACGTGATAGAGCTTTCAAGTTTTCAGTTGGAAAGAGTGTCGTCGTTAAATGCAAAAGTAGCTACTGTATTGAATGTATCAGCAGATCATTTAGATAGGCATGATGGTATTAAAGGCTATGCAAAAGAAAAGCAAAATGTGTTTTCTGGCGATGGTGTGATGATATTAAATGAAGATGATTCGATTGTTAAGGGAATGCAAATTAAAACTAGGGAAACAGAGTTTTTTAGCATTCATAAAAATATAGGATTTCACCTTCAACAGTATAAAGACCAAAACTGGTTGATGCACGATGATCAACCAATGATGCAACAACAGGATTTACCACTAGAAGGGTTGCACAACGTAGCAAATGCACTTGCCGCCTTAGCAATAGGAACTGCTATTGGTTTAGATAAAAAGGCAATGTGTGATGGATTACGAAAATTTAAAGGTTTAAATCATAGAATGCAACGAGTGGCCAATGTAAAAGGGGTGACTTGGGTTAATGACTCTAAAGCAACCAATATTGGTGCTTGCGTAGCTGCACTTGAAGGTTATCAAAATAAAGTTGTTTTGATAGCGGGTGGTGATGCAAAAGGTGCTGATATGAATGAATTGATTCCTGCCGTCAAAGCAAAGGCAAAAAGTGTTGTTTTGATGGGAAAAGATGCAGATATGATTGATGCTGCAATTAATGGCAGTGTTCCTACCTACAAAGTTGAAAGTGTAAAGCAAGCTGTACAGTTAGCTGCAACTTTAGTAGTTGATGGCGATAGTGTTTTACTAAGTCCTGCTTGTGCAAGTATTGATCAATATAAAAACTATAAGGACAGAGGAGACAAGTTTACATCAGCAGTGATGGAGTTAGTTGCGTGAGTAATGAAGCAACACAAAGATTTTATTTAGACTATTTCCTGTTGTTTATTTGTATAAGTTTATTAGTGATGGGGTTTATTATCGTGACCTCATCTTCTCTTCATTTAGGAGATAAGATGAGTAATCATGATTATATGTATTACCCGACTAAGCAATTGATACATATAGTTTTGGGTCTTGTCACTGCAGGTGTGGTCGTGAATATTCCCCTGAGGTTATGGGAGCAATCAGGAGCATGGTTATTTATAGTTGGAATTGCATTACTGGTATTTGTTTTGATACCTGGAATAGGTATTAAAGTAAAAGGCAGTGTTCGATGGATGTCTGTTGCTGGGTTAAGAATACAAGTATCTGAGATTGTTAAGTTTATCTCGGTTGTTTACATGGCTGGTTATGTCACAAGACATCAAGAACATGTACAGCAATCAACATATGGCTTAGTAAAACCTTTGTTATTGTTTTCTATAGCATGTGTATTGTTATTGTTGGAACCTGATTTTGGTTCAGCTGTTGTTATTTTAGTGATAGCAATGGGTGTTATGTATTTAAGTGGCGCGAGGTTATGGCAGTTTTTAATATTAATTACTGTTGTTGCAATATTAGCTATGTTGCTGGTGTATTTTTCACCCTACCGATGGGCAAGGGTAACAGGGTTTATCGATCCATGGGCTGATGCACAAAATACAGGGTTTCAACTGGTACAAGCATTAATCTCGTTTGGGCGAGGGGAGATATTTGGAGTCGGTTTGGGTAGTGGTATTCAAAAGTTATTTTATTTACCAGAAGCGCATACAGACTTTTTATTCTCTGTTGTTGCTGAAGAGTTGGGATTGGTTGGTGTGCTGAGTATTATTACTCTGTTTAGTTTATTGATCTGGCATGCTTTTTCGCTAGCAGTAGAGGCAGAAAAAGTAGGGAATAAATTTGCTGCTTTTACCGCCTATGGATTAGGTATTTGGTTTGGTTTCCAGGCTTTTGTCAACATGGGGGTCAATATGGGGATTTTGCCTACCAAAGGATTAACACTACCACTGATGAGCTATGGTGGTGGAAGTATGATTGTTATGTGTGCTGCGATGGCTTTATTATTTCGAGTGCATAGTGAAGTGAAAGAAAAACAAATAAAAGAGAGTCGAGGACAGGTTTAATGGGGCAACGTATTGTAATTATGGCAGGTGGTACTGGGGGGCATGTATTCCCTGCGCTTGCGGTTGCTCATTATTTAAAAGGAAAAGACTGGGACGTCAGTTGGATGGGTACTCAGCGAGGAATGGAAAGTAAAGTCATTCCAGCGAATGGGATTGAAATAGATTGGTTATCTGTACAAGGTATTCGAGGGAAAGGGTTTGCAGCAAAAGTAACTAATGCAAGACTTTTACTTAAAGCTTTTTGGGAAGCTTATCGCATTTTTAGCAGACGTAAGCCTGATGTTGTTTTAGGTATGGGCGGTTATGTTGCAGGTCCTGGAGGAGTCGTTGCTAATTTGATGGGGATTCCCTTGGTTATTCATGAGCAAAATAGAATCCCAGGGACAACCAATAGATTGCTAGTAAAGAAAGCAGATAAAGTGCTTGAGGCATTTCCGGGAAGTTTTCCTTCTACAGCAAATGCAGTTTTTACCGGAAACCCGTTAAGAACTCATTTTTTAGACTTTCCAGAAAAAGAACTTTGGTCAGAAGAGGTAGAAAGACCATTTCGTATATTAGTAGTAGGTGGAAGCCAAGGTGCAAAGATTTTAAATGACACTGTACCAGCAACTGCCGCCCATTTAGGTGATATAGAAATTAAACACCAAACGGGTACTGCTTCATTAGAACTCGTTACTAAAAAATACCAAGAACTAGGTATTGAAGCTAAAGCTATCGAGTTTATAGATGATATTGCTTCAGCCTATCAGTGGGCTGATGTGGTTATTTGTCGTTCCGGGGCAATGACAGTAAGTGAGATAGCTGCAGCAGGAATACCTGCTATTTTTATTCCACTACCTCATGCGATTGATGACCATCAAACAGCTAATGCAAAGTATTTGTATGATGAGGGCGGCGCAGTTTTATTAGTGCAAAGTGAATTTAATGAAACGTCATTAATTATGGCAATTCAGCATGTTAAGAGCTCATTAAAACAAATGGGTAAAGCAGTAAAAGATAAAGCAAAATTGGACGCAACAGCTGTTGTAGCTAATATTTGTATTCAGGAAGCAAAATAATGAATATGCCAGATATACAAAGACCTACACAATTACTCGGTGTCATAAAGAAAATTCATTTTGTAGGTGTTGGTGGTACCGGAATGAGTGGTATTGCTGAAGTGCTATCAAATTTAGGCTATGAAGTTTCTGGGTCAGATATAAGAGAAAGCGCTGTTACACAACGCTTAGAGCAGAACGGTGTCATTGTACATATTGGGCACTGTAAAGAAAATGTAGAAAATGTAGATGTAGTTGTTACTTCTACTGCGGTAGATAGAAAAAACGAAGAAGTTAAAGCCGCCTATGAAAATAGGGTGCCTGTTATTCCTAGAGCTGAAATGCTTGCAGAATTAATGCGTTTTAGATTTGGTATTGCTGTAGCTGGAACGCATGGAAAAACGACAACAACAAGTTTAGCGGCAAGCATACTTGCAGAAGGTGGATTGGATCCAACTTTTGTAATTGGTGGGCGTTTAAATAGTGCTGGAACCAATGCTAAATTGGGTTTAGGGCAGTATTTAGTGGCAGAGGCTGATGAAAGTGATGCTTCATTCTTGCACTTACAACCTATGATGGCGGTAGTTACAAATATTGATAGAGATCATATGGAAACCTATGGAGGTAGCTATCAGCGTTTGAAAGATACCTTTTTAGAGTTTTTGCATCATCTACCTTTTTATGGCTTGGCTGTTATGTGTCATGACGATTTAGGTGTACAAGAAATATTGTCAGACATCGCAAAGCCAGTAAAAACATATGGCATACATAAAGATGCTGATGTGAGAGCAACAGAGATTAAACAGGATGGATTGCAAACATCATTTACTGTGGAGCGTTGGGGAGATCATAAAACTCTACGAGTAACGCTGAATATGCCAGGTTGGCACAATATGTTAAATGCTTTAGCGGCTATAGCAATTGCAACACGGTTAGATGTAGAAGATGAAGCCATTATAAAAAGTTTGAAAAACTTTAAAGGTATTGGGCGAAGGTTTCAGTTAAATGGTGATATTGAATGTGCTGATGGACATATCACATTGGTTGATGATTATGGTCATCACCCAAGAGAAGTTGGCGCGACTTTAGAGGCAATGCGTCAAGCGTGGCCAAGTAGACGTAAGGTAGTTGTCTTTCAACCACATAGATATACGCGAACTAGAGATTTATTTGAAGATTTTGTAGATGTGCTTTCTACCGTTGATGTTTTAGTTTTGTTAGATGTTTATACTGCAGGAGAAGCTGAAATTACAGGTGCAAATGGCCAAGCGTTATCAAGAGCTATTAGAGTTAGAGGGCAAGTTGATCCTGTATTTGTAAAAGATCATGCTGAATTAGCAACTATTTTAGCGGGTATCGTTAAAGAAGGTGATGTGTTGTTAACAATGGGTGCAGGGAATGTAGGACAAATTTCTGCTGAATTACCTGAAAAATTAACAATGGCTTTAAAAAAATGAAAGGCACTTTATTAAAAAATGAGCCTTTAGCAAAATACACAAGTTGGCGCGTTGGTGGGCCAGCAGAAAAAATGTATTTGCCTGAAAATAGACAAGATTTAATTGATTTTCTTAAAGCATTGCCTAAGCCGGAAAATGTGTATTGGTTGGGTTTAGGTAGTAATTTATTAGTCAGAGATGGTGGAATTAAAGGAACTGTCGTTAATACACGTGGCCGATTAAAAGATATGCAGTTAATTGATGCCGAAAAAATTTATGTAGAAGCTGGTGTGCCATGTGCGCATGTAGCAAAGTTTTGCACAGGGCTTGGATTGACTGGTGCTGAGTTTTTAGCCGGCATTCCAGGAACAATGGGCGGTGCATTAAAAATGAATGCTGGTGCTTTCGGTAGTGAAACTTGGAATATTGTTGATAGCGTAGAAATAGTCAATGCAAGTGGTGAAGTGACAAAACGAAATGCTGACGATTTTGAAGTTGATTATAGATCTGTCAAAGGTTTGGCTAATGAATGGTTTATTGCCGTTGAATTAAAACTGAGTAAAGGTGAATCAGAGCTTAGTCAGTTAAAAATAAAATCATTATTAGAAAAACGAGGCCAAACACAGCCAACCAATAAACCGACCTGTGGCTCAGTATTTAAAAACCCACCGGGTGATTATGCAGCAAGATTGATAGAGGCTTGTGAGCTTAAAGGTTATAAAGTTGGTGGAGCATGCGTTTCACCAAAACATGCAAATTTTATTGAGAATACTGGCAATGCCACTGCGGCAGATATTGAAGCATTAATTGCTTATATTCAGCAGAAAGTGAAACAGCAATTCGATATTAGTTTAAATACTGAGGTTTGTAGAGTAGGCGAAGTATTGTGAAACCAATCACTGTTCAAAGTGCCGATAAGTTTGGGCGAGTAGCGGTAGTAATGGGAGGGAACTCTGCAGAGAGAGAAATTTCCATTAAAAGTGGTTTAGCTGTATTTGATGCATTGAAGGAACAAGGTGTAGATGCTGTTGCTATTGATGTTAAAGAAAATTTGATTGAGGCATTGGCAGGGCAAAAAATAGATAGAGTTTTTAATATTATTCATGGCCGAGGAGGTGAGGACGGTGAATTACAAGGTGTTTTAGATGCTCTAAAAATACCTTACACAGGTTCTGGCGTTATGGCGTCAGCATTAACCATGGATAAATTAAGAACAAAGCTATGCTGGAAAGGCGCAGGTTTAGATACTCCTAAATGGTTCGTCTTAACTAAGAGTGATGATATAGATCCTTGTATTGAAAATTTAGGTTTCCCGGTAATTGTTAAACCAGCTCAAGAAGGTTCTAGCATTGGAATGAGTAAGGCTAGTAATAAAGAAGAATTAATAAAGGCTTTAACTGTTGCTGAAAACTATCAATGTGATGTTTTTGCCGAATCTTGGGTAAAGGGAGATGAATATACCGTAGCGGTATTAGATGGTGAAGCATTAGCAGTGATTCGATTGGAAACAAATAATGCTTTTTATGATTATGATGCTAAATATCGATCAAATAGCACTCAATATCATTGCCCTTGTGGGTTAACCGCAGAGCAGGAAAAAGAATTAAAAATGCTGGCTGTTGAGGCTTGCAAAGTTGTTGGTGTTACTGGCTGGGGACGGGTTGATGTATTTATTGATAGCAATGGAAATGCTCAATTAATTGAAGTTAATACAGTGCCAGGTATGACAGACCATAGTTTAGTTCCAATGGCAGCAAAGGCAGAGGGATGTAACTTTGACGAGTTAGTTTGGCGTATTTTAGAAACGACAGTGAATGAATAAAGCGACCATTTACTTTTTTATTGGTTTGGTTGTTGTGCTAGGGGCGAGCTGGACAGGTTGGCAAGAAGTAAAAGCGCAGGGGGCTGATTGGTTACCTGTTAAATATGTAAGAATTGAAGGTGCCTTTCAATATATAGAAAAAGATAAAATAAAGCAGCTGCTGAGGGAGCAGGTTGTTAATGGTTTTTATAATACTGATATTCAGCAGATTCAAGTTTCTGTAGAAGGCTTGCCTTGGGTGGAGTCTGTAAGAGTTAAGAGAGTGTGGCCTGATGCAATTAATATAACAATTAGTGAGCAAACCCCTGTAGTACGTTGGGGGTATGATGGTTTACTAAATATAAAAGGTGAAATATTTAAACCTAATGAAATAAATGATTTTAGTTTTTTACCTTTACTTGTTGGTCCTAAGGGCTATGAAGTAAAAATGCTAAAAGTGATGGATGATGTGTCGTCAGAATTATTTGAAAGAGGGATGACATTGGCTGAATTTCATATTAATGAAAGAAGAGCTTGGAATATAAAGTTACAAAATGAAATGCTATTAAATGCGGGAAGAAACCAACCTTTAAAAAAAATACAGCGATTTTTAAAGACGGTCTATTTATTAAGAAAAGAGCAGATAGCAGAAATTGCAGAAGTTGATTTGAGGTATTCAAATGGATACGCCTTAACGTGGAAGCAAGGTGAAGCAAAAATAGATTGGAAAAAAATAGCTGAAATGAACAAAACATAAAGCATATTGAAGATGGCAAAAAAAATAGAGCGGAATATTATTGTAGGGTTAGATATCGGTACATCAAAGGTGGCCGCTATTGTGGCTGAGCATACCGGTAGTGATGAAATTGAAATTATTGGTATAGGTAAAGCACCATCAAAGGGATTAAAAAAAGGTGTGGTTGTTAACCTGGAATCAACCGTTCACTCAATTCAGCGAGCGATAGAAGAAGCTGAGTTAATGGCTGGCTGCCAAATTCAATCTGTTTTTGCTGGTATTGCTGGTAGCCATATTAAAAGCTTAAACTCGCATGGCATTGTGGCAATAAAAGATAAAGAGGTCATGCAATACGATATTGATCGGGTGATTGATTCGGCTCGTGCTGTAGCGATACCTGCGGATCAAAAAATACTGCATATTTTGCCTCAAGAGTTTGTTATTGATCAGCAAGAAGGTATTAAAGAACCGATAGGCATGTCAGGGATTAGACTGGAAGCCAAGGTTCATATGGTGACAGGAAGTGTCAGTGCCGCTCAGAATATCATTAAATGTATTAGACGTTGTGGCTTGGAAGTAGAAGATATTGTTTTAGAGCAATTAGCTTCTTGCACATCGGTATTAACCGAGGATGAAAAAGAACTGGGTGTTTGTTTAATAGATATAGGTGGGGGAACTACTGATATCGCAATTTTCTCTGAAGGGGCAATTAAGCATACAGCCGTTATTCCAATTGCAGGCGATCAGGTTACAAATGATATAGCAGTAGCATTAAGAACGCCGACAAAAAGTGCAGAAGAGATAAAGTGTGAATATGCCTGTGCTTTAACACAGCTTGTAAGCACAGACGAAATGATTAATGTGCCAAGTATAGGTGACAGAGAGCCTAGGAAAATTTCAGCACAAAATTTAGCTGAAATTGTTGAGCCAAGGTATGAAGAATTAATGTTGTTAGTACAAGCTGAATTAAGACGAAGTGGGTATGAAGATCTTATTGCAGCCGGAGTAGTACTAACTGGAGGAAGCTCTAAAGTTCAGGGTTTAGTAGATTTAGCTGAAGAAATTTTTCATATGCCTGTGCGTATGGGAGTTCCTCAGCATGTTTCAGGCTTAAGTGATGTAGTACAAAATTCCATTTATTCTACAGGGGTAGGGCTATTGTTATATGGCAAAGACCATAATGGCAGGCTTGATGAAGGAAATGGTGGTGATGGGATATTGGCCAGAATGAAGAATTGGTTTCAAGGTAATTTTTGAATTGTGTTGGTGTGATTGAGGACGTGAAAATGAAATATGAATTAATGGATATGTGTAGTGATGGGGCGGTCATAAAGGTCATTGGCGTTGGTGGCGGCGGTGGTAATGCTGTTGACCATATGATTGAAAGTCATATTGATAGTGTGCAATTTGTTTGTGCAAATACAGATGCACAGGCTTTACGCAGATTAAATGTTGAAACAAAGGTGCAGCTGGGTATTGAGCTTACTAAAGGTTTAGGTGCGGGAACAAAGCCTGAAATAGGTAAATTAGCAGCAGAAGAAAACAAAGATCACCTAAGAGAAGTTATTGATGGTGCTGATATGGTATTTTTAACTGCTGGTATGGGTGGTGGCACAGGAACTGGCGCAATTTCAGTCATTGCTGAAGTAGCAAAAGAAATGGGCGTGTTGACTGTTGCTGTTGTTACCAAGCCTTTCGATTTTGAAGGGCAAAAGAAAAAGTTGGTTGCTGAGGAAGGAATTTGTGAATTAGAAAAATATGTTGATTCACTTATTATTATTCCAAATCAAAAACTACTTCCAGTGTTAGGTGGTAATTTATCTGTGACTAATGCTTTTAAAGCTGCTAATGATGTTTTATTAGATGCTGTGCAAGGCATTACAGAGTTGATTACTCATCCAGGCTTAATTAATGTCGATTTTGCTGATGTTAAAACAGTTATGGCAAATATGGGCGCAGCTATTATGGGCTCTGGTGCTGCAACTGGTGAAAACCGTGCGCGAGAAGCTGCAGAAAAAGCAATTGCATGTCCTTTATTAGAAGATATTAACTTGCAAGGCGCCAAAGGCATCTTAGTTAACGTAACTGCCGCTGATATGGGGCTAACTGAATTTGATGAAATTGGTAGCATTATGCAAGC
>CAJVYL010000038.1 GCA_913009265.1 uncultured Methylococcales bacterium
TTGTTAATGCCGTTAGTTTTCTACTATTACGTTCAAATAACTCGACTCCAAGCTCATCCTCTAATAACTTGATTTGTTTGCTAACGCCTGATTGAGAAGTACACAAAACAACAGCTGCTTTAGATATATTTAAGTTTTGTTTTTCAATTTCCAGTAAGTATCGTAATTGTTGCAACTTCATTATTATCTCTTTTTGGAATAACAATATATTTTTAAATCACTTTTAAATATATACAACTTCCGTTATATTTGCTCTCTTTTTTACAGATACAGCTTATTTATTGTGGAACTTTTTCATATCGCAGCGGGCGCTTTAGTTGGTTTAGTTATTGGATTAACGGGCGTGGGAGGCGGGTCATTAATGACACCCATCCTAGTTTTAGGCTTTGGCATATCACCTGCCATTGCTGTTGGGACAGACTTATTGTATGCCGCATTAACTAAATGCAGTGGTATCTATTTTCACCATAAAAACCGTACCGTTGATTGGAAAGTGGTTTTTCTTTTAGGCTCAGGCAGTATTCCTTGTTCAATTATTACCATTTTACTTTTAGAGCACCTAAAAAAGGCTGGGGTTAATTTTGATAACATCATTATGCTGACTCTCAGCGTAATGCTGATTTTAACGTCCTTTATCATTATTATTAAAAGCCGCTTACTGAATTTTATCCATTCCAATCATGGTGATAGTTCCTTAGTTAATTTTGTTAGAGCTTACAGACCTTTAATTACCGTATTTGCAGGTTGTATTTTAGGCTGTGTAGTAACGCTTTCTTCCGTGGGTGCTGGAGCTATTGGTTCAGCTTTTCTTTTTTTACTTTATCCTCGTAAATCATCTATTGCTATTGTTGGAACTGATATAGCTCATGCCGTTCCCTTAACAGCTATTGCTGGCTTAGGGCATTTACACTTTGGCAGTGTTGATTTCAGCCTTCTAATGGGTTTATTAGTGGGGGGCGTTCCTGCAATTTACCTAGGCAGTTTAATTGGAAAAAAGCTACCTGATAATGTATTACGTCCATTAATTGCATTATTACTATTTGGTATGGGGATTAAGTTAATGCTTTCTCAGCCATTAGCTATTGATTTTATTATTGGCTTATTTCAGCAATTAGAAGCTATTATTTCTCAAATATCTATCTTAATAGAGGAAACCAAGTAGGAGGGACCTATTGGTCGCGGTATAAATCTAAAGACTATAAGGTTACCTATTGTAGGGCGGACTTTAGTCCGCCATAAAGGTCGTTATATTAAATGATAGCGGACTGAAGTCCGCTCTACAGCATTCTAAACTCTCATCTTGTTTTAACCTGAGTTTGTGTCATAGCCATATAAATTTATTTATAAGACCTTTCACCAAACAAAGCTGTTCCAATTCTTACTATTGTTGAGCCTTCCGCTATAGCGGCTTTTAAATCACCTGTCATTCCAAAAGAAAAACAATCTAACTCTATTAAATCTAAAGACTTAACGGCTTGATAAAGAGATCGATAAGGCTGGCATTGACGCTCAAATTCAGTATTTGGCTCGGGAATAGCCATAACGCCCCGTAAACAAATTTTAGGTAATTGCCTGACCTCATCAATCAAAGCAGGTAATTGCTCAAGAGTAACGCCTGCTTTTGTTTCTTCATGACTAATATTAACTTGCAAACAAATATTTAATGCAGGTAAATAATCTGGCCGCTGCTCACTTAAGCGTTTAGCAATTTTCAATCGATCTACACTGTGTACCCAGCTAAAATTAGTTGCTATAGCTTTAGTTTTATTTGATTGTATAGGGCCAATAAAATGCCAGGTAATATCAAAACCAGCTAATGCTTGTTGCTTTTGCAATGCCTCTTGTAAGTAACTTTCTCCAAATAGTCGCTGTCCAGCTTGATAGGCAATAACAATATCCGATGCTGGTTTGGTTTTACTCACTGCCAATAACTGCACAGAACCTTTCTCTCGCCCCGTTGCAAACTCTGCATGACGAATTTGAGATTTTATTTTTAATAAGCGTTGTTTTATCTGACTCATAACCCAAAAAACTAAATTTTAATTGTCTCTATTAAACCCCAGTCCTTTAAAAACACAAAGACTTGAACTATGTTTATAAACATAATTTAAATTTAATATTGTGGAGACTTCTATGGATATCGCTGAATTATTAACCTTCTCAGTTAAAAATAAAGCATCAGATTTACACCTTTCTGCGGGGCTTCCCCCAATGATCAGGGTGGATGGGGATATTCGTAGAATTAATATTCCTGATTTAGATCATAAAGAAGTCCATGCGCTGATTTATGACATTATGAATGATAAACAGCGTAAGGATTATGAAGAGTTTTTAGAAACTGATTTCTCTTTCGATTTACCTGGCGTTGCTCGTTTTCGTGTAAATGCTTTTAATCAAGAACGAGGAGCTGCCGCGGTTTTCAGAACAATTCCCTCAGAAGTCCTATCTTTAGAAACATTAAACGCGCCTAAGTTTTTTGAAGAACTTTGTAAAAAACCTCGTGGCCTAGTGTTAGTAACAGGGCCAACGGGTTCAGGTAAATCAACCACCTTAGCGGCAATGGTCGACCATGTTAATGCAAATGATTATGCTCATATTTTAACTGTTGAAGACCCTATCGAATTTGTTCACGAAAGTAAAAAGTGCTTAATCAATCAACGAGAAGTACATAGAGACACTCAAAGTTTTAATGCCGCATTACGTTCTGCACTGAGGGAAGATCCAGATATTATTCTGGTCGGGGAAATGCGAGATTTAGAAACCATCCGTTTAGCTTTATCTGCCGCAGAAACTGGTCATTTAGTCTTTGGTACATTGCATACCACATCAGCTGCCAAAACCATTGACCGTATTATTGATGTTTTTCCCGCTGCAGAAAAAGATATGATTCGTTCTATGCTTTCAGAATCTTTACAGGCCGTTATTTCTCAAACCTTACTTAAAAAAGTGGGTGGTGGCCGAATTGCTGCCCATGAAATTATGGTTGGAACACCTGCTATCCGTAATTTAATCAGAGAAGCTAAAGTTGCTCAAATGTATTCTGCCATTCAAACAGGTAAAAAAGATGGTATGCAAACCTTAGATCAAAATTTAAAAGAACAAGTTGACAGAGGTTTGATTACATCAAAAATTGCAATGGTTAAAGCTGTTAACAAGGATATGTTTCGTTAATTTCTATTCAGCAGAGACGTTAGCAATAACGTCTCTGCTGTTAAGAGCTCAATCACCTACTTTCCTTTATTACCTCATAAGCCTTTCTTATTTTCTGAGTCTTTTCCTTGGCAATTGTCATCATTTCTTCAGGCAAGCCTTTTGCCACTAATTTATCAGGATGATGTTGACTCATTAATCTTCGGTAAGATTTTTTAACCTCGGCATCGGTTGCTGATTTATCAACCCCTAATACCGCATAAGCATCATCTAAACGGTTACTATCCTGCTGCTGTTGACTATGACTATAAAACCGTTGCTGAGCTTGAAATTGTAATTTTATCCGTTGATATTCAAACCTTGAAATACCTAGATGCTCACAAATTCTATGTAATACACTTTCTTCTGCCTGATCTAATGAGCCATCAGCATAAGCCGCCTGAATTTGAAGCTCTAAAAACATACCAATAAGATGCGTTCTTCTATGACACTCTCTACGAAATTGATCCAGCACATCATCTAATGGAAAATCTGCCGACTTTCCTTGCTCAAATAGATTAATCGCTGTTTTTCTCATATCACCGGATAAAGCCAGCTCATCCATCACTCTTTTGGCTAAATTAATTTCATCGGCAGTAACACGCCCATCAGCTTTTGCTATATGCCCCATTACCGAGAAAGTTGCAGTAAAAAAAGCCATTTGTACTCGATGCTGGTCGCCAGGGTTCAAGCCTTCTTCTTCATCCATCCCTTGCAAGCCAGCATCAAACTGATGACCTACCGATGCACCCAAAATAGCACCTAATGGTCCCCCCATTAAGAAACCAAATGCACCGCCTACAACTTTACCCAGCCAACTCATTTTTTACTACCTTATTCAATAATATCCAGGGGCTTATTCTATCATTTCCTCAGTTTTATGACTCACAAAGGGTACACCTCTCGGCAATCAAGAAATCCGATTAGCCGATATATCATTAAGATAAGAAAAAAGACAGTGATTTTGGTGACGAAGACTTTAGAGACGGTGAAAGCATTCTGTCTTTGCCCCCCTTTTTCCAAAGAGAAGAGGGCTAAAAACTAATACATTCACAGTCTCTTTAGCCTTAAAAAACCAGCCAAAGACACCTACGGCTAATAAGTCAGTTAAATTAACAGCCTCTAACAAAACAGTGAAGATTAATCAGTACTCAGTACTTTAAACCATGTGATAGCCACTCGACTTAAATCAACAAAAATATAGCACAATCAATTGACTACACTTTTTATTACATAAAAGGTAAAAATATATCCTTCCAGCTCATCAACAATTCAAGCTGACTGAATAAACTATGAAACCAATTTGAGTAAGGGGGAAAAAATAAAGCAACAAATGATAGGGTAAAAACAATCTGAAACATAAACACAGTAGAACCAACAAACAAAGACTTTGCGCCTTGCTGAATAATCATCGATAAATTAATCTTCAAGCCAAAGCCTGCCATTGCAGCTATTAATAAAAATTTTGTAAGCGTTTTAAGCGTTAATAGCATTTGTTCAGGTATAACATAACTATTATTAATTAAAATAACCGCCACAAACAATATGATAAACAACGGAATTGGACAACGTCTTTTTTTATCAGTTGCCCCTTCCCTAAAGTGCATAAATACACTCAAAAAAAGCACCATGGGACATAACATAAGAATACGCCCCATCTTAACAAGCAGAGCTATTTCACCCGTTTCATTGTTAAGACTAAAACCTGCTGCTGTCACTTGCCCTATCGATTGTAAAGTACCACCAATCACAATTCCATTGGTAAACGAATTCATTTCTAAAAAATAGCTTGCAAGCCAAGGAACAACGAAAATCCCTAGAGTTCCCAATAAATTTACCACAGAAATAGAAAGCCCTGTTTCAAACTGTTTAGGTTTAATTAACGGCACTACCGCAGCAATTGCAGCCGAACCACAAATTGAATTACCTACGGCTAACAATAATGAAAATGTAGGTGATAGCTTGCAAGCTCTGGCAACCATATATCCAATACATAATGAAAGAAGTACGATAGACACAATAAAAACCAAAACTTCAGCGCCTAATGCTTTAAAAACAGAAAGATCTAATTGAAACCCTAATAAAATAATAGCGAATGCCAGTATTTTTTTTTCAGCAAAAATAATTCCAGACTGGAAAGCCGAGCTTACTTTAAAAGTATTACCAACAATCAACCCAAAAATAATGGCTAGAGCAACAGGACCAAGTACTGTATACACAGCGCTATACCATGCTAAAAGGCTAACAATTGTAATTAATACTAAACCAGGTAATAAATATACAAAACTAATAACGCGCATCATCCAACTGACCCAGCAAAAAAATATTGTTTCATTATTATATTTAGTTTAATTCAGCTTGATAATTAACACTTTTGTAAGCAATTAACACACCAAATAAATACCCCCTTCAACAGCTCTAAATACATAGATTATTTCAACACACCTCATTCATCTCATAAAAAAATCATTAATTTGAGCCTTTTGCCTTATAAACCGCGTCATTTAACACAATAAATGACTCAATTCATTTTTGAAGCTTTATCCTCTACCGTTACTCATACAAAAGTACAAAACTCTCACAACTAGTCTTTTATCTATCTTTACTTTTAATGATAAAATATATTGATTCATCATATATAAACTAATTATCAAGCTTTTATGAACGCTCCTGCTGCCCTTTTTGAATCTTCAATTTCAAACTTAAATTTACTCTCTCGAGGAAAAGTACGAGACATCTATGAAATTGATGATAAACACCTGCTTATTGTAACAACAGATAGATTATCTGCTTTTGATGTGGTTCTTCCTGATCCCATTCCAGGTAAAGGTCGTGTTTTAACCAGTGTATCTAATTTTTGGTTTGAAAAAACTAAACATGTGATTCCGAATCATTTAGCTGACCTTACCTTAGAAGATGTTATTCCTAACAAAGAAGAACGTGCTCAAGTAAGCGGACGTGCAATTATTGTTAAACGCCTAAAACCCTTACCTGTTGAAGCCATTGTTAGAGGTTATCTTATCGGTTCAGGTTGGAAGGATTATCAAAATTCAGGTGCTGTATGTGGTATTACCTTACCTAAAGGTTTACAACAGGCACAGCAATTACCTGAAGCAATCTACACACCTTCATCTAAAGCTGCTGTCGGGGATCATGATGAAAATATTTCTTTTGCACAAACCATTCCTTTATTAGGTGAAGAAATTGCCGAAAAAATCAAACAAGTTAGCATAGCGCTTTATACAGAAGCCGCTATATTTGCCAAAGAAAAAGGAATTATTATTGCTGATACCAAATTTGAATTTGGTTTAGACGATGAAGGTACTTTATATCTGATTGATGAAGCATTAACGCCAGACTCATCTAGGTTTTGGCCAGCAGACAAATACCAAGTAGGTATTAGCCCGCCAAGCTTTGATAAACAATATATTCGTGATTATTTAGAAACTCTAGATTGGGACAAAACAGCACCAGGACCAAGCTTGCCCAAAGAAGTGACTGAGGTTTGTGGCGCTAAATATGCTGAAGCTGAAACTATATTAACTAAAATATAATTGGGTTCTCATCACTCCACAACTTATGAATTGTAGAGCGGACTTCAGTCCGCAATACCCGACATAAACTGCCTTTATAGCGGACTGAAGTCCGCTCTACAAACCACTACGAAACATAAGATCACAGCAGCTACAACAAGCCATGCTCTGCAAAAGAGTATGGCGCCCCATCCCCAATAATAAAATGATCCAGTACACGAATATCAAATAGTAACAAAGCCTGTTTTAACTTTTCAGTAATATGTTTATCAGCCTGACTAGGTTCACTGACACCTGAAGGGTGGTTATGTGCAAAAATAACAGCTGCAGCATTATGAGCCAGTGCTTTTTTTGCTACTTCTCTAGGGTAAACACTAGCCCCATCAATAGTTCCTTGAAATAACTCTTCAAAAACAATCACACGATGTTGATTATCTAAAAACAAACAGGCAAATACCTCATAACTATAATTTCGTAATTGAGCACTCAAATAGGCTCTTGTTGCTTCTGGACTGGTTAAAGCACTTCCTCGTTGCAAAATTTCTACATAATGCCGCTTAGCCATTTCTAAAACAGCTTGAAGCTGAGCATATTTTGCACTTCCCAGACCCTTTCCTTGGCAAAATTTTGTTTGATCAGCTTCTAACAACGCTTGTAAGGAACCAAACTGCATTAACAAATCTTGCGCTAAATCAACCGCTGTTTTACCTGCTATCCCTGTGCGTAAAAAAATAGCTAATAACTCTGCATCTGTTAATACCTCAGAGCCTTGTTCTAATAGCTTTTCTCGCGGACGCTCTTCTGCCGGCCAATCCTTAATAGTCATCATTAGCTATAGCTCCCTGTCTAAAAATTTAAGCATAGAAGAGTTTGCGTAAATTTGCCATAATTGTCGGTTATGGATAAAACAATGAATAAACGAATATTATTAGCTGTTTGCGGGGGTATCGCTGCATACAAATCAGCAGAACTAGTCCGTCTGTTACGTAAACAAAATTGTGAAGTTAGAGTTGTTATGACTTCATCAGCTCTGAAGTTTGTCTCAGCACTCACCTTTCAAGCATTGTCCGGTAACCCTGTAGCCACTCAATTACTTAATGCAGAAGAAGAAAATGCAATGGGGCATATTAATCTTGCTCGCTGGGCTGATTTAATTATAATCGCGCCAGCTACTGCAAATATAATTGCTAAATTTAGTCACGGATTAGCTGACGATCTACTTTCTACGCTTTATTTAGCGGCTACTTGCCCCGTTTATATTGCACCTGCAATGAACCAAGCCATGTGGAATAAAACCGTTACTCAAGAAAACATTCAGCGATTAACGACTCATGGCATTAAATTTATCGGCCCCGAACAAGGTAGCCAAGCTTGTGGAGAAACAGGGTTTGGTAGAATGACTGAGGCGAAAGATATTTGCCTTGCTTTACTAGCCCGCTCTCAACAACAAAACTTACACAATATTAATATCCTTATTAGTGCCGGCCCAACAAGAGAACCTTTGGACCCAGTTCGTTACATTTCTAATCGTAGTTCTGGCAAAATGGGCTATGCTTTAGCTGAGGCGGCAGAAAAATATGGAGCAAATGTTACCTTAATCAGTGGCCCAGTAATTTTACCAATACCGAGCAATATACAGTGCGTAAACGTAGAAACAGCAGCGCAAATGCATCATGCTGTTATTTCCAGAGCCGCGAACAATGATATATATATTGGTGCAGCCGCTGTTGCTGATTACAGCCCGGCTAGTTTAAGCACCTCAAAAATAAAAAAGCAAGATGATGATAGTGTTATAAAATTACAGAAAACTAAAGATATTTTGGCTGATGTTGCCTCTTTAACTAAAAGACCAGGTTTTGTAGTCGGTTTTGCAGCTGAAACTAATGACTTAGAGCGCTACGCAAAAGATAAATTAGTAAGAAAAAATGTAGATATGATTGCTGCAAATTGGGTAGGCAAACAACAAGGTGGGTTTGACTCAGATGAAAACGCACTCCAAGTTTATTGGCCCTCAGGCAATAAATCACTCAAAATGACCAATAAAAAACAATTGGCTGAACAGCTAATTAGCTTAATTGTAGAGAAAATGAATGAAAAAAGTACAACTTAAAATATTAGATAACCGGCTAGGCAATGAGATTGCATTACCAGACTATGCAACAACAGGTTCAGCAGGTTTAGATCTACGCGCCTGCCTAGATCAATCTACATTATTAAAACCAGGTGAGACTCTTCTCATCCCTACCGGTTTAGCAATACATATAGCAGACCCATCAATGGCCGCTGTGCTTCTTCCTCGCTCAGGTTTAGGGCATAAGCACGGCATAGTTCTTGGGAATTTGGTCGGGTTGATCGATTCTGACTATCAAGGCCAGGTTTTTGTCTCTTGTTGGAATAGAGGTAATACTGAATTTACCGTTGAGATTGGCGAACGTATTGCTCAAATGGTCTTTGTGCCTGTGATTCAAGCAGAATTTGAACAGGTCACTGAGTTTGACGACAGCCATCGTGGTGATGGTGGTTTCGGTCATACTGGACGCCACTAATATTTTTAGCGAGGGAATAGAATGATCCGTATTTTCGGTATATTATCTGTTGTTACTGTACTTATGTCTCTAATTGCTGGAGGAGGCATGTACTGGGTTTCTCAGTCTGATATTAAGCAAGCAAAACAACAAGCAACTGATGCATTAGTCAAAGGCCTTTCTTTAAGTATTTCTTCCCAAGTAGATACTTTACAAGCAACCGTTTCAAAAATGGCTACAGCACCTGAGGTCATAGACGCTGTTGAGATGGGCGACCCTCGACAAATGACTGCGACAGCAACAATGCTTGAGCAGTTTATGCCAAGTGCAATGAAGATTAGAATCCTACCCACAACTATAACTGAGCTAGATAAATCAGACATTCCTCATATGGGTAATGCCGACCTTATTATGGTTCAAGAAACCTTATCAAAAAAACAACTAGCCGTTATTCAAGGTGGCGGAGAGAACAGACACCTCGCGATAACTGCCGCTATTATTAAAGATAATGTAGCTGTGGGTGTTATTCTCGCCAGTCTTAAATTTAATTTTCTTCAATCAACTATAAACTCAGTTCATCTAAATAATAGTCTTATTGAACTAAAACAACAAAATGCATCTCTAGCTAAAACAAAAAACTTAGCTAAGAATACTGATTTAGAAAACCAAATTAAAGTTCCTCACACGTCTTGGTCTATTCACTACAAACCTGAAAACACAACAAGTGTTTCCTCCTTATCTATTATTGCCGCGGTCATCCTTATTCCGGCTCTAATGATTTGCGTGTCATTTTTTATTGCCTATCGCAACATTACTAATGTACTAAGACAAGATTTAGGGACTATTCTAAAAGCGATTAAAGACTTATTTTCAGGAAAAACTGTTGGTAGTTACCCTGTTCACTTTACTGAAATGAAAACCTTGATATCTACCATGGTTCAGTTTAAACGTGTCCTAGATCATGGTGGTACAGACTTCCCTAGCCAACTAATAGACGAAGAAACTAGCTCAGATGACTTCTTTGATGAACCTGAAGGTGTTAGTTTTCTTGATATAGACGAAGATATGCTTGCAGCTGGTAATAGTGTCCCTATGCCAAGCAACCCTGTTTCTATGCCTAATACTGCAAATGTAGATTTTCCTGACCTGTCAGTAGTAACATCCACACCAGTAAAAGAACCTGAACTTACAACTCAGCTTGTTACAGCTCCTTTAACAAAAGAAAAAACAGCTTCAATCTATAGAGCCTATGATATTCGTGGCATTGCAGAAAAAACGTTAACTAAAGATATTGTTTTTAATATTGGTAAAGCTGTAGCCACCGAAGCTAAAGAAAAACAGATTAATACCATTGTTATAGGAAGAGATGGTCGATTATCTAGTGAAGCTTTTGCAGAATCCTTAGCAAAAGGTATTATTTCAATAGGTGTTAATGTACTTGATATTGGCTTAGTACCTTCTCCGCTGGTTTATTTTGTTGCTCAACATACTGAAGGGAAATCAGCAGTTGTTGTAACAGCTAGTCACAATCCTGCTGAATACAATGGTCTAAAAATAATAATTGATGGAGAAACACTTGCTGGCGATCGAATCCAACAAATAAAACAGCGTATAGAGCAAGAAAATTACGCTGTTGGAACACCGGGTTCAATTGATAAAAATGATATGTTCAAAAATGAATACATAGGAACCATTGCTGAAGATACTCATTTAGTTCGCCCAATGAAGGTGGTTGTTGACTGTGGTAATGGAGCGGCTGGAGAACTGGCACCCACTTTATTAAAAACATTAGGCTGTGAAATTTTTGAATTATTTTGTGATATTGATGGCACCTTTCCTAATCATCACCCAGATCCAAGTAACCCTGATAATTTACAAAATTTAATTGCCGGTGTTCAACATTACGAAGCAGATATTGGTATTGCCTTTGATGGAGATGGCGACAGAATAGGTGTTATTGACTCAAATGGAAAAATAATCTGGCCAGATAGACTGCTGATGCTTTTTGCTAAAGATGTATTAAAGAATAAACCAGGAGCAGAAATTATTTATGACGTAAAATCTTCTCATCATCTTAAAGACTACATTGCTAAACAAGGCGGCCGCTCTCTAATGTGGAAAACAGGCCACTCTTTTATGAAAACTAAAATAAAAGAAACGGGAGCTGCATTAGCCGGTGAAATGAGTGGTCATATATTCTTTAATGACCGTTGGTTTGGTTTTGATGATGCCTTATACTCAGCCGCTCGTCTTATTGGCATTTTATCTGATGACAAACGCGATAGCGCAGAGGTTTTTACTGATATTCCAGAGAGTGTTAGCACCCCAGAAATTTATATAGATTTAGCAGAAGAGGAAAGCGTTGCCTTAATGAAACAGTTGCTTGCTAAAGCAAATTTCAAAGATGCAGAAATAATTACCCTTGATGGATTGCGAGCTGACTTTTCTGATGGCTGGGGGCTTGTAAGAGCATCTAACACAATGCCAGCCTTAGCTCTTCGGTTTGAAGCAGATACAACGGAAGCATTAAGCCGTATCCAGTCTCAATTTAAAGACTTGATCACTCAAATTAAACCTGATATAAAAGTGCCGTTCTAAAGCATAAGCAACCCTGATTAGCCATAAGCTTCAGCCCTCTCCCTCTGAAGGGGCTTAAAGAAACGTAGCTATTGACACAAACTCAGGTAAAAACAAGATAAGAGTATAGAATACTGTAGGGCGGACTTCAGTCCGCTATCATTTAACATAACGACCGTTATGGCGGACTAAAGTCCGCCCTACAATAGCTAAGAGAATTTTACCCAGCCTCATGACAGAAAATACATCACGCAACATAGCCCACGTCCTTATTGAGGCTTTACCTTATATAAAGAAATTTAAAAGTAAAACAGTTGTTGTCAAATTTGGTGGTAATGCCATGGTTGATGATGAGCTTAAGCATAGTTTTGCTAGAGATATCGTACTTATGAAACTGGTTGGTATTAACCCAATCGTAGTTCATGGTGGCGGCCCTCAAATTGGCAAGCTATTGGATCGCCTTAATATCAGCACTCAATTTATTGATGGTATGCGAGTGACTGATAGTGAAACCATGGATGTCGTTGAGATGGTTTTAGGTGGCCAAGTTAACAAGGAAATAGTAAGTCTAATCAATCTGCATGGTGGTAAAGCGATTGGTTTAACGGGTAAAGATGGTGATTTTATTCATGCCAGAAAAATCAATTTCAAGAGTTCTTCAGCTGCATCAAAAGCATCTGAAATCATTGATTTAGGCCATGTAGGTGAAGTCAGCAGCATTGACCCTGCAGTGGTAGACATGCTTTGCAATAGTGACTTTATTCCCGTTATCGCTCCTATTGGCGTTGGTGAAGATGGCCATTCTTACAATATTAATGCCGACTTGGTTGCAGGTAAAGTTGCAGAAGTACTCAAAGCAGAAAAACTATTATTACTTACCAATACAGCAGGTATTTTAGATAAAAATAAAAACCTACTAACCGGTCTTTCTATCTCAGATATAGATGACCTAATTGCTGATGGTACGATTGAAGGCGGTATGATACCAAAGACTCAATGTGCGACAGATGCTTTAAAGGGAGGCGTTTCTAGCGTACATATTATTGATGGTCGGGTTGATCATGCCGTTTTACTTGAGTTATTTACTGATACAGGTGTGGGAACACTATTAGTTAGCCGTTAAATATTTTCAGGTTATTCAAATAGGGTAGAAGCATTCTCTTCCCTATTCTAAATTCTCACTAGCAGGTAAAGTAGACTTAATAAAATCATTAAAAGAATGTCGAATATCCTTAACTCGCTTGCTTCTACATAATGCATTACCTAGTGATGATTTACGACATCTAATATCAAGAAACAATTGTTGACTACCATCCTGTTCATTCATTTTCGAAATAGATAAACTTAAATCATTATCTCTATAAGGTTTATGGCTCATAATAAGCGTATCGGTTTCTATATCAATAGCTACCGTTGAATTAATACGGATAAACTGCTTAGCACTTACCCATGCTCTATCACACCGTACAGATGTTTCACAAATAAACAACCCTAACTCATTCGCTGCTTTATGCTTTACATTTAAATAACCAGAGTTATCATCTTCCCTATTTATATTAATTAAGTAAGCAAACCGTGAAATATCATTTTCAAACTCCTGTCTAATTCTTTTCTTTTTCTGAAACTGATTAGAAATTTCCATATAAGTGCTATCAATTTGAGCCTTACTGGTTGCAATATCTGTTATTAAATTAGCAGGAATGCTTCGACCATCTCGCTCATATTGCGCGGCTTTTCTTTGCTTTTGTAATAATTGAAGTTCCAGTCTATTTAAGTTGCCTCGAACAACTTTTCTTTTACTGTCAAATGCAAGCATCTGCCCTCTTAACGCAACTTCCATATCCTTAACACTACGATAAGTACTTAATAAAACTTTATCATGTGATTTTTGTTTATTAATAATAGCTTCTTGCTGTTTTCTTAACAAAACCAACCGTTTAACCAATTCTCGTTCTGCTTTTGTTTTTTCTTTTTCAACAACCTCAATCACACGTGCATTTTGGTTTAAAGACTCTCTTCGGTGTTTAACATCCTTAGGCTGCACCTGGTCCGAAAAAAAGACCTTACCATTATCATCAACCCATCGATACATTTTCTTCGCAGCATTTGCACTTGTTATCTGTCCAGCTAGTGCCAGAACCATACAAACTAAAGCAATATTTTTTTTGAAAAACAGCATACGCATATAAAGACTTATTTTATGTAAATAATATATTTAGAGTATCTCTATTAATTATGTCTGAGCATAAATTAGAAGAGATACCCTTAATTAAAGATAGTTAAAATCAGCCTAATAGCAAAGCTAATTGACTTAATGGAGGTAAAACCATCATTTTTGCTAATTGTAAAAACACTAAAGCCACTAAGGGCGATAAATCAATTCCCCCCAAATCAGGAATTACTTTTCTACATAAACCTAATAATGGTTCAGTCAAACTCTGTAAAAGAGAGCTTGCTGGATTGTAGTTACCAGGATCAAACCAACTTAGAATTGCCCTAGCAAAAACAGCAAAAACAAAGATATTAAGCACTAATTCTACAATTTGTTTAAATGCATACAAAATTAAGACTGCCGCCCCAACAATTTCTCCTTGTAAAGCGAGAATTGTAAAATCAGCGACCATTTGCAAGCCAATCGCCAATACAAGTGATGAAGTGTCTATTTTACCAATAGCAGGTATAAATCGACGCAATAGCTTTAGAGGTGGATGAGTTATTTTAACTAAAAACTGAGAAATGGGATTGTAGAAATCAGCGCGCGTCCACTGAAATAAGAATCGTAAAATAATCGCTAATATATAGAGAGAAACCACTGTATCAATTAAAAACACCACAGGATTAGTCATATAACTTGTATCCATTATTTTTCTCCTAGTTCTTTTGACATTTCTATTGATCGATCACGAGCCGCATGTAATGCTTTAGAAACCAAAGGGGTAAACCCTCCATCATTAAAAGTATTAAGTGCTTGTTCTGTTGTACCACCCGGAGAGGTCACTTTTAGCCTTAATTCACTGGGAGTATCATCAGACTCTAGCGCTATTTTAGCCGCTCCTAAAGCTGTTTGCTGAATTAACAGTCTTGCTGTTTTTTCACATAAACCCAGCTGCAAAGCTGCTTCTTCCATTGCTTCCATTAATAAAAAGTAATAAGCAGGGCCACTTCCAGAGACTGCTGTCACAGCATCCAGTTCACTTTCTTTTTCAACCCATAAAGAAATACCAACCGCGCGTAAAATATTTTCAGCTAAATCTTTTTGTTCATGACTTACCACACTATTAGCATGTAAAGCTGTTGCCCCTGTCATAACGAGTGCAGGTGTGTTTGGCATACATCGTACAATAGCCACATCATTTCCTAACCACTCAGCAAGACTTGCTTGTGAAATACCTGCGGCAATAGAAACAAATAATTGTTCTTTATTAGATCTGTTTTGTATATTTTCTGTTACTTGCCGCATAACTTGAGGCTTAACAGCTAAAACAACAACATCAACCTCTTTAACTAGTTCATCATTATTATCGGTAATATTAACTTTTAAGTTTTCTGCCAAAGACTGTAATGTATCAGGATTGGTATCTGACACCCATATCTGACTAGCAGAGTGTCCACTCGTAATTAATCCATTAATTAAACTCGATGCCATATTACCACCACCGATAAAACCAATTTTTTGTGTATTCATTAATAAAAAGGAAAAGAAAATTTAAATTCCCTCTATTTTACTGTTTATTTAACTTATGTCACCGATAAATATGGATTTTATAAAAGAAGCCCAGATTAAGTTAGTCTAGCCATTCTAACTAATATGAAGAATCCCTCTAAATTTGTGAAATTTATATTTCCTTGTCTATTGAAATCAAATCATTCTGCTCTTAAACTCGTAGGTTTTTGAGGGTGTTAATTATGTTGCTTAGAACTACAGTTATCTTCCTCTGCCTTTTCAGCGGCTATTTTATATTTCTACAAAGCAATGCACTTTTAAACCCTCCTCCATCCCATTCAGCCAAGCAAAATATATATACGTTAAATAATAATCACCGTATTACAGCTATTCCTGATACACACAGTCAGAATGAAGAAGTTGTCGCTTTAGGTAAATTATTATTTTTTGATACACGTCTTTCAAAAAACAATTCTGTTTCCTGTGCATCGTGTCATAACTTACATAATGGAGGTGTCGATGGTCTTGAAGTTTCCTCGGGGATTTTTAATCAAACGGGAACAATAAACTCTCCGACGGTTTTAAATAGCTCGCTTAACTTCAAACAATTCTGGGATGGTAGAGCTAACACTTTAGAAGATCAGATTGATGGCCCCATCAATAGTCCAATAGAAATGAATTCCTCTTGGCCTCAAGTGATCACTAAATTAAATAGCCATCCTAGATACCTAGAAAAGTTTGCTGCACTATATCCATTATCAGGTATTACAAAAAACACTATCAAAAATGCTATTGCAAGTTATGAACGTAGCTTATTAACTCCCAATTCTCGTTTTGACTTGTTTTTAAAAGGTCAAAAGGATGCAATCAATGCAACAGAAAAACAAGGCTACCAATTATTTATCAACTATGGCTGTATCGCTTGCCACCAAGGTGTTAATGCAGGCGGCAATATGTTTTCTAAAATAGGTATTATGCATGACTATATTGCAGATAGAGGAAACCCGACCAAAGCAGACTTGGGACGCTATCAAGTCACACAAAAAGAGACAGATAAGAATGTATTTAAAGTACCAGGATTACGCAATATTGAAATAACAGGACCTTACTTTCATGATGGAAAGGTTAAAACCTTAGAGTCTGCTGTAGAAAAAATGGCTTACTATCAATTAGGTATAGAACTACCCGATAATGAAGTTAAGTTAATCGTTAGTTTCCTTAAAACATTAACAGGAAAGTTAACACAATGAATTTAAACAATACTTCACGACCAGTGGTTTTTAGTTTTTTAGCAATAGGCTTATTAGCCCTTATTACCTACAGTAATACTATTAACACTCCTGATTTAGAAAATAAGCTTCAGTTATTATCTAAACAGGCCAGCCAATTAAACTTACAGATAAACCAGTCAATACTGTTGCATTCATTAGAAATAAACAACAATTATGATCAACTCACAGAACTAACGCTAAAAATTGAAAGTATTCAACATGACTTCAGTTTATTAGAAGATAGAACCAAAGCACTTAAAAACGGAAATATCATTACCGCCCTCAATAAGGTCACTCTACGGCTTAATGAAAAAATTGATTCAATTGAAACGTTCAAATCGAACAATGCCATTTATACCAGTTCGAAATTGTTTGCTAACAAATTAATACACGAGCTAAAAAGCAACCGATCATTAAGTCCATCAGAAAAACAACAACTGTCTCATCTACAAAGTATTGTGTCTAGTAAGACTCCATCTTTCACCGAGATAGCGTCCCAACATCAACAGAATAAGCATCTAGAGCTATTAACCCAGCATGCTAAACTTGTTATTCTTTATAAAAATAAAAACCGAGCATTAATAAAAAACATAAGCAGTAATCAATTATTTTTTGCCATTGACTATTTAGACTCTGTAATATATCAATACCTAATTTGGTCAGATAAAAAAACACAAGCAATACAAAACATTGTATTAATGACGCTATTTTTAGCCTTATTAATACCGCTTTATTCTGTAATTTACCCAAGCAAGCCAAAAAGTTAAAATAAACGTTTTTTCTTATTCTTTTTACTTTTAGCAATAAAAAAGAAAACATTTCGCAAAAGAGAATTATTAAATTCCTCCTCACCCAACCCTCTCCAGCAGGAGAGGGCTTCAGAGCGGAACCCATCATTTTACGCTGAGTAATTACTTAAAACTTAAACCTTATATATGATTGATACGCTTTATATTGAAGAAAATATTCGCCAACACCCTCGCACAGTTGAAATTTGTGAGCGTTTCCCAAAGGCTAGACAAATTCTTTGTGAACGCTATGGTGAAGTTTTTAACCCTAAAGCCCAAAATTTCCGCTTACAAAAACAAGCCCCCGCTTTAATATTGGCTGAAAAATATAAGAATTTTGCGCTAGCTGCACCACAAGGTTATAACATTGGCGCCAAACAAAACTATTACTTTTCACATATGCTGAA
>CAJVYL010000039.1 GCA_913009265.1 uncultured Methylococcales bacterium
AGCGATGGCATGCGGTTTGCCAATTGTGATGAGTAATGTAGGTTTAGGGCCACAACTAAAAAAAGTTATTCCAGAGTTTGTTGTAGATAACTATAATGAAAATGAATATATAGAAAGAATAAAGTATATAGAAAACAATTATGACTTTTATTCAAAAAAATCAAGGGAATATATAGAAACATATCATTCATTTGAGAATTATAAAAGACAGTGGGTTGAGTTATTAGAAAGAGTTACAAATGCTTAAATGGAAAATAGATAAAAATGTAATTGCTGAGATTTATTATCAAGGAAAAAATATAATAAATCCTTGGGGGTTTGAAACTGCAGATAGTAGTGCATTTTTTTCTCTTGAAAAAGGTGTAGGATGGAGATATGAAAAACTTGAAGAAGAGTATATTTATGATGAACTAAGCTATAAAGCTCATGTGCTTACGAAAATGCTAGAGGGGGAATGGAAATTAAATATTGATGATAGTATAGAACAAAATTGCATTATTAGAAGAGCAGAAGCTATTACACTGAAAAACAGTTTTTTTATGGATTTTGTTTTAAGATATAGATTTAAAAAAGAGTTTATTGAATATGCAGAAATTAATAATATTAAGTTTTATCATGAAAATACAAATGTATACTACCAGTTTCCAGTAGATAATGTTTTTTTAAAAGGGAAAGGTTTTGATATAAATTTATCAATAATTGATTCAATAGTGCCTGATAAAATGAACCCAGTAATGTATATTAGAGATAGTAAAGATGAGTGGGTAGTCCATGTAAGAATGATTCCTAAAAAATGGGATAAAGAAGTTATTAAAATATGTACTAGGTGGGCAGGAACCAGGCCTTTACCTCAAAGAATAGCTACAACACTTTTAAAATGGAATTGGTTAAAAAAACAACTTTGGTATAGAGGCGAAAGAGAACCTTACAGATGTAAACTATTTAGAAGATTTATTAATCCATCTGCATTTGGTATGGTAAATATTCCAAAAGGTAAACACCTTATGTGGAAGGTAAAAATGGAGATATTATAATGGTAAACAAGCCGAATCTATTTATAGTAGGTGCAGCAAAGAGTGGCACTACACTTCTATATTATTTTTTAAAACAGCATCCAAAACCATGGGGCCACAGCTGTCTAAATCAATTTGAAAGATATCAATACGTGGGTTTTCACCTGTATCAGGATTCCAGCGATAAACCTCAAAACGTTTTAAATTTGTAGCACCTTTAGGCGCTGGAAATTCTTTACCTTTTGTTAGTTTTGAATTTTTAGGCAGGGCAAATTCAACCATTAGTAAACCCTCTTTTTAGGTGGAATAACTTCAACTTCATCGGTTAAGGTATACATATGTACAGGTCTATAATCAATTTTCACTTTATCATCATCCAACCAAAGCAAAGAATGCTTCATCCAATCTTTATCATCACGGTCGGGGAAATCTTCTCTTGCATGCCCACCACGACTTTCTTTTCTATTTTCAGCCGCAACCATCGTGACATAAGCTTGGTCTAATAAGTTATCAAGCTCTAATGTTTCAACTAGATCTGTATTCCAAATCAAAGAAGAATCATCAACTTTAACATTATTAAAAGAGGCTCTAACTTTTGCAATTTCAGCAACACCTTTCTCTAGCATTTCACCTGTTCTATAAACTGATGCATGCGCTTGCATAGTTTTTTGCATATTTAAGCGAATATCTGCTGTTTTTTCTGTGCCTTTAGCAAATCGGATTCGATCAAAACGAGCTAAAGCTTCATCACATGCCGTTTCTTTTAGTGGAGAATGTGGCATGCCAGGTGTAATAATCTCTGCACAACGAATAGCAGCTGAACGACCAAAAACAATCAAATCTAATAATGAGTTTGAACCTAAGCGATTAGCACCATGTACTGATACACAAGCCGCTTCACCAATTGCCATTAACCCTGGTACGACTGTATCTGGATCACCATCTTTTAAAGTAACAACTTCTGCATTGAAGTTAGTTGGAATACCCCCCATGTTGTAATGCACTGTAGGCAAAATGGGAATAGGCTCTTTAGTTACATCGACATCAGCAAATATTTTTGCAGTTTCAGAAATGCCAGGTAATCTCTCTTGAGTAATTTCGGGATCAAGATGTTCAATATGTAAATGAGCATGATCTTTATCTGGACCTACACCACGTCCTTCCTGAATTTCCATGGTAATAGCTCGACTTACTACATCTCGTGACGCTAAGTCTTTAGCATTTGGTGCATAACGTTCCATAAAACGCTCACCTTCAGAGTTGGTTAAATAACCACCCTCGCCTCTTACCCCTTCTGTAATCAGGCAACCTGATCCATAAATACCAGTTGGATGAAACTGAATAAATTCCATATCTTGTAACGCAATGCCTGCACGTAAAGCCATAGCATTACCATCACCTGTTACCGTGTGAGCAGAAGTACATGAAAAGAAAGTACGACCGTAACCACCTGTTGCTAGTACAGTGGAATGTGCACGGAATAAATGTAATGTTCCATCTTCTAAGCACCAAGCAAGTACACCTTTACACTCGCCATCTTCCATAATTAAATCAAGTGCTATATATTCAACAAAGAATTCTGCATCATGTTTTAAGGCTTGTTGATATAAAGTATGCAAAATAGCATGACCTGTTTTATCAGCAGCGGCACAAGTTCTTTGAGCTGTACCTTCACCGTAATTTGTTGTCATTCCACCAAAAGCACGCTGATAAATTTTACCGTCTTCTGTTCGCGAAAAAGGTACACCGTAATGTTCCAATTCAATAATGGCTGGAATCGCTTCCCTACACATATATTCAATAGCATCTTGGTCACCTAACCAATCAGATCCTTTGACCGTATCGTACATATGCCAGCGCCAATCATCTTCGCCCATATTACCTAATGCTGCACTAATTCCACCTTGTGCTGCAACGGTATGACTCCGCGTTGGAAAAACTTTAGTTATACAGGCTGTTTTTAAACCCTTCTCAGCCATCCCAAAAGTTGCACGTAAACCAGCGCCACCTGCACCTACAACAATCGTGTCATAGGTGTGTTCTATAATTTTATAATCTGTTGACATGCTTTATCCAATCATGGAAATTCGAAATATAGCGACCATTGCCGCTATAGCGAAAAATAAAAAAGTTAATTTCATTGCCCAAATTGAAGATATTTTTATCCAATCAGTATGAACATAATCTTCAATAACAACTTGTAAGCCTAGAGCTGCGTGATAAAAAGCGGCAATAACCCAAGCTAAAGCTAAAATTGTATCTAAGGGACCAGATAGCCAAGCGATCATATCTTGATGAGAGGCTTCTAGTATCTGTTCAGTAAATGTCACCATCCACAATGATAAAGGAATCAATGTAATAGCTGTTATTCTTTGCATCCAGAAATGCCCAGTACCTGCTTTTGCAGAACCAAGGCCTCTGACTTTTCCTAAAGGTGTTTGATAATCCATAGTCTTAATAAAAAATAAGGGTTAAAACAAAAGAAAGTACTAATTCTATAATTGCATTTCTATCCATATCATCTTTATCAAAACCTGTCCCAACATCCCATATCAAATGTCGAATGCCATGGCAAAGATGAAAAAATAAGGCATAGATAAAAAACCAAATGCCAATTCTGATAATCGTATAGTCCAATATTGATTGTAATTCTGTATATGCTTCGTTTCCTTGTAATATGATAAAGAAACTAGCGACATAGACTATAAGTCCCATTGCCAAAACTACCCCAGTCATTCTGTGAGTAATTGAAACAATCCCAGTTAAGGGCAACCTATAAATCATTAAATGAGGTGAAAGCGGTCTTTTATGTTTAGTCATTATATTTTCTTACTTTTTGAAAGGGCTTTATGATTTAGTCATCATACATTGCAACACTTAACAGTTACAATACTAAAATCATGCTATATATTATTTCTTACTTTGAATACAATCTATATTACCGAGTATAGTAGTTATACAATTTTTTATTTAAAATAATATGACAAAACAGATGAATTCAGATTGGCTTACTTTTTTAAAATCTAATAACGCTCTTTTTTCAAAGGATCCAGTAACTTATACCCCTATTAATGACGATAAAGAACATCATTCAATTGCAGCATTAACCCACTTATCAACGATAAAAGTAACAGGGTCGGATGCTAAATCTTTTTTACAAGGCCAATTCACCTGCGATATTAATGAATTAACTGAATCAAAAAGTTTTTTCGCTGCATTTTGTAGCGCTAAGGGTCGTACAATCAGCACGCTATTAGTTATAAAGCAAACTGATGCTTTCCTATTAGTTCTACCAACAGACCTTTTAGAAAAAGTATCTAAAAAATTACAGATGTACATTATGCGCTCTGATGTACAACTACAAAATATGCAGAATGAGCACTGTTTATTAGGTGTTAACGTTCAAATTCCAAACATTTTTTCGTTGCCTACTACTCCACAACAAGATTTTACTGTTCAACATAAAGACGACAGCACTTATATAAAACTCCCTTTAGCTGATAATAGGTATTTAATCATTAGCACTGTTTCTGAGGCTATTTCACTTTGGACTGATTTAACAACTAACCACGCATTAATTCCATGTCATCCAAATTTATGGATAGAGCAAGATATTAGTGCCGGTATCCCTTGGCTTAGCCAAGAAAGTTCTGAAGAATACATTCCACAGATGTTAAATATTGATAAACTTGGTGGCATTAGCTATACAAAAGGTTGCTACACAGGGCAAGAAATTATCGCCCGCACCCATTATTTAGGTAAGGCAAAAAGAGAACTGTTTCTCGCTTCTTGTAAAAATTCATCATCTATCGTTGCAGATACGGCCATTATTACTAATATTAGTGAACAAATTATTGGAAAAGTACTATCATTACAGTCAAACGGTGAACAAACAAAAATGTTAATCGTTATGCAGTCTACTGACTCAGAGTTAGAAAACCTTATGCTTAATAACTCTAATCAGGATAAAATCAACATCATAGATTTTCAATAAAGGTTCATCAAAAATGCAATTTAAATCTGTTCAAGACTTTCTAGTTCACGTACAAGAAGAGCTTGATTCAAACCGTCTGGTTTTACCCACCCTACCTGACGTTGCTTTAAAGGTAAGAGATGCTGTTGCCAAAGGGGAATCAACATCTCAAGAACTTGCTGATATGATTGTTACAGATGCAGCACTATCAGCAAGACTTATACAAGTTGCTAACAGTCCACTATATCGTGGCTCTCAAGAAGTTAAAAATATCCAAATGGCCGTTACTCGCCTTGGTAGCTCGACGATTAGAACATTAATCACCAGCTTGGTTATGCAACAAATGTTCACCCCATCAACAACTCTTTTAGAAGACTATTTTAGAGAAACATGGGAACAAGGTGTTAATGTTTCTTCTATTTGCCGTGCATTAGCAACATTTGTACCGCATCTAGACCCTGATGAAGCAATGCTTGCGGGTCTAATCCATCAAATTGGAAAACTACCTATTTTAATGCTGGTTGAAAACATCCCTGAATTTAAAGATAGCCCTTCACGACTCAACAAATTATTAGAAAAAGCACACCCTCCCATTGGTAAAATAATTATGGAAACATGGGATTTTCCTGAAGAATTAAAACTTGTTGCTTCTGAATATATTAATTTTCAAAGAGATTCTGGTGAAAAAGCAGATTATATCGATTTAGTTCAAGTTGCCTTTTTACAAAGCATAGCTGGAACAGATCACCCAGCCTGCCGAGTTGACTGGAGTACCGTTGCATCTTTTTCAAAGCTAGGCCTTTCATCAGATGCCGAAATACTTGAAATAGAAGGTGTTTCAGAAGAAATTGAAATGGCTCAAGCAATGCTAATATAGCCTAGCACTAACAATAAGAGCAGAGATATAATGTCACTACTCTTAATTGCTTTCATCTACAAAAACACCAAGCTATGATCAATCAACAAGCTGTTCTCCGTTTTAGACGCTTAGGTATGTTAACTATCTGTGCCGTTTATTTTGTTATTCTTGTCGGCGGCATAGTAAGAGCATCAGGCGCTGGAATGGGCTGTCCTGATTGGCCCACATGCTTTGGGCAATGGGTGCCACCTACAGACGTATCTCAATTACCTGAGAATTATCAAGAAATTTATGCTGAGCGTGGCTATAAGAATACTCAATTTAATCCAGTAAAAACCTGGACTGAATATGCCAACCGTTTAGTGGGTGTAACGATTGGGTTCTTAATATTTTTGACTGCATGGTCTTCTAGGGTTTATTTAAAAGCAGATAAAAGTATCTTCTATCTATCTGTTTCTGTGTTTTTATTAGTTGGTTTTCAAGGATGGTTGGGGGCGAAAGTAGTTGCAAGTAATCTACAACCTTTTATGATTACATTGCATATGCTATTAGCACTATTTATTGTCGCACTGCTTATTTATGCTATAGCCAAGTCCCAAAAAGAATCCCTTATTCAAATTGATACCAGCAATATTCCAAGCAAAGTTAAAACTGTTCTTATTGTTGCAATGGGTTTTACATTACTACAAGTGGCTATGGGCACTCAGGTAAGAGAAGCTGTTGACTTTATTGCCCATGAACATAAGTATATTGATAGAGAGTATTGGAGAGACAGCTTTCCTATTATCTTTTATATTCACCGTTCA
Organism: uncultured Methylococcales bacterium; assembly: GCA_913009265.1. GTDB lineage: Bacteria > Pseudomonadota > Gammaproteobacteria > Methylococcales > Methylomonadaceae > QPIN01. The sequence goes on from CAJVYL010000039.1 coordinate 6,652, forward strand.
TTTTCAGCTATCGTTTTATTTACTAATCTCTGGATTGTATGGAAAATTTATCAATCTGTTGATAAAAACAATGTATTGTTGCGTTGTAGCTATTTATTGATGACAGTCATTGCCACTGCAATAATTGCAGGTGTTACGCTTGATAGATTAGGCGTACCACCCATTGCACAGCCTATTCACTTATTAATGGCTAATATAATCTTTGGAGTACAATTTTTTATCTATATTTGCTTTTACTACTCAGCGAAAAAAGATAATAGTTAAAAACTAAGTGCCTCTGAAAGTGTGTTGTTTTTAATGGATAAAAATAATTGTAAAGTCATTCGTTTACGGTCAATATCACTCATTTTTAAAGCAACAATTTCACCGATTCTGAGTCCAGCACCATAAGCGACTGATACTGTATAAAGAAACCTGATTGGGTTTTAGGTGCTAATTTACGCAACGTCATATCTTCGATCATGCGTTGTCGTAGGGGACTATTGGGGTTTAATTCGCTAATGGAAGTCATGAGTCTTCTCCTTTGTGAGTAGGGAATAATTTATTCCATGACTCCATTAGACAAACTAAGACTCCTAATGTTTTTGATGATGATTTGAATTTTCTAGTTCAGGTAAAATTGAATTAGCGGTTTAGTCCGACGACCCATTGCAGCCAATCGATGAATTACTTTTACACGAAATAACTGGAAACAAACAGGCAAAAGATGGAATGACTTTTACCCACGTTTTTTAAATAAAAAATAACCTTCAGAAACGCGAACAGCTGTTTGTTTTCCATGTTAATTTAATTGTTAGCATATTTATAGTACTGACTCTCTTAGAAGTGCCTTAGAAGCCCATTGATTTATACTTACACCATGCACTTGAGCTGCTGTTGCAACCGCAGCATGTACTTCTGGTGGGATACGTAACATTAAATTTCCTGAATAAGGTTTTTGAGGATTTTTACCTATTGCCTCACAAGCCTCATTGTAGTCTTCTACCGCTTCGTAAAAAGCATTTTTTAATTCTTTTACTGTTTCTCCATGAAAACCAATAACGTCTTTAATTCCGACAATATGACCAATAAAGCAATCATCTTCATCGCTAAAATCTATTCTGGCAGTATATCCTTTGTAAAGTAATGAGTTCATGGTTTTATACCTAGTTGGGTTAAGAAGTTACGCGCATCTTTTACCTGGTATGGTTTTGCTTCTTTCTTTGGGTGTGGTCTGTGAAAAGCAGCCACAATATTATCCTTGTGAAACCTTACCCTTGAGCCATTTCCCTCTATCAGCTCTGCGCCAACAGCAAGTAACAAGCTTTCAATTTCAAACCATTCTAAAGATTTTGGTATAGGATCTTTATAAACAAGAGCCAAGACCTTTCGCTGTTTTGAATTCATTTATACAGTATAGGAATGCTCGCCTTGAAATGCAATCATTTTTTGCAATCATTGCTAGCTATTTATTATCCTAGCCCGCTAATCATAAGTCCTAACACTTAACGCATGTCAACAATCCCGTTTCAAGCCAGCAACTCTAAACGGGATAACATGCTTTTAATACATCATTAACAAGTCTGAATAATATTCAACGGTTAAATTTAAAAGAAGAATAAATTTTAAATGACTACAATTGTTAAGGGTTAATTGCCAGTCATTTTAGATAAATAATCAACATGCCTTCAGAGGGGCTTGGTTAAAAACCTACGTCTATTTTCTATTAGTAAAAAATTTAACAAAGAATACAATAATTGCCATAGCAAATAAGCCTAAAAAAACAGTTAATTTTGTCTCATCTTGTTTTGAGACAGAATGACTCTTTTTTGCTCTAAGCTTTGATGCGCCTGTCTTACCATCCATTGATTTTTCTAATTTAACGCTACTACTTCCCTTGTAAGACACAGTACGAACAACCGCATCATCTATTGTTTCTATCGGTATAACACTTTCTGCTTTAGTTAAAGCACTAAAACTTATTATCAATAAAGCTATCAAGAATTTATAAATTATATCTTTCTTCATTTCACACCTACTCGGCATTACACGGTATAAAAACACAAGCCCCTATCATGCCATTAACATCATTCAAATATAATCAACATGATAAAAAAGACTGTTTATCTAAAAGCATTATTTTATCAACTATAACTTTATTGTTACTTAAAATATTCACATACCACATAGATTCTGCCCTATACCGAGGCATAATTTTTACATTAACCCCAGCCTTTAAAAGGCTCTCTTGCAATGAAATAGCCCTATTTTTTTGAGTAAATAAACCCAAAGAGATATTACCTTTCAGCTCACCCTTTCTAAATAACCAGAACTCAGTGAAGCCTTTATTCTCAAGCATTTGAACATTCTTTTTAGACTGCTCATAAGTATCAGCCTGCGGATAATAGACTAAATACCCTGTTACCTTTTTCTTCATTTCATTAACTTTAGTTAGCAAATTCACATCTATATCATTGCTAGCCAACCATTCATCAAGTAGTTTTTCATTTAAAAAAGGCCCTACCTGATAACAAAAAGATTTACTCCCTAAATCAATACTACCCCGCTCCTCGATTAAACTCTCAGTCTCTAATATTTCAATTGGTTCTATATCCTCTTGCTTATCAACAACAGTAATAATTCGTCTTTTATCTAACTCTTCTTTAGACAGCTCAGATAATAAAAAAATTTTCTCTGTTGTATTATCTATATTTGCAATTGATATAATTTCTTTCTGTGAATTAACTTCCCACAAAAAGAAAACAATATTAGTTAGCAATACTAAAAAGAAGAATATCTTCATTCAAATTTCTCCCGAGAATACAAAGACAATCCTTTAAGAACAAAGTCTGGTTCCAGAATAACTTTACAATTAAGATATTGAGAGAGCAATTCAGCATCACCCCCCGTTAACACAAGCGTATGACAATCAGTATAATCTCTCAGTGTCTTCTCTATTAACCCAACTGCAGCTAATACTGTCCCAGAATAAATAGCAGACTCCGTATTGTTTGATAATCCAACAGGAAATGCCTGATCAACATTAGATAAATCTTCAGTTCCTTGAAATAAAGAATATTTCATTAATTGTATGCCTGGGCTTATCACACCACCTAAATGCAACCCTTGTTTATTTAAAACATCAATCGTAATAGCTGTTCCACAATCAACAACAACGCTTTCTCCGGGGTAATAGTGATGCAAAGCAATTAAAGCTAACCATCTATCAACACCCAATTTATTAGCCTGCTTATAAGCATTACTGATAGAGAACCCAATTGCTGATGACTTGGCCACAATAACTTCCACATCTGTCCAAATATTTTCAGCAACTGCAATAAGCTGGTCTGCAATTTCATTTTTACTGACACAGGAAACAACTATTGTTGTAGGCCTTTCTATTTTTCCCCAGGCTTGTCGAATAAGACTAAGAAAGTTGGTTTTATTGTGTTCAATAGCTTTGCTATTTTTAATGATATTATCTTCTTCTACAGCCCACTTTATACGTGTATTTCCAATATCAATTAATAACTTCATGTTTTACGAAAACTCACTTCTCCTGAAGCAAATGCTTTAACCTGACCAAACTCATCAGCTAACAATAATAATCCGTTGTTATCAATACCTGCAACTACACCTGTAAATGTTTTCTCTCCCATGAATATCTGAACATCTTTATCTTTCATGCAATCATACGATCGCCATTCATCGATATAATCTTCCAAGCCTTGCTGTTCAAAATCAGCAATAATTGGCATTAAATGATTTAACAATGCAGCAGCCAACTCATTTCTCAAATTGACAGAATTATCAGTAATCATTTGGCTCAAATCTACCCAATCCTGAGTGATTGATTTAGCCTTGTCTTTTGGTAAGTAAAAATTTAACCCCAGCCCAATAACTGCACTACACGGCCCATTAGTTTCACCAGAGACTTCAATTAAAATACCCGCCAACTTTTTTTGTTGCCAATAAATGTCATTTGGCCACTTCAAGCCAACACCTTCAACACCACAATCTTTTAAAGCACGAATCACCGCCACACCGACCGCTAAACTTAAGCCACTAATAGATGCAGGTCCATTCTGGAATTGCCATAAGATGGATAAGTAGATATTACTCCCAAAGGGAGATACCCATTCCCGCCCTCTTCGTCCCTTACCAGCAGTTTGGTGTTCGGCAAAGCAAACTATGCCTGTTTTTTTTGATTGATGCGAAAGATCAACTAAATAACTATTAGTTGAATTGATACTGTCGTGTATTTCTAACTCGGAAATTAATGATTCAGTGGTCGATGATAAATATTTTTCTATCTCTATATTTGATAATAGCTGCAAAGGTGTTTTTAAACGATAACCTTTCCCTGTTACTGCACTAAATTCCAAACCTAACTCAGTCAAATACTTTAACTGTTTACAAATAGCAGACCGGCTAACCCCCATCTTTGCTGCAAGTTCTGTCCCTGAATGTAGCTGACCATCAGCCAATATATTAACTATTTTTTTTTGATTTTCTGAAATAAACACTAACAACTCACCAAAGTCTTTCAATAACGCCTTAAAAGGAATTTATTACGTCTCTTTATTCTCTCTAATTTGTTGCATTTGCCTTTTAACTATATGCTTAATTAAGATTTCTCTATCATCATCTTTTAAATTAATGTAATCAACACCTATTTGATAGTTTGAAGAATCTGTCTCTGAGTTTTGCTTACAATATACAACTTTTCCATAAAGCAAAATAACGGATACACAAGACGACAGGAATAACTTAACCTCAATGAACTTACCTTTTTCAATTTCCGAATCAACCTCTATAGCTAAACCTGATGCACTTAAGTTGGTGTTACATACTGTACTTTCAGACATATCATTACCCTGCTGTAACAAGGCTTGAGCCACCAAGTTGATTTTTGAATCCATCAATTTTAAGTATTCAGCAACTTCCGAGTCCTTTTTTTCTATCCTATACATTACAGCTCTACTTTCTTGCCCCAGCACATCTAAAGCAGTAATTAAGGAACAACTACTTAAAACATCATCACTGGTATTACTGGCGGCAACAACTGTCTGTTCATCAACTATTCGGTAATACAAATTAACTGCATCGTCAATTCTAAAAAAACGTCTTCTATCTTCTGGCATTGCTACATCAGCTTTATTCACAATATTCCCTATGTTTTAGTTAGATTTATCTTGTAATGAATCAGTTTGAATCATTTCACTGACATCCTCAGCCTTAAGCCCCAAAGTAGGATCTTCCTGGGTAATTATAATTTCTACACGACGGTTTTTTGCACGATTTGCAGCCGAATCATTATCCACCAAAGGTCGCGTATCTGCGTACCCTTCTACAACGATTCTATTTCGCTCCGTTCCTTTTTTCTTTAACATAAAGTCAGCAACTGTAACTGCTCGACCTGCTGCCAGCTCCCAATTAGAACGATACCAATCAGTCGAGATAGGAATATTGTCTGTATGACCTGCAACATGAACAATACCCTTAGTATCATTTACAGCTGATGTGATTTTTTCCATAACGGGTTCAAAACCAGATTTTAAAATTGCTGTACCTGATGGAAATGAACCTTTTTCATTAATTCTAATAATAATTTTCAAACCTTCTGTTTCAACAGATACTAAGCCCTCACCCACTTCCTGAGCTAAAGACCCTTCAATTTTTTCAGCTTGGTCATCAATCTCACCCATTTTAGCTTTTAGCATTTTTTGCTTAACGTCTTCCATATCTTCGACACTAACATCAAGCTTTGTTGTTTGCTGATTAGTCGTTTGTTTAATTTGTTCTAATGGAGTCGGTTTTGTTTGGGCTGGTGAAAAGTGCTGAGCAATAATACTGGTTCCCATCGGCACTTCAACAGCAACAATATCCCTTTGCACACCAAAGGCATCTTCCATTGATTCGGCTACTTTTTTAAATTTAGCCGCATCCATGGTGGCAAATGATAATAGCAATACAAAAAAACACATTAACAGAGACATAAGGTCTGCAAAAGTTGCTAACCATAACGGTGCACCAGCAGGGGGACATTTGGGACAATCATCTGCCATTTACTTATTCCTCATCTGTTTTGCGTTTTTTCTCAGATATATATGAGTTTAATAAGGACTCTAATACCTTGGGATTCATACCTTCTTGAATACCTGTAATGGTATCCAAAATCAGTTCCTTATTAGCTTTTTCATAAATTAATACATAAGCTAATTTATCAACCATAGGTAAAGCAAAACAGTTTGCCACCATCGCCCCATAAAGTGTTGTCAACAAAGCAACAGCCATCGCAGGTCCAATACTGGCGGGATCTGACATATTAGCAAGCATTTGCACTAAGCCTACCAAAGTACCAATCATTCCCATAGCGGGTGCCAAATCACCTACACCTTTCCACATATCTTGGCCGACTTCATTCCGGCTGACCATTAAGTCAATTTCTTGCTGTAACATTTTTTTTACAAAAGCAGGATCATGGCCGTCAACACATAAGCTAATCCCTTTTTTCATAAATGGATTAGAAATTTCTTCACCTTCAAGTGCTAACAAGCCATTTTTTCTAGCAACATCAGCTAAACGAACAGCATCTTCAATTAAGATATTAGGATCTTCTATTTTATTTAAGAATGTTTTACCTAAAATACCAAATGAGCGAATAAAGTCAGCTAATGGAATACGCATCAAGCTCACCCCAAATGTTCCACCAATTACAATTAATAGTGATGGAACATTAACAAACAGCATTACATCACCACCTGTTGCAATCGCTGCAACAATAATACCGATGCCTAATAAAAAACCGACTAAGGATGCTATATCCACTTTAACCCTCTTGTTTTATTTTATAAATTTCGTTTTCTAGCGCAAAAATAAACGAATATTGATTACTTAATTATATAGAATAGTATATTACCTAATTATTGCTCAAATATAGCATTTAATTAGCATATCCTTCAGTCATAATATTTGCCCCATTTAACATATTATAAAATGAACCATCCAGAATTTCCGTTAACAAAAGATTTAATTTATCTAAACCATGCCGCTGTTGCTCCTTGGCCCCAACGAACCTCGGAAGCAGTTAAAGCCTTTGCCGAGCAAAATTCCCATTACGGCTCACACTTTTACTTGGACTGGTTAAAAAAAGAATCACTAATACGCCATCAATTAAAAACATTACTTAACGCACCTTCTACTGATGATATTGCATTAGTAAAAAACACTTCTGAAGCTATTTCTTTTGTAGCTTATGGACTTCCTTGGGCTGATGGCGACAATATTGTTAGCAGTGATGAAGAGTTCCCCTCCAATCGCATTCCATGGGAATCACTTAAAAATCAAGGTGTAGAACTTAGACAAGCTAAGCTTTCATCCTCACCCACACCTGAAGAAGCCCTATTTGCTTTAGTTGATACCAGCACCCGATTAATTACTATTAGCTCTATTCAGTTTGCATCAGGAACCCGCCTTGATTTAGAAAAAATAGGTCAGTTTTGTAAAGATAACGATATTCTCTTCTGTATAGATGCAATACAAAGCTTAGGTGCCGTAGAGTTTGATGTACAAGCTTATCATGCTGACTTTGTTATGGCTGATGGCCACAAATGGATGTTTGGGCCTGAAGGTCTTGGTGTGTTTTACACTAACCCTAAATCGCGTGACAAACTTAAGCTGACTCAATATGGTTGGCATATGATGGCTAATATCAATAATTATGAAAATAAGCCTTGGGATATTCACCCAACTGCTCAACGTTTTGAATGTGGAAGCCCAAATATGCTGGGTATTCACGCCTGGTCTGCCAGCCTTTCTTTGTTATTAGAAATAGGGATGGAACAAATTGAATCAAAAATCCAAGAAAACACGCGTTACTTAATGGATAAAATCAATAAAAACCCAGAATTGGTTTTAATAAGTGACTCGGTAAGCAAATTACAATCAGGTATCATTTTATTTAAACATTCAACGATTGATAACAACAAACTATACAAACATTTACAAGACAATGGTGTTGTTTGCGCTTTAAGAGGTGAAGGAATACGCTTTTCTCCTCATTTTTATCATTCTAAACAAGAATTAGATCAAGCTATGACTATTATCAACTTAGCCTAAAAAATACCCCATCCATCCGTTTTATTAAATCTCCCTATCTTAGTAGGGTAAAATAGACGAAATTTAACTAGGCGCAACGAATAGCGAATAACCTAGTAATATAGTAAACTATACAAATATTTATGAGCTTTAGACTATGACAGCAGCAGAAAACGTACATCAACACGAAATTGAAAAATTTGGCTCACAAGCAGAACGCTGGTGGGACCCACAAGGTGAATTTAAAACCTTACATGATGTTAATCCACTTAGAATTAGCTTTATTCAACAATATGCTGATTTGCAAGGCAAACGCATTGTTGATGTAGGCTGTGGTGGTGGAATATTAACAGAGGGCCTTGCAAAACAAGGTGCTGATGCATTAGGTATTGACTTAAGCGAAGAGTTATTAGATATAGCTGACTTACACGGCTTAGAGTCTGGTGTTAAAGCTAGCTATCAAAAAATTAGTGCAGAATCATTAGCAGAACAACAAGCCGAAAGTTTTGACCATGTCACCTGTATGGAAATGCTAGAGCATGTTCCCGACCCTGGTTCAATTATTTCTGCCTGTTCAAAAATGGTTAAACCTGGCGGCATGGTTTTCTTCTCTACCTTAAACCGCGTACCAAAAGCTTATTTATTGGCTATTGTGGCAGCTGAACATGTATTAAAAATGGTTCCAAAAGGAACACACGAATACAAAACCTTTATTAAACCTTCGGAACTAAGTCAAACAGCAAGACAAGCTGGGCTTGAGTTACAAGGCATGGTAGGTATTGAATACAACCCTTTCAGCAAACGTTTCAAATTGGGCAAAGATATTAACGTCAACTATATTGCCGCATTTAAACGCCCTTTATAATGACTTCGGACTTTAATTTAAGCTGTGTTTTGTTTGATTTAGATGGCACTTTAGTTGATACAGCGCCAGATTTAATTGCTTGTTTAAATATAGCATTAACACAACATGGCTTTGATAAAGTTGCCAGTGACTCTATCAAACCTTTTATTTCTTTTGGCGCAGCCGCCATGATAAATAAAAGCGTGACGACTGATGAAATCACTCAAAATAAAATTCTAGAGACTATGCTAGCGCTTTATCAGGATAATATTGCTGAACACAGTGAATTTTTCCCAGGTATATCTGAGACCTTACAAACAATCGAGTCTTTAGGACTTAAATGGGGAATTGTCACCAATAAAAGAGAACGCTTTACTAAGCCTTTAATTGATGCATTTCAGTTAAACCATAGAGCTTCTTGCATTATTAGTGGAGATACTACAGCTAATAGTAAACCTCACCCAGAACCTATGCTCACTGCTTGTAAACAAGCTGAGGTTAAGCCTGAGGAATGTGTTTATATTGGTGATGCTCTGCATGATATTCAGGCAGGTAAAAACAGTAAAATGAAAACGCTTGCAGCAATATATGGCTATCTTAAGCCAGATGACATCCCATCTAATTGGGAAGCTGATGCATTAATCGAATCCCCCGAACAATTAACATCATGGATCACAGCCACATGCCATTGAAAGATCAGGTTATTTTAATTACAGGTGCTGCCGGAGGATTAGGAAGCACAGCAGCACTAGCACTAGCAAAGCAAGGTGCTCATATCATTCTACTTGATAAAAGCATCCCTAAATTAGAAAAGATATATGATGAAATTGTAGAATCAGGCGCTGAAAAACCTGCAATTTATCCTTTTGATCTCGCAGGTGCATCAGAGGTCCAATACGAAGAATTGGCAGTTACTATTAAAGATACCTACGGTTCACTTCAAGGGTTATTACACTCTGCCGTTGAGCTTAACGCCTATACACCCATAGAAATCCATGAAACTAAAGAATGGGGACATACTTTAAATGTAAATTTAAACGCTCCTTTTCTACTGACTCGAGTTTTACTGCCCCTTTTACAAAAAAGCGAACAACAGGCTTCTATTGTTTTTACTAGTGATTCAATGGCTAGAACAGCTTCAGCATATAGTGGTGCTTATGGTGTATCTAAAATTGCATTAGAAGGGCTATCAAAAATTCTTGCAGAAGAATTAGAGGCCGCCCAAAAAGTACGCGTTAACACTTTAATTCCTGGCGCAATTAACTCACCTTTGCGGAAAAAATTATTTCCAGCTGAAGATAAAAGCAGCCTTCCAACTATGGATAGTTTAAATAATATTTACAGCTATTTGTTTAGCCCTGAAAGCACAGGTGTGACAGGCCAAACTATTGATGCACAAACATTTAACCAATAACTAATACAATGTCAGAAAGAGAAACAATTGTTTTAACTCGCGATGTCAATGTAGTCATGATTCCTGATGGAAACCATGGCACTTTAAGCAAAGGCAAAGAAGTCACCATTCATCAATCGTTAGGTGACAATTATACTGTCGTGACAGATCACGGTCATATGGTCCGTATTTCTGGAACCGATGCAGATGCTTTAGGCAAAGAATCACATACCTTAAAAACCCTTGTTTCAGAAACTGATGCTGCCGGTGTTGAAAAAAACTGCTGGGAAGTCATGAAAACAGTTTATGACCCAGAAATTCCTGTAAACATTGTAGATTTAGGCTTGGTTTATCAATGTAAAGTTGAACCTGCTGAAGAAGGCAATAGCGTACACATTCAGATGACATTAACGGCACCAGGTTGTGGAATGGGCCCCGTTATTCAAGGCGATGTTGAGAAAAGTGTTCGCGCCTTAGCGGGTGTTAACTCGGTTCTTGTAGAAGTTGTTCTTGATCCACCTTGGAGCAGAGATATGATGTCTGAAGTTGCACAAGTACAATTAGGACTGTTCTAATAAAGCCATTTTTTAGAACTGAAAAGCAGAGCTTGCACACAAAGCCACGGAGACACAAAGAAAAGAATCTATTCCTCTCTGTGGTGTCTCCGTGGCTTTGTGTGAAGAATATCTTCATCATGCTTGTCACCACCTACCCAGCTCAAACTTTTTGTTGCATCACCCCAACAAAAAGTTCAATAAAAACAGCAAAAAATACCCTAACAGCAAGAACGTATGCTATGATGATCGGCTTTAAATACTAGACTAAAATAAAGATGGCAAAAGAAGATCAAATTGAAATGGACGGGAAAGTAATTGATACACTTCCTAATACTATGTTTCGCGTAGAATTAGAAAATGGTCATATTGTTACAGCCCACAT
>CAJVYL010000040.1 GCA_913009265.1 uncultured Methylococcales bacterium
CAGTAAATAACTTTTCCATACTCTACTACATTAAATGCTAAATAAACGGGTACATTATTAATGTCGATAATAGAGAGCTTGTTATCTGGTAAGTTTAACTTTTCTGCCCAAATTAACGTATATTCTTGCGGTCTTATTTTTCGGTTTATATCCGTTAAGTTAAAGTTTTTAAATGCTATTGCTATGTCTATATCACTACCTTCATGAGCGCAACCTTTTGCCTGAGAGCCATAAAGCCACATAACTTCGATGTCTTCAATTATTGAGGCATTATAGATCAGCTGGTCAAGTATTTTTTTTGTTTCGCTCGTTAATTTATTGATATCTGAGTTTGGCATATTGTACTTCCTGTTATTTGCAATAAGAACCTTAGTTAGTTTCACGCATTATGCAAATCTCACCAATTTAACCCGCGTTAAAGACGTGCTCCAATAAATTTTTTATCCTGCTTTTAAAAATAGCACTATCAAATTTATATCATGGGGCCAGTCAGCTTGATCCTATATTTCAACATAATTCCATTAAATTATAGATATTTTTTGGCTATATCACCATTAAGTGTTGATTTTGTTAGCTCTTAAGCCCTCTCCTGCTGTTTAAGAGCCACTTCAACTTGTCAACACTTAATGGTGACATAGCCAAGGTTTAAGAAGCATACATTATTCCGTAGCCTTGATGGAACAAAGTGGAATCAAGGTTCTTTCTGACAAACTTTCAAACAATTGCTTAATGCCGCTAAAACTGTCTGCTGCCTAACACTCTCTCTGGAACCTAAAAAATTATAATGGCGATAATCAAGCAACTGAGCAACTCCCCACGCAATATAAACCGTCCCCACAGGTTTTGATTCTGTCCCACCATTCGGTCCCGCAATTCCCGTCACTGAAACTGCCAAATCAGCATGACTATTAAACAAAGCACCTGCAACCATTTGCTTGGCAACTTGCTCACTTACCGCTCCATACTGCTCTAAAGTGCTTTGCTTTACTTGCAACATATCGACTTTGGCCTGATTACTATAAGTAACAAACCCTCTATCAAACCACGCAGAACTTCCTGCTATTTCAGTTATTGCCTGCGCAATACCTCCGCCAGTACATGATTCTGCAGTAGCAATGGTTAAACCCTTTTGCTTTAAAACCTTCCCCAACCTTTCAGAAAGCTCAATTATTTCTTTATCCATCATTAATAAACCTTTATTTGGTAGAATATATTCATGCCTATAGAAAAACCCCTACATACTCCGATGATGCAGCAATACTTACGCATCAAATCACAACACCCTGATACTTTAGTTTTTTATCGTATGGGTGATTTTTATGAATTATTTTTTGATGATGCCAGAAAAGCAGCTGAACTACTAGATATTACCCTTACTAGCCGAGGAAAATCTGCTGGAGAACCTATTCCTATGGCAGGACTTCCCTATCATGCTGCCGAAGGTTATATTGCGAGACTTATTAAACAGGGTGAATCTGTTGTATTTTGTGAACAAGTAGGAGACCCTGCAACTAGCAAGGGACCTGTTGAACGTAAAGTTATGCGTGTTGTCACACCGGGTACTGTGACTGATGAAGCTCTATTGGAAGACCGTAAAGATAATTTATTAGTTTCGATCAGTGTCTCATCTCAAATTTATGGTATTGCCTGTCTTGATTTAACTAGTGGTAAATTCATCTTACAAGAAGTTAAATCCGAAGAACAATTACTAAGTGAAATAGAGCGTTTAGATCCTGCTGAATTATTATATAGCGAAGACCTTTCACTACCTTCCGCATTAAAAAAAATCAGCGGACTATGTAAAAGACCGCCGTGGCATTTTGAAATAGACAGTGCAACTCAACTTATTTTAAAGCAATTTAAAACACACGATCTTGGAGGTTTTGGTTGTGAACATTTAAGTATTGCCATTTGTGCTGCTGGTTGTTTATTACAATATGTAAAAGAAACTCAACAAAGCGCCCTCCCCCATATTCAAGGTATTTCAGTTGAGCATAGTGATGACAGTATTGCTTTAGATGCATCTAGCCGACGAAATTTAGAGTTGGATTATCATCCTACAGGGCAACTTAAATACACTTTATTTGGTGTATTAGATAAAACATCAACTGCCATGGGGAGTCGATGTTTACGACGTTGGATTAATCGCCCTTTGCGTTCTCAGCTTATATTAAAAGGCCGTTATGCTTGCATCACTAGTTTTTTACAAAAGCAATTATATGTAGAAATACAAGATAGCTTACGTCAAGTTGGTGATATTGAACGAATTAGCTCACGTATTGCCTTAAAATCTGCTCGACCTCGTGACCTGATTATCTTACGCAATACTCTCGCGATTTTACCAACATTACAAAACCAACTTACCGATAGCAATAATCAACATATTGAATTACTAAAACAACACATTTCAGAGCAGCCAGAGCTACTTGCTTTATTGCAGCAAGCTCTTATTGAAAACCCACCTGTGTTAATTCGTGATGGAGGTGTTATTGCTGCTGGTTACAATCAGGAATTAGATGATTTACGTGATTTAAGCCAAAATGCTGATCAATTTTTGATTGATATGGAAAACAGTGAAAAGGCTGCGACAGGCATTAGCAATTTAAAAGTAAATTACAATCGAGTCCATGGTTTTTACATTGAAGTCTCTCGGTTACAGTCAGATAAAGTCCCCGAACATTATATTCGCAAACAAACCCTAAAAAGTGTTGAACGCTATATTACTGAAGAGTTGAAAGCTTTTGAAGATAAAGTACTTAGTGCCCGAGAAAAATCCCTATCTTTTGAAAAGTCGCTTTACGAAGACTTGTTAACACGTATTACTGAATCATTACCTGCCATACAACTATGTGCTTCAGCGTTAGCTGAATTAGATGTTTTAGTAACCTTTGCTGAACGTGCTGATACTCTTAACTTATGCTTGCCAACCTTGACTGAAAAACCAGGGATTGAAATTGAAGGAGGCAGACATTTAGTGGTCGAACAAGTATCTGATATTCCTTTTGTTGCTAATGATGTAAGTTTTAATAATCAAAGAAAGATGTTGATTATTACTGGGCCAAACATGGGCGGTAAATCAACATATATGCGCCAAACTGCTTTAATTACCTTAATGATTCATATAGGCTGTTTTGTCCCTGCAAAATCTGTTAGCTGTGGGCCTATTGATAAAATATTCACTCGAATTGGTGCTTCGGATGATTTAGCTAGTGGCCGCTCTACCTTTATGGTCGAAATGTCTGAAACAGCTAATATCTTACATAATGCTACCGCTAATAGCCTTATCTTAATGGATGAAATTGGTCGAGGAACAAGTACCTTTGACGGACTTTCACTGGCTTGGGCTTGTGCTGTACATTTAGCCAAACAAACCAAAGCTTTTACTTTATTTGCCACCCATTATTTTGAGTTAACTTCATTACCAGAAGAATATAAAAACATTCAAAACGTACATTTAGATGCTATGGAGCATGGTGATAAAATTGTTTTTTTACACTCAGTAAAAGATGGCCCCGCAAGTCAAAGTTATGGTTTACAAGTTGCTTCATTAGCTGGAGTTCCAGCTTCAGTGATTGATAATGCCAAGGCTAAATTACAGCAATTAGAAGACAGTGCTTACATTGACCAGCAACAAGATTCTGGAACCAATCAATTAGATTTATTTTCAACAAAAGAATGTCACCCTGCTGTTTGTCTTTTAGAAGAAATATCACCTGATAATTTAAGCCCTAGAGAAGCTTTAGATATGCTTTATAAACTTAAAGGGTTTGTGTGAAAAACTTTGTAATTGCTCAGCGTAAAATGCAGAGTTCCGTTCTGAAGCCCTCTTCTGCTGGAGAGGGATGGGTGAGGAGAGATTAAAATAAGTTATTTTTCCTTATTCTTTTGCTTTGAGCAATAAAGAAAAAAGCATTTTGTAAAAGAGAATGGTTTTATTTCTCCTCACCCAACCCTCCCCAGCAAGGGAGGGCTTAAAAGTAAGTTCTGCCAATACATCATTGTGGAGTATTACTACATTTTTAAATTACGCTTAGTCGTTACAATCCCTTAATCCTTACTTACAATTAAAAAAACATGCCTTTTCAACTACATCCACGACTTAAGCAAGACAGTATTGCAATAGGGAAATTTAACCTAACTGAATTACGCTTGATTAACGATAGCCAATATCCTTGGTTTGTTTTAGTTCCTATGCGAGCTGATATCAGTGAGGTTTATCAATTATCAGCTGATGATCAACAGTTATTGCAACAAGAATCCAGCCTATTAACTAAAACACTAGCGGATCTTTATAACGCAGATAAAATGAATATTGCTGCTATTGGTAATATTGTCCCCCAACTTCACATTCATCATATTGTGCGTTATAAAACAGATATTGCTTGGCCTGCACCTGTTTGGGGTAAGTTTGATGCAGTGCCTTATACAGAACAACAGATTGAAAAAATTAGGCAGGAGATTAAAAATATATTAAGCCCTCTCTTGCAAGAAAGGGCTTAAGAAATACTTTTAATTGACTAAAAATTCAGTAAAGAATAAGTCTCTAAAACCGTCAGAATTAGAATGCTTATCTAAAGCCTTGGTCATAGCCTTTTTGCTTTCAATTCTTAATGCTTCTCTTTGTTCCATTGTTTGTAATTCAGTGGATACACGACCACTGTATAACATGATTAATTCATGCCTTAAGGCTGGCAAATGTTTTTTTACCTTTTCAATATATTTTTCACCCTCAACCATTAGTTGCACATTAACAACCAAATATTTTCCAGACCTTTCTAGATTAACGGTAAACTTAGGTGTCATTTCTACATATTCAATTACCGGCTCTGCTGACTCGTCATCACCTGCATAAGCGGTATTAAAAAGAACAAAAAAACTTAAACATAAGACTAAAATTCGCATACACTTCCCTTACTAACTATTAATATTAAAATACACTATGACAAAACAAGCTATTGGCCCTGTAATGATAGATGTTGAGGGTTTTACGCTCACATCAACTGAAAAGAAAAATATAAATCATCCTAATACTGGTGCTGTCATACTGTTCTCTCGTAATTATAGTTCACCAGAGCAAATTGCAAAGTTAATAAGCGAAATTCGTAATGCACGAAATGGAAATATTTTAATTGCGGTTGATCAAGAAGGCGGCAGAGTCCAGCGATTTAAAAAAGGCTTTACTCGTTTGCCAGCAGTTGCTAACTTTGCTGATTCACCGGAGCTAACAGAGTCAGCTGGGTGGTTAATGGCCGCAGAACTACTTGCCTTGGGCATAGACTTTAGTTTCGCTCCAGTACTGGATGTTGATTGTGGTATTAGTGAGATTATTGGTAACCGCTCATTTTCTCAAGACCCTCGTCTTGCAAGCCAGTTAGCGAGTAATTTTAGAAAAGGTATGAATTCAGCAGGAATGGCAGCTACAGGCAAACATTTTCCTGGCCATGGGGCTGTTGCTTTAGACTCTCATTTAACACTACCTGTTGATAATCGTGATTTAAATGCTATTTTCGAAAAAGATATTCAACCTTTTAAACAATTAATTGCTGAAGGCTTAGAAGCCATTATGCCTGCTCATGTGGTTTATTCACAAATAGACTCATTACCTGCTGGCTTTTCACAAAAATGGATTCAAGACATTCTACGTACTGAACTTAAGTTTAATGGTGTAGTGTTTAGTGATGATTTAAGTATGGAAGGTGCGGCATCAATAGGTGACTTTAAGCAACGTGCTAAATTAGCGATTGAAGCTGGTTGTGATATGGTTTTAGTCTGCAACAATCCAACTGCAGCGGCAGAAGTATTAGATAGCATTCCTGTTAGTCAAAATACTTTAAGGGAGCAACGACTTAATGCTATGCAAGGAAAATTTGGGCTATCCAGAGAACAACTTATGAAAACAGACAAGTGGTTAACAATTTCAACTCAAATTAATGCAATGACAACTCATGCTTAAAACAATAGCGGCAGTACAAGAAAATGCTGATTTACTACACGGTGAAGCAGAAATTGAATCAGCTATTGCAACCATGGCTGAACAAATCAACAGTGAATTAAAAGACAGCAACCCTATTATTCTTTGTGTAATGAATGGTGGTATTGTTGTAATGGGTAAGCTATTTCCCCTCTTAACCATCCCTTGTACTTTTGATTCTATTAATGCAAGTCGTTATGGAAGTGAAATATCTGGTGGTGAAGTTAAATGGATATATAAACCAGAAACCGACCTTAATAATAGAACTGTACTAATTGTTGATGATATTCTTGATCAAGGCTTTACCCTTGAAGCTATTATAAATTATTGCAAACAACAAGGTGCTTCATCTGTTTACAGTGCTGTATTGGTTAATAAAATTTTAGATTATTCAAAACCAGTTACAGCTGATTTTGTTGCCCTTGAAGTGGAAAACCGTTATTTGTTTGGTTACGGCATGGACTATAAAGGTTACTTAAGAAATGCTGCAGGTATTTATGCCTGTAAAGAAAACTAATCACATCTACTACACTTCACATCGACTACACTTAAAAAATGTCAAAACTAGCAATTATAGGTGGTACGGGGCTGAGTCAAATGCAAGGCTTAAGTATTAACTCGACTGAAAACTTAGATACCCCATTCGGCACCCCATCTGCACCTTATGTATTGGGCTCTATTAATGGCAAAGAAATTGTATTTCTTGCCCGTCATGGTAATCCACATACTATTCCGCCACATAAAATTAACTACCGCGCTAATATTTGGGGATTAAAGCAACTTGGCGTTTCAGAAATTATTGCAGTAGCCGCTGTTGGTGGCATTACTTCTGAAATGGCACCTGCTCATATTGCAATACCAGACCAAATCATAGATTACAGTTATGGTAGAGAACACACTTTTTTTGCTGATGATTTAGAAAATGTCACTCATATTGATTTTACATTTCCCTATACTCAAACATTACGTTCACGGTTAATTAAAGCAGCTGCTCAACAAAATATTGTAATAACTGAGACAGGTACCTATGGCAGCACTCAAGGCCCTAGGCTTGAATCTTCAGCCGAAATTATTCGAATGGAACGCGATGGATGTGACTTAGTGGGTATGACGGGAATGCCAGAAGCCGCTCTAGCAAAAGAACTGAATATTGATTATGCCACCATTGCAGTTGTTGCCAATTGGGCAGCAGGTAAATCTGAAGGTGAAATATCAATGGATGAAATAGAATTACATGTAAAAAATGGAATGCTAAATGTCACTAAGTTGTTATCGGCATTTTTGTCGTAATTAATCATGGCTCTATACAAACTTCAGGTTTATAAAAATATCGGTAGGAGGGGCCTATTGGCCGCGTCTGCTATTGATCTGGTCGCGGCCAATAGGCCCCTCCTACTTTTATCAACAAGAAGAATGATTTCTCTCAGTGTTTTTGTATGAGTTTTTAGTTGTTTTCTAGCTCAGGTTTAAAAATCTCAACTTTATACCCTAAGCTCTGTAACTGAGAAAGCACACCCTCCCGCCCAACAAGATGAAGTGCCCCAACTAAAACTAACTCTATTTCAGGGGTACGTAATAATTTTTCAACTTTAGGAAGCCAGGCATTATTTCTATTAATTAATAATGCTTGATATAAATGGGGATAATCTCTTCTCATTGGCGCAGCACTTATTAATTCAAGCGTTTTCATATCTCCTGCACGCCAGGCTTTTTTCATTTCACCCATAAGTAAGGGTAATTCTTTAATCTCAGCAATTGTGCTTAGGATCATTTCATTTTCCATTCCCTTACCTAAATTTTCAAGAACATTAAACTGAACCTCGACAGTTTCTAACATGGCCAAAGGTTTTCCATCCTGAACTGCAAGCTCACTAAAATACTTATCAACACCTGTATCAGCCATGCCTAGCTTTTGTAACTCTATCATTAATAAAGTCATTACAACCATTGCAGGCTTATATTGCTTAAACATATCAATTGACATATTTTTAGTTAATAAATAATCACTTAATACTTTGTATGTTTCATCATTAATATAATCATTTAGGGATTTATTCTTTGGATACATTAAGCGATTAATTAATTTCTGTTGAACTTCCGGCTTTTCCATTGCCTTCATATCAGTTTCAAAAACAATACGTTGAGACTGTTTATAAGCCAGAGAAAACTCAACAGGTAAGGGGTAATCTGAAGCACTTAATACATGAATAGTCCCCCCAATAAATAATGTGGAATTTCCTTTAGTTACTTTCCACAAAGATGTCTCAGCAAATGTATGAAATGGAACAGCCAAGCATAGTAAAATTAGATAACGCATACAAAACCTCAAAATTATGAATTCGATTGAAACAATCCCATTACAAAATTTAGCCTATATATTAATTCCTGTCGTAATTGTATTAGTGATTATTGCAAAATGGCGACTAAACACTTCCCATTCAGTGTATGCGATGGCTAGAATGCTTATTCAATTACTTGCAATTGGCTATTTTCTTAATTCAATTTTTGCTACTGATTCAGCACAAGTGACTGTTGCAATCTTATCGTTTATGTTGATATTTTCAAGCTGGATTGCTTTAGGTACCGTTAAAAAACATCGCAAACAATGGTTTTTTAAGGCTTTGGTATCCTTAGGTATTGCGGGAGTAGTGACTCTTTTTACAATTGTAGAGGGCGTATTAGAATTAACTCCTTGGTACGAACCTAGATATATTATCCCATTAGGGGGGATGATTCTTGCTAATTCGATGAATAGTCTTAGCTTAGCAGCAGAACGATTTCAATCAGAAATCCAGAATAATACTAACAGTTTAAAAGCTCGAAACATCGCCTTTAATGCCGCACTGATTCCAACTATCAATATGTTGTTTGCTGTTGGGTTGGTGTCTTTACCCGGAATGATGACAGGGCAAATCCTTTCGGGAATTTCACCTTTTATAGCAGCAAGATACCAAATTATGGTGATGTGTATGATGTTTGCATCATCAGGAATTTCAGCAGCCTGTTTTCTTAGTCTTATTAAAAATAAGCATAATCAACTTTAGATTTTTAGGTGCCCTTTTAATAAGGCTATGTCACCGTTAAGTGTGGATTTTGTTAGCTCTTAAGTCCTCTCCTGCTGGAGAGGGTTTGGGTGAGGAGAAAACAAACAGCATGTAATTCAAATTTTATTTTATCTCTTGATTTACAAGAAAATATTAAAGAATAAGAGAATTGTTTAATTTCTCCTCACCCCACCCTCTCGGTAACTGCTCCTGCGTTACTCTACCTTCTGCATCCATGCAGGCGTCCAGCAGGAGAGGGCTTTTAAGAGCCACTTCAACTTTTCAACACTTAACTGTGACATAGCCTTTAATAAAGTACACGAAGAAGAGCTTTATCAGCATATTCTTCGTGCTTATTCTAGTTCTTAGTGGTTACAACCTTCACCATGAACATGTTGATGACTTAATTCGTCTTCAGTTGCTGGTCTAATATCCATAACTTCAACATCAAAAGTTAATGTTTCACCCGCTAAAGGATGGTTTCCATCAATAGTTACCTGGTCATCTTCAACATTAGTGACTGTAACAACACTTACGCCATTAGAAGCATCAGCATGGAACTGCATACCTACTTCAACTTTGTCAGCATCAGCAAACATGTCCATAGGTACAGTTTGTAGCATATCGTCACTTTTTTCACCATAAGCATCTTCCGGTGCTATAGTTACTTTAAATTTATCAGATACTTCTTTACCTTTAAGCGCATTTTCTAGACCAGGTATAATTTGACCAAAGCCATGCAAATAAGTCATTGGTTCTTCATTTCTAGAGTTATCTAATTCCTCACCAGCTCCATTTGTTAATATATAGTGTATAGACACAGCTAACTTATCTGTAATTTGCATGTAAAACCTTTTAATGAATCATAAAAAACCATCTATTATAAATCATCATGTCTCGCTGGAAACCCCCTAGACCAAAATCTTCTCCCTATATTAGCTCAGAAGGCTATCAAACCTTAGAATTAGAGCTAAAAAACTTATGGGATAAAAGAAAATATGTTGTAAAAGCAATCACTGCTGCCGCAGCCGAAGGCGATCGTTCAGAAAATGCTGAATATATTTACAGAAAAAAAGAACTTCGTGGGATTGATTACAGAATAAATTTTCTGCAAAAACGTTTACCATCGCTCACAGTGGTTTCAAAAAAACCTGATAACCAGGATATAGTATATTTTGGGGCTTGGGTAACTTTAGAAAAAGAAAATGGAGAAGAGGTTATCTATCGAATAGTAGGCCCCGATGAGCATGACTCAAGTAGAGGTTTTATTAGTATGGACTCCCCTTTAGCCAAAGCTTTATTAAAGAAAACAATTGATGATGAAGTCAGTATTAAAAATGAATTTCTACAAAATAGTTACTTTATCGTTGATATAAAGTATTAAACACTGTTATCAATATGGCGACTTTTCATTTAAGCACAACATGGAACATCCCTGCTCCCATTGAAACTTGTTGGTTTAGTATCATTGATCTTAAAGCCTGGCCAGATTGGTGGGAGTATGTAGATAAGGTTGTTGAAATTGAAGCGGGCAACAGTTCGGGGGTTAATAGTTTACATAAATATATTTGGAGTACCTGTCTGCCCTATCAACTGGTTTTTGAGCTCCGCACCACTCAAGTTATTCCTTACCAATTAATAAAATTTACATCGACTGGTGATTTGAATGGTAGTGGATGCTGTAAATTGATACAAAAAAACAACTTTACCAGTATTCAATTTGAATGGAATGTGGAAACTAATAAAGCATGGATGTCTTATCTATCAGTCTTTTTTCAACCAATTTTTGAGTGGAATCATCGTCGAGTAATGAAATCTGGTGAACAAAGTTTAATACATAGATTAAACGTGAAATAATAAGCTTTTTTCTCTGACTGTAAAAACAATGGCTCAGTATATTTATTCAATGAATCGTGTGGGTAAAATCGTCCCACCGAAAAAACACATTCTTAAAGATATTTCTTTATCTTTCTTTCCTGGTGCAAAAATCGGTGTTCTTGGTTTAAATGGTTCTGGTAAATCAACATTACTTAGAATTATGGCTGGGCTTGATACTGAAATTGAAGGCGAAGCAATTCCTCAGAAAGGAATCAATATCGGCTACCTTGCACAAGAACCAGAACTTGATCCGACAAAAGATGTTCGAGGCAATGTTGAAGAAGGTGTTGCTGAGATTAAAGCCATTGTTGATCGTTACAATCAAGTGAACGATGCCTTTGCTGACCCTGATGCAGATTTTGATTCTTTATTGGCTGAACAAGCTGATTTACAAGAAAAAATTGAAAATGCAGGTGCTTGGGAATTAGAAAGAACGCTTGAAATTGCAGCTGATGCCCTACGCCTTCCTCCTTGGGATGCAGATGTAACAAAACTGTCAGGTGGTGAACAACGTCGTGTTGCTTTGTGTCGCTTGTTGCTTTCTAAACCAGATATGCTGTTACTTGATGAGCCAACTAACCATTTAGATGCTGAATCAGTTGCTTGGTTGGAAAGGTTTTTACATGATTACACAGGAACCGTGGTTGCTGTAACCCATGATAGATACTTTTTAGATAATGTTGCTGGCTGGATTTTAGAGCTAGATAGAGGCATGGGGATTCCATGGGAAGGAAACTATTCTAACTGGCTAGAGCAAAAAGAAAAACGCTTAGCTCAAGAGTCTAAACAAGAATCTGCACGTCAAAAAGCTTTAAAAACCGAACTTGAATGGGTTCGTTCTGGTGCAAAAGGTCGCCACTCTAAAAGTAAAGCAAGATTGGCTCGTTTTGATGAACTTTCTTCTAAAGAAGTACAAAAACGTAGTGAAACCCAAGAAATTTATATCCCACCGGGTCCTCGCCTGGGTGATGTAGTTATTGATATAGAAAATATCAAAAAAGGTTTTGGTGAAAAGTTATTAGTTGAAGACCTTAGTTTCAAACTACCACCAGGTGGCATTGTTGGTATTATTGGCCCCAATGGCGCAGGTAAAACCACCCTATTCCGTATGATGGCTGGTTTTGAAGAACCTGATGCAGGAACAGTTACCTTAGGTAAAAGTGTTGAACTCGCTTATGTTGATCAAATGCGCGACGATATGGATCCTAAAAAAACAGTATGGGAAGAAGTATCTGATGGCTTAGATATGATTACTGTCGGTAATTATGAAACCTCCTCGCGTGCTTATCTGGGTCGTTTTAATTTTAAAGGCGCAGATCAACAAAAACATATTGGGAACTTATCGGGTGGAGAACGAAACCGTGTTCATTTAGCTAAATTGCTAAAAAGTGGCGGTAACTTACTGTTACTTGATGAACCAACCAATGATTTAGATGTTGAAACATTACGTGCATTAGAAGAAGCTATTCTATCCTTCCCTGGCTGTGCGGTTGTTATTTCTCATGATCGTTGGTTTTTAGATAGAATTGCAACACATATTCTGGCTTTTGAAGGCGATAGTGAAGTCGTTTGGTTTGAAGGAAACTACGAAGACTATGAAGCAGACCGTCATAAACGTTTAGGTACTGATGCTGATAAACCGCATCGTATTAAATACAAGAAAATTTAAATTGGCCTAAAGCAGAAAAAAATTAAAACCACTTATCATTTGTAAATACCTTTGGGGGCGCAGGTTTTAACCTGCATTATTTAGCACAAGAGCAGGCTAAAGCCAGCGCCCCAAAATAGATAAGTTTTAAACACCTTTAATTACTCGCATAATTAAATACACAGGAACTTTCAATATGATCTATAGCAACCCAAATCAAGCTGATAGTAAACTTCACTTTAAAGATCAATATGAAAATTTTATTGGAGGGAGTTGGCAAGCACCTGTAAAGGGTGAATACTTTGAAAATACTAGCCCTGTAAATGGTCAAGTATTCTGTAAAGTTCCTCGCTCTACTGCTGATGATATTGAACTAGCAATTGATGCAGCTGATGCAGCAAAAGATTCTTGGGGTAAAACCTCAGTAACTGATCGCTCCAACATCCTATTAAAAATTGCTGATCGATTAGAGCAGAATATTGAGCAGTTAGCTATTGCTGAAACGTGGGATAACGGTAAAGCTGTTAGAGAAACACTTGCTGCCGATGTACCTCTTGCTGTTGATCATTTTAGATATTTTGCTGGCTGTATACGTGCCCAAGAAGGTTCTATCGGTGAGATAGATGAAAATACCGTGGCTTACCACTTTCACGAACCCCTTGGAGTTGTTGGCCAAATTATTCCGTGGAATTTCCCTTTATTAATGGCTTGTTGGAAACTTGCACCAGCTTTAGCAGCAGGTAATTGTGTGGTTTTAAAACCAGCAGAACAAACACCTGTTTCTATTTTAATATTAATGGAAGTGATTGCAGACTTATTACCTGCTGGCGTAATTAATATCGTTAATGGCTATGGTAAAGAAGCAGGCCAAGCTCTGGCATCAAGTACACGTATTGCTAAAATAGCCTTTACTGGCTCAACACCTGTTGGTTCACATATCATGAAGTGTGCTGCGGATAATATTATTCCTTCTACAGTAGAGCTTGGTGGAAAATCGCCGAATATCTTCTTTGAAGATGTATTGGAACAAGAAGATAGCTTTGTTAGTAAATGCATTGAAGGTGCTGTACTTGCATTTTTTAACCAAGGTGAAGTTTGTACCTGCCCTTCTCGTTTATTGGTTCAAGAATCAATTTATGAGCAATTTATTGAAAAAGTTATTGAACGTGCCAAATTAATTAAACGTGGAAACCCTTTAGATACTGAGACCATGGTGGGTGCTCAAGCTTCAAAGCAACAATTCGATAAAATAATGGATTATGTTGGTATTGGTAAAAATGAAGGTGCAGAAGTATTAACGGGAGGCGATGTTGAATCTTTAGAGGGTGAGCATGGTGATGGTTATTACATTCAACCTACAATAATGAAAGGTGATAATAAAATGCGTATTTTCCAGGAAGAAATTTTTGGACCTTTTATTTCTGTCACTACCTTTAAAGATGAAGCAGAAGCATTAGAAATAGCCAATGATACTGAGTTTGGTTTAGGCGCAGGTGTTTGGACACGTGATATGAATCGTGCTTATCGCATGGGTCGAGGTATTCAAGCAGGGCGCGTTTGGACTAATTGCTATCACCACTACCCTGCTCACGCTGCTTTTGGTGGTTATAAGAAATCAGGGGTTGGTAGAGAAACACATAAAATGATGTTGGATCATTATCAACAAACTAAAAATATGTTGGTAAGTTATGATGTTAACCCTTTAGGTTTTTTCTAGGTTTTAGCTTAAAACGATATTCACTCAGTATATAAATATTGAAGTGATTTATCAGATAATTGTGGCGCTGGTTTTAACCTGCATTTTTATCATGCCTTTGCAGGCTAAAGCCAGCGCCCCAAAATATTAAGTGATTTTACCGTGAATTATTTATTTAATTGCTCAAGAAACCCAACTGGATCAACAGGAATAGATTCAGGTACTATGATAGATCCTAATTCCACCATCGCTTTTTTATAAACTTTACGTTTAAAATAAATAACATCTTTCAGTGGATGCCAATAGTTGACCCATTTCCAGCCGTCAAACTCTTGTTTATCTCCACAATCAAAGCGAACTTCTGCTTCATCACTGACTAAACGTAAAATATACCAAATCTGTTTCTGCCCAATACATAATGGTAATGAGTTTTTTCTAATATATTTATCCGGTAATTTGTAACGTAACCAATAGCGTGTACGCCCTAGTAATTGTACATGTTGAGACTGTAAGCCTGTTTCTTCCCACAATTCTCGGTACATTGCCTGTTCTGGATCTTCATTACAGTCAATTCCCCCTTGAGGAAACTGCCATGAATTCATTCCTTTACGTTTTGCCCAAAATACACGACCATCATCATTGCAAAGGATAATCCCGACATTCGGCCGGTACCCTTTTGGATCAATCATTTAAAAACCTGTTATCAGCTTTCTTATTCCTTTAATTTACATTCAAACCATCAACTTAAAAAGTTGAATATTTAAAATACTATAAAAAACTTTCACTAAATCAAACATTCAATTTAATTTGTTAAAAAGCAAATTAAAACAGTAAAAATTGATTTATATTATTTATAGCTAGCTGTCTGAATGTTAAAATTAAGAAACAAGTCAGTATTAAAATTATTAGAACCATTGTTCCATAAAATAACTACTGACGCTATAGTCCTTTTTCTTTTATTTACCCTAGTAGGTTTTAAACGTGAGTTTAGCGATTTTTGATTTAGATAATACTCTTATTTCAGATGACAGTGATTTTTTATGGGGACAGTTTCTTGTTGACCAAGGAATTGTTGATAAAGATCAATATGAGACAGCAAATGTTAAGTTTTACGAAGATTACAAGCAAGGAAAACTAGATATTGTTGAGTTTTTAAACTTTTCGTTAGCCCCTTTGGCAAACAATGATCCAGAACAACTTTATAAATGGCGTGCGCAGTTTATAGAAGAAATAATTAAACCTATTCAATTAAAACCAGCTATTAGACTGGTTAATAAACATCGCTTTAAAGGTGATACAGTGATGATTATCACTGCTACTAACCGTTTTGTTACAGAACCTATTGCCAAGCTCTTCGGTATTGATATTTTACTGGCAACCACACCGGAGTTTGTTAATGGACGTTATACAGGAGGTTTTGAAGGTACTCCATGCTTCCAGGAAGGAAAGGTTACCTTGCTTAATGAATGGCTAGAAAAATCTGGTGAGACAATGGAAAACAGCTCATTTTATAGTGATTCATATAATGACCTGCCTTTACTAAAACTTGTAACTAATCCCTTTGCGGTTGATGCTGATGATATCTTACGTGATCATGCAACTAAGGCTAACTGGCCTTGTATTAGTTTAAGAGGGTAAGGAAAAAATCAAATTAAATGCATGTTGTAGGAGCGTCCGCCCTCGGCGCGATTTATTAGAGAAAAGAGCATTGTTTTATTCGCGCCGAGGGCGGACGCTCCTACAAACTATTATTCTTAGTATTATCTGTGTGAGAATAGTTTCAACCCTCGATTGACTCATCCACAGGTAACATTTGTAAATTAGCTCGCATTTCATTAGCGTATCTAAAGCCTACAGCAGGTATTATTTTTCTATCAACCGTTCCTAAGTGCATTGCTGCCATCATCGCTGACTTTTGAAAGTCTACTGTTTTTTTAGTTAAGATGGAGAGTAAATACAGTGCATTATCTTCACTTATATCTTGTTTCTCTATCATTTCTTGAGCTTTTTTTGTTACCTTTAAAAAAGCTATAATTCTTTTTTTTCGGTTTAAATAGCCAATAGAAGGCATGCTATTTTTCAGTGATTCATAGGCAGCTAAAGACTTATCTGCTTCATCCATTTTTTATTCCTCGTAAAATATTTAAAGCGATCTTTGCTTAAAGGTTTCGTAAATCATAATACCTGCGGCAACAGAGACATTTAAACTTTCTACTTGTCCGACCATAGGGATTTTTACTAAAAAGTCACATTGTTCCTGAGTTAATCTTCTCATACCCGTTCCTTCAGTCCCCATTACAATGGCTAAGGGCATATTTAAGTCGGTAGTAAAAATTGATTGCTCAGTATCGCCTGTTGAGCCAACGATCCAGATGTTTTGTTCTTTTAACCAGCGTAATGTTCTGGATAAATTAGTGACTTGATAAACAGGTACTGTTTCAGCTGCACCACTGGCTACTTTGCATACTGTCGGTGTAATACCTGCTGAATTATCTTTAGTGATAATAATACCGTGAACACCCGCGGCATCAGCTGAACGTAAACATGCACCTAAATTATGAGGGTCTTGAACTTGGTCTAAAACCAAAAAGAAAGGCATTCCATCCATTGAGCTTACAATATGCTTAAGCTCTTCTTCCGAATGTACACCGGGCAACTCAACTTCGGCAACGATACCTTGGTGATTTTTACCATCGGTTAATTTATCCAGCCGTTTTCTATCCGCTTTTTCGATGTTAAGACTTAAACCTTGCAGTTGTTTAAGTAAGGGAAGTAATCGCTTATCTTGTCGCTGGTTATCTACCCAAATATGTTTTATTTTATCTGCTGAAAAGTCATATGCAGCCTGTACCGAATGGATACCAAATATTTTTGTTACATTCATATTTAGCTATCTTTCCTTTTTCTTGTGCTTTTAGCTTTAGTCGGTTTCTTTTTAGAGCTATTATTATTTGCAGGCTTTGACTTTGTTTTTGTCTTATTTTTTGTTTTACTAAATTTAGACCTAGGTTTTTTCTTATCTGAATCTTTAGCTTTTTTAGTCGATTTTTTTGCTTTAGTTGACTTAGGAAGTCCACTCAACAAATCAAAATCAATTTTCTTTTCATCT
>CAJVYL010000041.1 GCA_913009265.1 uncultured Methylococcales bacterium
CTTATTTATAGCGGACTGAAGTCCGCCCTACAATAAATTATCCTAACTCAACCTGTGGTTTGTATAGAGCCATGTAATTTAATTTAGCGGAAGTATAGGATGTGCTAATAATGGTCTTAACTTAATGCTAAAAGCAAGCTTAAACCTAATCAAGTAAGAAACTACAAGTCCCTGAGTTATTTTGATTGGTAGGAGGGGCCTCTGGCCGCGATTGCTCTTGATCCTGTTCTAATCGCGGCCAGAGGCCCCTCCTACCTTTATTGACAAGGCTTTAAGAAGAGCCTGAAATAAGTGCAGTTATTTTTTCATTTAGTGCAATATATTCAGTTGACTCATATCGCGCATAATTTAGGTTTTTAAATAAACCCGTTAATTTGGTAAAAAATACTCTGGCATGTTCTTGATCATCAAATATATATTCAATTTTAACCAGCTCAACAATCCTTTTAAAATTATCTTTTTGTCTATCAATTGAAACAGAAACATCTACTTCGTCAAAAGCATCCTGCTGTAAATAAACCATATCAAGAAATAAAGATTGTTGATAAGTGACATAGTCATCTAAGGAAATGCCCTCTTCTCCGGCTACCTGAATCATTTGATAAATATCTTCACCACGCTTTAATAATCCAAGCATCGCTTTAACATCATCACTCCAGCCAGAATAGAGTTCTTTTTCAAACCAATCACCCAGTTGTTCATTATATCTAGACCATGAGAGCAAAGGATCTACTGCTGGATAAAAGCGTTTATAGGCTCTATCCGCACTTAAGCCTAAAAAGGTTTTAACCGTACCTAGGGTCGATTGGGTAACAGGTTCTTCAAAGTTTCCTCCTGCTGGGGAAACGGTACCAATCATGGTTAAGCTACCTTCAGTTCCATCTTCTATTTTAATGATGCCTGCACGCTCATAAATACTCTTAATCGCAGAATCAAGATAAGCAGGGAAAGCTTCTTCTCCAGGTATTTCTTCTAATCTGGCCGAAGTTTCTCGCATGGCTTGTGCCCAACGAGAAGTAGAATCAGCCAGTAATAAAACATTAAGCCCCATCTGGCGATAATATTCGCCTAAGGTGATTCCTGTGTAAATTGATGCCTCTCTGGCAGCTACCGGCATTGATGAGGTATTACAGATAATAATAGTTCTATCCATTAATGAGCCACCCGTTTTCGGGTCATTCATCTGAGGTAGTTCTATAATGGTTTCTACAACTTCCCCTGCCCTTTCCCCACAAGCCACAATAATTACAATATCTACATCTGAGTTTCTTGAAATTAAATTCTGTAAAACAGTTTTTCCAGCACCAAAAGGGCCAGGAATACAAGCCGTACCCCCTTTAGCAATAGGAAAAAAAGTATCAATTAAACGTAAATGGGTAATTAAAGGCTCATAAGGATAATGTCTTTGTACAATATTATTCTTTAATAATTGCTGAGGAATAGGCTTACGAACAGGCCACTTTTGCCGCAAAGTAATGACTTGTTCTTCACCCTGTTTTGATTTTATTTTTGCAACGGGTTCTGTAACCGTTACATTACCTTCTTGAATCCAGCTGACTTCTACTGAACCTTTCAAATTAAAAGGTAACATTATTTTATGTGCAAAACCTCTTTCTATAACAGTCCCTATTACTGAACTTGCTTGTAATGTATCACCCGTTTGTACGATAGGTGTAAAAGCCCATTTTCTATTTTCATCTAATGCGGGTAAATCAACACCTCTGGGTAAGAAAAAGCCATATCCACTAGCTAATACATCCAAAGGGTTTTGTAAGCCATCATAGACTTGGCCGAGTAATCCAGGGCCTAACTCTACAGCTAGCATTTCCCCTGTTTGCTCAACTAAATCTCCAACACCTACTCCCACTGTACTTTCATACACTTGAGCGTCTGCCGTATTGCCTTGAATACGCAATATCTCAGCCTTTAAGCGTTCTGTATGTGCGGCAGTAGATCGTGAAGGTAAAATATAAATAACTTCATTTTTAGTTAATGGTTTGAGCGCGCCCTCTATTAGTTCAATAGAGACGATATCATCTTGAACCGCAATTACGCGGGCAGTTAATTGGCTTTTATTTACCATATCACTTTGTCTTGTAATTCAATGTTAATTAAATCATTAAATCGTTGAAGGGCTATTTCTTTATCATAACTAGTCCATCGGTTGACAATGTCCCAGCGTAAAACATAAATAATAACAGCCTCAAAATTAAAATAATGGCCTAAACTTAGCTGCCGATAATGGTTCCATACCACGCCAAACAAAAACTTTTCTAATTGTAAATTATTATTGCTAATTAACAATTCATTGGCTTCTACTATCCACGGTAATTGTTTACGTAGCCCTAAATCTGGCTCATGCCAGTTTTTAGTTATCATAAAATACCAATAATCGAATCCAAAAATCTTTTTAGTGGGTGCGGTTTGTTGTCCCTGATGTCTCATTCTTAAAGCAGCTAAAATAATGCGTAATTCTAAACGCCAAATAATAATGTCTTTTATAAATTCATTATTAATAGAATTAATCGATGCTATTGTTTCATTAACAAATGCCTGATTAATATCTTCTTTCATCTGTGACCAATGTAATAACTGCTCAATTTTCAACAAATCAGCTGCATCACTTTTTTCCAATAGCTTTAATCGTTTATTAAGCTGGATTCTTGATAATGGCATTTGCTGCTCATCAAACAACACCGTTTTATGCGCGGGTAAACTAGTGACTAAAAGCGTGTATTTGCAATTATTGGGATAAGACATAAGCTACTTCACTATGCCTTGTAATAAAGCTCTAAACCTAGGTTGAATATGTTCTAGTAATAGAGCAGCAACGGCCTCATCAGTAAAATCAATTTCGACGGCTTCATCAACCAGCTGAACCGTTAATCCTGCACTCACATCATCAGACACATTAAAAGTCACCCCATCTCTTAATAAATTAGCAGCAATTGACGCAGTATAATGACTTAATACCCCTTGATTAAGCTCTTCTGGGTTTTTTCGTAATTCCTCAACGCCCATAATATCTTCAGGTAAAGTAATCACTATTTCTTTATGCTCATCGAGTGATGTTTTGTCACGCACAATACCGGCTAAAGCAAGAATTAACTTTTCAGTAAATAATTGATCGGTCATTTGTTTGCCAACAACACGCATGACTTCATCACCAAAACTACCTAATAAGGTATCGCGTAATTTTAAAAAAGCATCACGCCTCGCTAGTTTTAAGGCATCTTCTCCTGCTATCTTTAATGCATTAGCTTGCTGGCGTGCATTATCTATTACTCCTTTAGCTTCAAGTTCAGCTTCTGCTATGATCCATTCAGCACGTTTTTGTGCGTTTAGCACCAAATCTTCAGATTTTTTTTGCCCTGCTTCAACACCTTCATTTTTAAGGCGTTCAATCAACGATTCTACACCTGATGAAGCAATATGTGGTTGTGTCTCTGTCATAGCTATACCTGAGGAATATTACCGCTAATCACTAATGCAAAAATAAAGGCAAATACAGCAAAGCCTTCTACAATTGCTGCCGGTGCAACAGATAAGCCAAAAATCTCTGGTTTTGCTTTTGATGCATGAATGGCTGATGCACAACATTGTCCTTGATAAACAGCACTGAACAATAAGGCAAAGCCACAGAGTAAACCTATGGCAAAAATTCCAGGGGCATTATCTAAAGTAATCGTACGATTAAGAGTAAACATTACAACAATACCGTAAATCACCTGTGATGATGGCATTGCAGAAACCCCTACATATCGGCCATAACCACTTTCGGTATCTAACATTGCTCCAATAGCAGCCTGACCTGCAACAGAGCATCCCATAATACTGCCTATAGCACCTAAAGCCATTGGCGCATATAAACCTACCCATCCTAATATCAATATAAAATCATCCATTATCGACCGCCTTTTTTAGTAAATGCTTTAAATGCATATCCTTCATCTGAAACACTCCAATTATAAAATTCAATAAAATTTAGCCTTAAGCCATGAACAACACCACTCATTAAACACAACATTAGGTTTAAAGTGTGTCCTAACAACAGTATTAAAATACCAAATAACAACCCTAAGCCAGATTCTGATAAATAAGCTTGTTCAGCTAATTGATTAAACGTTAGCGCCAGTGATGCACTGGCTAAACCTAGTGCAAACAAACGCATATAACTCAGAATATCGCCAAAAATTTTTGTTACCTGCGTGACATTTTTAATACCATCCAGTAATTTCCAAAAAAGATCACTGGGTTTATGAAAAATTCTGTCACTACTAAAAAATAACAACAAGCCAAAACCTATGCCAATCAAACTATAAGCGAATGTATTGCTCAATGTACTTGTTAATACTTGACTACTTACTAGCCAAAATATAAACCCACCCATGACTAAGCTAATCCAGCCTAATGAAGCTATAAACTCTGCCTTGGTTTTATTCTGATAAGCTTTAATAGTATTAGCCAATATAATATGTAGTACACCAACCGTTATTGATAAGCGCATCATGCTATCAAAGTCATTCATATCAAGAATTTTCAATGATTCTACAAAGGTATTTTGCGGAGGACTAAAACCAAAATAACCACCTGTCAAAACACCCCAGATTATTGAAAATATTATCGTTACTAAAGCTAATATACGTAACCTTTGCCCCTGCTCAGTTTTACCCAGTTTTTGCCATTTAAAACTCAGCAGTAAACCAAAGAAACTTGCATAACCAGCATCCGATAAAATCATTGCAAAAAACAATGCAAATGAAAAAAACAAAACAATAGAAGGATCCCAACCATTATAAGCAGGTGTCTGATAGAACTTAACGACCTCTTCCCCGCCTGCTAATAATTTGGGATTTTC
The DNA here is from genome assembly GCA_913009265.1 of uncultured Methylococcales bacterium. GTDB lineage: Bacteria > Pseudomonadota > Gammaproteobacteria > Methylococcales > Methylomonadaceae > QPIN01. The sequence goes on from CAJVYL010000041.1 coordinate 4,859, forward strand.
TAGCAATGTTGGCGGACGATCATTGTTGTTTATATCTTCCACCATAGAAACTAGAGCATTATCATCTGCAAATTGGATAAATTCAGCTACTCTCTTTTCTGGTACCCAGGCTTGTACTAAAAACAGGTTCTGCTCGGTTAAGCACAAGCTATCAGCTGCATTTAAAGCATTAATATCTTCATTTTCAATTAAGTCTAAAGTAATAAGTCTAATCCACCTTGTTAAAGACTCTCTTTCTGCTTGTTTATCTTCTAAAGCTAATTCAATAAACTGTAATTGTTTTTTTAATTCAGATAATGGCACTGTTCCTGTATGCGTTCTTGGAACCGGCATACTAGAAGTGGATGGTTCTGTTTTAGCAAGAACAACAACAAAACAATGTATATTGTTAATATGTACAACCTGATAAACCAGATCATCTTTTAACAATTTCATTGATCTTTTTGGAATAATATAAAACCACAATTTTATTCCACCTAAACTAACGTCTGTCGATAAATTAAAATTCCCCCAAGGTTTAATTTCTTCAATTCGATTAATTAAAAAATCACGTTGATCAGCAAGTGTTCTTAAATCAGTTTGTATTTGCAATGCCTGTTGCACAATACTATCTCTATCAAAATTCTCTGTATCTGTAATTTGTTTACGTTTTTTTACACATTGCAATAAATATTTAAGTGCATGAACTACATTGTCAGTTGATTTTTGACTAATAAGGTCTGTGGAAAGATTTTGTTTTTCAAAAGGAATTAAATGACTGCCCCCTAAAATTTGAAGTTTTTTTAGAACTTCTAATTTTTCAGATTTTAAACCACATAAAGTCAGTTTATTAAGGGCTACAATAGACATTAAAGTGCTTCCTTCATTCTAATTTGTTTAGTAATCTTCGCTCTAACAACAGCGGCTCGCTCCGTATCAGAAAGGAAAATACGAATCTTTCTAATATTTTGTTGGGCACGAGGGATTAAAACTTTATCAAACAGGTTAACTCTTTGAGTCACTTTCTTAACAGCTTGTTGTAAAATTTCTAAGCGTTTATTATCTACCTGTAATTGGACTTCTAATGCCAACACTTGCTTTAACTGCACAACTAATAAATCCACCCAATGTGGTTTGGATAATAAAGAATAAGGTTTTAAATCAATTATAACTTCGCTTACATAAGGTAATTTAACACCCACTCTGTTTTCTTCACTAATATCTACTTGTTTAACCGTTACTAAGCCTTTTAAATCAATATGCTCACTAGATAACATAGGTAATTGTTGTTTAACAACGGCATAACATTGATCTATTTTATCTTGCGTATCATTTAATTGATTAACCGCTTTAGTACGCTCCATAACCAGTTGTTGTCGTTTTAAATCTAACGATGGTAAATATTGTTTATAGCGTTTTAACTGATCACCTTCTTTATGTAATGCCGCCTTGCTAAAGGATAACCTAGACATTTTCTACAGAGTTAGTGGTTGGAAAGTATTTATCAATTAAGGTTTGTTTCATTAATAATTCACTTTCATCAAAACATTCGGCTAAGGTTTTCCAACATAAATCAAGTGCATCCTCCAAAGCTAAAGAAACATTAATGTCCATAAACCGTTCTCTAAATAGCTGGCCAAATTGTAATAATTTTTCATCATAAGCAGACAGTTCAAAGGCCATAGCTTGTTTTTGTTCTGCCTCATTGGCGCCTGAATAAAACCGGATCATGGTATTCATAATTTGGGAATGATCATCACGTGTCACCTTACCAATAACATGTTGTTTTAATCGAGATAAGGAACCAAATGGATCGAGTACTCCATCATGTAAGTAAAACTGCCCTTCTGTAATATATCCCGTATTATCAGGGACTGGGTGAGTTACGTCACCTCCTGGCATTGTTGTTACAGATAAAATAGTGACCGATCCTGCGCCATTATAATCACAGGCTTTTTCATATCGTTTGGCAAGTTGTGAATACAAATCGCCCATATAGCCACGATTTGACGGTACATGTTCCATAGAAATTCCAACTTCTTTCATTGCATCAGCATAAGCGGTCATATCAGTCATTAAGACTAAAACCCGTTTACCTTCTTCTACCGCAAACCGTTCTGCTACCGTTAAAGCCATATCAGGAACTAACAGACGCTCAACGATGGGGTCTGAAGCGAGATTACAAAACATAACGGTTCTAGCAAAAACGCCCGCTTCTTCAAATTGACTACGAAAAAAATGAAAATCGTCAAAAATTAAGCCTAATCCAGCAAAAACCACAATATCAGCATCGGCTTGAATACCAATACGTGCTAAAAATTGATTATAAGATTCACCTGAAACTGAAAAGATAGGTATTTTCTGGCTTTCCACTAAACAATTAAACAAATCAATCATCGGTACATTGGTCCGAATCATTTTAGAGGCTAATACACGTTTCATGGGATTGACTGAAGCGCTTTCAATCGAGACTTTAGCATCAGGTTCTAAAGTTGAACCACCATCCATTGGCTCACCCGTTGCATTAAAAATACGACCTAGAATATTATTTGAATAAGTCACTCGCATTGAATGACCTAAAAAACTGACAGAGGCGTGGGTGGAGATACCCTGAGCACCTGAAAAAATTTGTAAGGAAACTTCATTCCCTTTAATCTTGATAACCTGAGCTAAGGAATAAGAGCCATTAATATCCTCAACTTTGGCTAAGTCACCAAAACAGGTTGTAGTATCTTGATTTCCCTTAGATTGAGAAACATGAACAGTAATAATATTACCTACGATAGAAATAATATTATGGTGTCTTATTAAACTTTCAATCATTTCTGTTTCCGATTTAGTGAAACTTCTTTATCCATGCTAGGACAAAACCCCTGTATCAAATCTTGTATCCACATACTCAACATTTTTTAATAATCATTCCTCACTACCCATGAGTTTCAGCCAAATTCATAGGGTACACAGCTTTTTCTCTTAGCCCTCCCATTGCTGGGGAGGGTTGGGAGGGGAGAATTTAAATTAATATTTTTTTGTTATTATAAAAAGATTAAGAATGATTTTATTTCCCCCTCTCGGCAATTGCTCCTGCTTTGCCCTACCTCCTGCTTCCATGCAGTCGACCCAACCCTCTCCCTCTGGAGAGGGCTAAAAGCAAGCTTATTGTCAATTAAGCATTGGCTGACTCTTATACACAATCAGGTAATCATTAAAATGTCTAATGTTATTTTTAGTTGAATTAACAGCCCTTGTCAATATAAGTACTTAATTATTTTCTAGTTTAACAATCATAAAATTTTTCTTATTGCAGCGGCCAATAAATGATCTAAATTAATACATGCCGTTGAATGACTAATACTATCAGTGCTCCAAACTTTTTTTACACCTGCTTGTAATATATGCTCTTCTGCATCACCACAAAATAATGCATGAGTAACAACAACATAAACTTGTTTTGCCCCTGCTGCCAATAGCAATTCCGTCGCATGAGCTATTGTTCTACCTGTACTGGCCATATCATCAATAATGACGACTGGTTTATTGTTAAAATCATATTCAGGCAAAGTTATGGATACTTGCTTATCTCCCTGACGTATTTTTTCTGCCACCGAATAATCAAAGCCTATTTTTTTTGCGATAGTAGAAACCCATTGTTGAGACTCTGCATCTGGCCCTAATAGAACCGCATATTCAAATTGCTGTTTAAGAAAATCACTGATTTCATCCGTTGCCATAAGATTTATAGCGTTGTTAATTGCAATCGCCTGATTCAATTTTGATATACGATGTAAATGTGAATCAACGGTAATCACATCATCAAATAACCCTGCTAACATCTTTCCAATAATTTGCTGGCTAACTGCTTCACCTGCTTGGTTAGCTATATCCTGACGCATATAACATAAATAAGGGGCTACTAAAGTAACTCTCTTTGCACCTAATTCCTTGGCAGTTTGTACACACAACATTAACTCTATTAATTTATCATTGGGTTGATTTAAACTGCGACAGATAATCACATGTTCAGGTAGAGATGTGGGTAAGCGTAATAAGCTTTCACCATCAGGAAAATGGTGTAGAAATACCTTTTGCACAGCAACACCAAGGGTATGCCCCAAGCGCTGTGCTTGCACCATGTAATCCTCAAATGCAAGTATCAACATAGCTTCACTCCTTAGGATAAAATTAATGGTTTTAAAATCTGCTCACTATCCCCAATACTAAAACCACTATTCTGTTGTGCCAGTTTTTTTGCAAACAAAAAGTCAGCCTGAAATTCTGCATAAATATCAAATAAAGGCTCACCTTTTAAGACTTTATCCCCCATTTTCTTTAACAAATCAACCCCAGCTTTTTTCTCCATTGGCGCACCTGCCATACGCGCTATTTTTGCAGTTTGAAGGTTATCAATTTGAGTGACGACACCATCACGATCAGCACAGACTTGATAACACAGCTTACCCGGCTGTAAATCAATTATTTTTTCACCTTGGGCTTTGATAATTTCGTTCATTTTTGCACATGCCCGACCCGACTCAAGTATATCTCGCGCAATTGCATATCCCTGTCCTCCACGAACATCAGGATCAAACTCAATAATACGTCCCGCCATTTGTAATGATTTTTGGCGTAAATCAGCAGGTGCATCAGGATCATTATTCAATATTTTTAAAATATCACGCGCTTCAAGTACAGGGCCTATTCCAAAACCAATTGGCTGACGACCATCTGTAATCATCACTTCTAAATGAATATTAAGCCGATCACCGACAAATTCAAATAATTTTCGTAATGCTAAAGCCTGCCGCATATGTCTTACTTTTGCTGTAGGCCCAACAGGAATATCAATAATCAAATGGGTTGATCCTGCCGCTAGTTTTTTTGACAAAATTGACGCGACCATTTGCCCTTGTGAATCAATACCTAGAGGCCTTTCAACTGAAATCAATAAATCATCTACAGGCGCTAATTTAGCTGTTCCGCCCCATGCTAAACAACCCCGATGCTGACGCACAATATCTAACATCTGCTCTGGTGCTAAATCGACATTAGATAAAATTTCCATGGTATCTGCCGTTCCTGCGGGCGAGGTAATGGCTCTGCTTGAGGTTTTAGGTATTAACATACCGTGAGCAGCAACTATGGGCACTACTAACATTGAAGTTCTATTACCCGGGATACCACCAATACAATGTTTATCTGCAACTAATGACTCCTGCCAATTTAGCTGTTCACCTGTTTGCAACATTGCTCGTGTCAAATAAAGTAACTCGTTACGATCAAGATTATTTTGGCCTGAAGATACCAAAAAGGCTGCTAACTCCATTTTTGAATAGCGTGTTTCAGAAATATCATTACAGATATCATTAAAATCATCCTGATTAAGGCTTTCTCCATTAATCTTACGTCTTACTGCATCCATTGATTTTGGAGGTTCGGCATGATTAACCGTTGCTAAAGTCCCTTCTTCTAAATGCAAATATTCAAATGTCTGTTGAGATAGACCCAGCTCCCCTGGCAGTACAATCGAATCGTCATCAACGACATTAAGCACCGCTAATAACTTAGAACCATTGGCACTAACAAGCACTTTAGATAAAGCCTGAAAGCCTTCGGCTCGATAGATACTACATTCACGGTTTAAATAGGCGACATTTTCGTGATATGTGTCTATCCCAACACTGCGTAATTTTAAGGTATCAATACTCATAAGATTAATTTTTGTAGTCATTATGAATGATGTCCTTTTTTAACTTAAATATTCAAAAAAACGAATACAGTTTGTTAATTAAGGGCTATAGTTCAAGTATAGTCAAAAAGTATTAATAAATTGAATATCTTCAACGATACATCTAGGAGAATGGTTTATGAAACTACAATTTCACGGTGCTGATCAGAATGTAACAGGGTCATGTCATTTATTTGAATTTGAAGGAAAAAAAATATTAATTGATTGCGGCCTATATCAAGGTGGCAAGGAAATGGATGAAGAAAATGCTGAAGCTTTTGGTTTTGATGCTGCCAGTATAGATTATTTATTATTAACGCATGCTCATCTAGACCACTGTGGTCGAATCCCCTTACTTATCAAAAGAGGTTTTGTAGGTGAAATAATAACAACGGGGGCATCTTGTGAATTAGCCCGTTTGGTTTTACTTGATTCAGCACATTTACAAGAAGATGAGGCTCGCTATAAAACAAAAAAAGCCTCTCGACACGGCCGAACAAGAACCATTATTGATCCTCTCTATACCACTATTGATGTACTCAATAGTTTTAGTTTTTTCGGTCGTACAGCAAAATATGACCAATCTTTTGCTATTTGTGAAGGTATTCAAGCAACGTTTATAGATGCTGGACACATACTGGGGTCGGCTTCAATCGTTATAGAGGTTGAACACAAAGGCCAACAACGTAAAATTCTATTTTCTGGTGATTTGGGTTATAGCGATCGCGCTATTATTAAAGACCCTACCCCTCCTCCGCATGTTGATTATGTTGTGATGGAAACAACTTATGGGGATCGACAACACAAACATTTAGGACCAACCCTAGAAGAATTTTACGCAACCATTAACAAAACAATTAAAAAGGGAGGCAATATAATTATCCCCAGTTTTGCCTTAGAGCGTGCCCAAGAATTACTCTATTATCTGCGTGAGGGAATAAAAAACAAACAACTCCCTGATTATCTCCCTGTTTTCTTAGATTCACCTATGGCAATCTCTGCGACAGAGATTTTTCAGCGTCACTCTGAATGTTTTGATGAAGAAACCTGTAAAATTTTTATGTCTGGGAAAGACCCCTTTATGTTTCCAGGCGTAAATTTCACCCGAGAAACTGCAGACTCAATGGCTATAAATAATATCGTTGGTGGGGCTGTCCTTATTGCAGGTTCAGGAATGTGTACAGGAGGCAGAATAAAACATCATCTTAAACATGGCTTATGGAATCGAAATAATACTATTGTATTTGTTGGTTTTGCCGCTTATGGGACATTAGCACGCAGGATAGTTGATGGAGCAACACAAGTAAAAATTCTAGGTGAAGATATACCTGTAAAAGCTTCAGTTGTTACAATTGGTGGGTTCTCTGCTCATGCAGATCAAACAGAATTATTAGCTTGGCATAAATTAACAGGTAACCCAAAGACCACATTTTTAGTTCATGGTGACAAAAAAGTAATGCCAATTTTTGCAAAAAAACTTGGCAATGCTAAAGTCGAAATACCTGAATTACATCAAAGTTTTAATTTGGATTGATATTCCTGACATTTCCATAATCTATAAATTATATTAAAGACTAGCAAAAAAATCAGATAGATACGGTAAAATATAATTTTAAATTTATTGCACTGGTTTTACGTTCCAGTATGCAAAGAGGAATATATGTCGCAAATAGTAGTATCAGCTCTTTATAAATTTGTCACTTTAGATGACTTTGAGGCTCTTAGAAAACCGTTACTTAAAGTCATGGTTGATCATCAAATAAAAGGTACATTGCTTCTTGCAAAGGAAGGTATCAATGGCACGGTTGCAAGTGATAGACAGGGAACTGATGCTTTATTGAGCTGGTTAAGGTCAGACCCACGCTTTGCTGATATTGAAACCAAAGAATCCTATGAAGATGAGATTCCTTTTTACCGCAGCAAAGTAAAACTTAAGAAAGAAATTGTCACCATGGGTGTTGAAGATATAGACCCTAAAAAAATTGTTGGGACCTATGTAAAACCAGAAAATTGGGATGCTTTAATTACTGATCCTGAAGTTTTATTAATCGATACTCGTAATGATTATGAAGTTAATATAGGCCAATTTAAAGGTGCCATTAACCCTAAAACAGAAACCTTTCGACAGTTTTCACAGTATGTCTCAGATAACCTTGATCCCGAAAAACATAAAAAGGTAGCGATGTATTGTACAGGTGGTATACGCTGCGAAAAATCTACTGCCTATTTAAAACAACAAGGCTTTGATGAAGTATTTCATTTAGAAGGCGGCATCTTAAAATATTTAGAACAAATCCCCGAAAAAGAATCCTCTTGGGAAGGCGAATGTTTTGTATTTGATAATCGAGTCGCTGTTAATCATCAACTTGAAAAAGGTCAATATGATCAATGTTACGCTTGTCGCTATCCTATTACAGAAGATGACAAAAAAAGTGAACAATACCTTCACGGGGTAAGTTGTCCACATTGCTACCATAAGGTATCGGAAAAACAGTTACAGCGATTTCAAGAACGTGAAAAACAAGTTCAAATGTCTAAACAACGTGGAGAAGAGCATATAGGTTCTTCAGCTAAAACGATATCAAGCGAAAGAAGAAAGTTAAAATACGAACATAAAGAACAACAAAGACAAATGAAGTTGCAGGCAAAATAAATAGCGATATTGAATAAAATGGCAACTTAAAAATTTAAAATATTTTGGAAGTGAGGCTTTAGCCTCGCAAGGTTCAGGCGAGGCTAAAGCCTCACTTCCAAACATTAGAACAAATAAGTTACCTACTTAAAGTAGAGACAAGACAAGGCATGCCTTGTCTCTACTGCCCTAAATAATACTGCCAGAACTTATGGGACGATTAATATTTAAACTTCAGCCAAATTACCTTTGCTTTCCAGCCAAGTCTTTCTATCTTGCGACCGTTTTTTTGCTAATAATAAATCTAATTGCTCAGAGGTATCATCATCTTCTTCAACCGTTAGTTGTACCAATCGTCTAGTATCAGGGTTCATGGTTGTTTCTCTTAGCTGGCCAGGGTTCATTTCCCCTAATCCTTTAAAGCGCTGAATATTAATCTTACCTCTCAACTTTTCTGATTCAATTCGTGCCAACACACCTTGCCTTTCAGACTCATCTAATGCATAAAACACTCGTTTACCTATATCAACTCGGTAAAGCGGAGGCATGGCGATAAAGACATGCCCAGCTTTTACTAGCGCAGTAAAATGCTTATAAAATAATGCACAAATTAAGGTGGCAATATGATTTCCATCTGAGTCAGCATCCGCTAATACACAAATTTTCCCATAACGTAAATTAGTTAAATCATCCGAATCAGGGTCTATCCCTAAAGCGACAGCAATATCATGTACTTCTTGAGATGCCATCACTTGTGTAGAGTCGACTTCCCAAGTATTAAGAATTTTCCCTCTTAATGGCATAATAGCCTGAAACTCTCTATCTCTCGCTTGCTTGGCCGATCCACCCGCTGAATCCCCTTCCACTAAAAACAATTCAGTTCTAGAAAGGTCTTGCGAAGAACAATCTGCTAATTTTCCGGGTAAAGCAGGACCTGAGGTTAGTTTTTTTCTAACTACTTTTTTACTAGATTTAAGGCGTTTCTGAGCACTTGTTAAAATGATCTCAGCTACTTTTTCACCTTCTTGAGGATGTTGATTTAACCACAAGCTAAAACTATCTTTAGCGATACCAGAAACAAAAGGCACACACTCTCTAGAACTTAAACGCTCTTTAGTTTGACCTGAAAATTGTGGGTCTTCTAGTTTAACGGATAATACAAAATGACAATTTTCCCAAACATCTTCAGGTGCAATTTTTACCCCTCGAGGTAATAAGTTTCTAAACTCACAAAACTCACGCATTGCTTCTGTTAATCCCGCCCTTAAGCCATTAACATGTGTTCCACCTTGCGCAGTAGGCACCAGGTTTACATAACTTTCAGCAATAACTTCAGGCAAACTATCCACAGCCCAAACAATCCCCCACTCTACCGCTTCTGTTGTTGCAGAGGATTCAGCCATAAAAGGAATTTCTGGGCAAATTTCTACATCACCCACACGATCTAGTAGATATTCTTTTAAACCGTTTTGGTAACACCATTCCCATTCTTCATCAGTTTGTTCTGACTTTAAAGACAGTTTTAAGCCAGGGCATAACACTGCTTTAGCTCGTAAAACATGTTTAAGCTTAATAACTGACACTTTATTAGAATCAAAATATTTAGCATCAGGCCAAAAAGTAATACTTGTTCCTGTATTAGCTTTGCCAACTGTTCCAATTTCAGTTAAATCAGTTTGCTTATCACCATCAGCAAACCCCATACTGTAAACAGTACCATTACGCTTAACCTCAACCTCTAGCTTAGTCGTTAAAGCATTAACAACCGATACCCCAACCCCATGTAAACCACCAGAAAACTGATAGTTTTTATTGGAAAATTTTCCGCCAGCATGTAATTGAGTCAAAATAACTTCAATTCCTGGAATACCTTGTTCAGGATGAATATCAACAGGCATTCCTCGGCCATTATCCTTAACTGAAACCGATCCATCTTTATATAAAACAACTTCAATAGTATCTGCATGACCAGCCATCGCTTCATCAACACTATTATCAACCACCTCTTGAACTAGGTGATTTGGCCTCGTAGTATCCGTGTACATTCCTGGTCGTTTTTTGACAGGATCTAATCCGCTTAAAACTTCAATTGCTGCTGCGTTATATTCGCTACTCATACGTGCTGATAATTAAGATATAATAGTGATAATTTATTATCGTACCATGTAATCATTGATCTTGAAGTTTGGAAATAGCAAATGATTGAATAATGACGACACAAAAACCTTAATCATTATGCCTAGAAAAAAAAGCGCCACACTATTTGAAGATTCCCTAGAAGAACTAGAACAACTAGTTGATCAAATGGAACAAGGAGATTTATCTCTGGAAGAATCCTTAAAATCATTTGAGCGAGGTGTTAAATTAACTGGCACCTGTCAAAAAGCATTGCAGGATGCTGAGCAAAAAATACAAATTTTATTAGAAAAAAACGGTAAACAAACCCTGGAGCCCTTTAACGATGAGTAATGCCTTAAAAGAATATCTTGTATCTACCCAAAGCCGAGTTGAACGCGCCTTAGATGCACGCTTACCGTCTGAAAACGTATTACCAAAAAAATTACATGATGCCATGCGTTACAGCACATTAGATGGCGGCAAGCGTATGCGCCCGATGCTTGCTTACGCAACAGGTAAAGCATTAGGTTTATCAGAAGATATATTAGATGGGCCAGCATGTGCAGTTGAATTAATCCATGTGTATTCATTAATCCATGACGATCTTCCAGCCATGGATGATGATGACTTAAGACGTGGTAAACCTACTTCTCACATTGCTTATGATGAAGCCACTGCTATTTTAACAGGTGATGCATTACAAGCCCTTGCCTTTGAAGTGTTAGCGAATGACCCGTCTATTGAAGTAGATGCAGAAAGCCGTTTAAAAATGATCACTACTTTAACTAAAGCTAGTGGTTCACAAGGTATGGTAGGTGGTCAAGCCATTGATTTAGAATCTGTTGGTACAAAACTGACATTACCTGAACTAGAAAATATGCACATCCATAAAACAGGTGCTTTAATCCGTGCCAGTGTTAATATGGCTGCTCTAGCAAAATCAGATATTGATCCCGCAGTCGCTAAAAAACTTGATCATTATGCAAAATGTATTGGGCTTTCATTTCAAGTTAAAGACGATATCCTTGATGAAGAAAGTGATACCGCTACTTTAGGTAAAACCCAAGGTAAAGATCAAGATAACGACAAACCGACATATCCTGCTCTACTAGGCCTAAATGGCGCTAAAGAAAAGGCTCAAGAATTACATGAGCAAGCAGTTGAAAGTCTAAGCAGTTTTGGTCCAGAAGCCGATTTATTAAGAGATTTATCTCTTTATATTATTCAGCGTGATCATTAATAACGCTATACCACGTTAAATTGCAAACCCATTAAATACAAGGAATAAATCTACATGAGTAGCTCTGACAAATATCCATTATTAGACACAATCAGTACACCTGCTGATGTGCGCAAACTTTCAAAAAATCAATTGGAATCTTTGTCAGATGAAGTACGTCGTTATTTAACCCACACAGTCAGCCTATCAGGCGGTCATTTTTCTGCTGGTTTAGGTACCGTTGAACTCACCGTTGCTTTGCATTATGTATTTGATACACCTACAGATCAGTTAGTTTGGGATGTAGGTCATCAGGCTTATCCTCATAAGATTCTAACCGGGCGTAAGGATCGTATGCCAACTATCCGGACTAAGGGCGGGGTTTGTGCTTTTCCAAATAGAAATGAGAGTGAGTACGATGCTTTTGGTGTGGGTCACTCTTCGACTTCTATTTCTGCGGCTTTGGGGATGGCGATTGC
>CAJVYL010000042.1 GCA_913009265.1 uncultured Methylococcales bacterium
TTTTCAGGTTTAGTTCGACCATCGCCATGACGTAATATAGAAATCGTTTTATCATGATCAAAAGCTGGTTTATAAGGCCTTGGAGACCGTAAAGCATCGTAAACATCACATAAAGCCACAATACGTCCTCCCATAGGAATATCACTTCCACTCAATCCACTAGGGTATCCACTTCCATCCCAACATTCATGATGATTTCTTGCTACTTCTGCCCCTAATTTAAGATAAGGAGAAATACTAGCGTTAGATAAAATACTTTCACCTATCTTCGCATGCTGTTTTATTTGTGAAAACTCATCGTCAGTTAAAGAGTCTGGTTTCTTTAAAATAGCATCAGAAATAGCCAATTTTCCAATATCATGTAAAGCACTGGCATAATAAAGTGCATCAATATATTCTTCAGGTAGTTGTTTTAATTTCGCTAATTTTTTTGCATACAAACCAATACGCCCAACATGGACGCCGGTATCATCATCACGGTATTCGGAAGCAATAATTAAGGTACGAATTGTTTCAATATGACTAAGCTGAATGTCTTCTGCATCTTGTTTAACCGCACATTCAAGAAGAACTTTCTCAGATAACAACTGATCTTGATACGCTTTTACTTTTATAGTGTTTCTTACTCGTAACCAAAGCTCTTCTCTGTCGATAGGTTTACTCAAAAAGTCGTCAATCCCTAATGCCAAGGCTTTCAACCGTGTTTGTCTATCAGTAAGTGAGCTAATAATTAATATCGGTGTGTATTCAACAGATGATGTATTTCTGATACTTTCAATGACATCATAACCAGTGACTCCAGGCATCATCAAGTCAAGTAAAACCATATCAATACGATCATGTTTTAAATATTCTAAAAAGTCTGAGCCTGAATTAAAACAACGCACTTTATAACCTTCATGTTCCAGCAAAGTACTTAACAGACTAGTGACACTCCTTTCATCGTCAACAATCGCTATGATTGGTGTATTGTTCGGTTCAATCTTCATGATTTAATATCTTATTAACCAGATTTAAAAAATCACGGTAATTAATTGGTTTTGACATGTATTCATCAAACCCATTGGCCAAAATTCTTTCTTTATCTCCTTGCATTGCAAAAGCCGTTAAAGCGATAATTGGCGTGAATTCCAAGCTCTCATCCTTTCTCATAATACGACAAGCTTCCATACCATCCATTTCAGGCAATTGAATATCCAGTAAAATCAAATCGGGTAATATTTTTTTTGCATTAATAATGCCAGCTTCCGCATTAGTATCTACAGTCACTTGATAGTTTTGTTGCTCAAGTAACATAACCATCAATTTAATATTATTAGGGTTATCTTCAATTAATAAAATATGTGGGGGATTATTGACCATCATTTTTCCTCAACAATTTTTCGATATACCCTACAAAACCTTGCTGATCAATATTATATTTCTCGATAATGTCCTTAACTTTACCTGAAAGTTGTTGAATATCTTCATCAGTAATAATTTTAGCTGTTACAACAACAACAGGAATATGATGTAAATTTTTTGACTGCATAAATGCCACTACATCAAACCCTGTTATTCTTGGCATCATTAAATCTAAAATAATTAGATCTGGAGCAGCTTTCTCCAATATTTCTATAGCTTGTTCTCCCGAATAGGCCTTTTTTATTTCAAGATTGTCATGTTGCAAATACGTGCTAATTAAATTTATTGAATTAGGATCATCATCAACAACTAATACTGTATAAGATTTTTGTAACTTTTCATCGATGGGAATGCCTGAGTTTATAACCGCTCGTATTAAATCATTTTTTCTTATAGGTTTATTAACAATTCCTTCTGGTTGAATCGCAACTCCAGCCATATCCATTAGCCCTAGCTGCACTAGAATTAAAGGCATTGGATTCTGAGCATCACTAAAACAACTATTTTTTTGTAATTGTTCCAATTCTTGTTCCCCGACTTCAGCAATAACTGCATCAATTTTATGTTGCGTTACATAATCAGTTACTTCGGATGGTTTAGTACACCGATAAACCTCAATCCCTACTTCTTCTAAAATACTCCTTACCATAATGGCATCATTATCATTTTTATTAATCACTAGGACACTTTTTTTATCCTGTAAAAAATGATTCAGAGTATTTTCTGTTGATATAGAACTGTTTTCAATCGGTAAATAAACAGTAAAACAACTGCCTTTCCCCAATTCTGACTTAACCTTAATACAGCCATGATGTAGCTCTATTAAGCGTTTAACCATAGCTAAGCCTAAACCGGTTCCTTGGTATTTTTTTGATAATGAACTGTCTAATTGTTCAAAAGGGACAAACAGTTTACTGAGACTCTCTTGCTCTATTCCTATCCCTGTATCTTCAATTGCAATAGAAATAAAATCACGTCGCCTTCTATCTGTAGTTTCACAGTCAGGAACTTCATTTAAATGTAAATGAGTCGAAATAATTAGGCTACCATTATCATGTGTAAATTTGGTTGCATTGGAGAGTAAATTAAACAATACCTGCTTAATTTTTCGCTCATCTGCTGAAATATTCCCTAGCTCAGGATCTAGGTTTAGAGTAAGGTGAATATTATGCTTATTTGCTTTTTCTTTAATAATAGATAAAGAACGCTCCACCACTTCATTAAGTTTAAAATTTGAGCAATCCAACTCCATTTTTCCTGCTTCAATTTTGGATAAATCAAGAATATCATTGATTAAGCTCAGTAGATGTTGACCACTTTCAAAAATAACCGCTAAACCTTCTTCTTGTTTGTCATTTACATCACCAAACATGCTATCTTTCATTGCTTCTGAAAAACCGAGAATCGCATTAAGTGGCGTTCTTAATTCATGCGACATATTAGCCAGAAATTCTGATTTCATCCGGCTTGCTTCATCAAGCTGTTTATTCTTCAACTCTATTTCATCATTTCGCTCGCGTAATTTTTCAGTCATCACCTTCATATCTTCATATTGCTTAAGGTTGTGTAAGGCAACTCCTGTTTGCACACATAAACGATCAATAAAGTTAAGCTCATCTATTGCTGCATTTTCTCTGGAAACCATTAAAAATACACCCAATCGTTTTTGCTGGTAAATAACGGGGCTAAATATGACTGTTTTAGGAATGATTTTGGCAAAGCCAATATCAATTGCAAAATTATCAAGGTTTAGATCATTGATAATAATTCTTTTATTTTTTTTTGCACATTCGCCAACTAAACCACTACCCAGCTCATAATCTTGCTGGATAGCCTTATTTAAGCCGAATGAAGCTTCACAATTTAATTTACCAGTCCATTCATCAAACCGATAAAAAGCACTCATTAAGTAACCATTATTTTCAGCCAATATATTGAGTAAATGGCTAAGGACAACTTTTCGATTTTGAGATGAATTAAATTCTGTTAATGCTTTATTATGAGTCGCATCGTACTGAGCAATCTTGGATATACGTGCTTCTGTTTCTTTTTGAACAGTAATATCCCTAGCAGCAGCAAACACGCCTTGTACTTTTCCATTTTCATCACGATAGATTGAGGCGTTATACAACACATGAGTAATATGGCCATCTTTACGCCGTATAGATAAAGGGTAATCAGTCACAAACCCTTCAGTAAAAACCTTTTGATAACCCTCTCGTGCTTTATTGGGTTCTGTAAAATAAGTTGAAAAGTCACTGCCTATTAAATGGGAACGATAAACACCTGTCACTTTTTCAGTGGCATTATTAACATCCATAATTTTACCGTCAGCACTGATGGTAACAAATGGATCAAGGCTTGACTCAATCAAACTCCGAGTATACTTCCCTACTTGCTTAGTTTTTTGTTCTGCCGCTTGTTGTTGGCTAATATCCCGAGCCGCAGCAAATACACCTTGCACTTCGCCTAGTTCATTTTTGTAAACCGAGGCATTATATAAAACAGGGGTTATTTGTCCGTTGGCATGCCTAAGGTCTAAAGGATAATCTCTTACAGAACCTTTCTCATAAACTTGAAGGTAGCCTGCTTTGGCATATTCAGGATCAGTAAAGTAATTTGAAAAATCAGTGCCTATTAATTGTTCTCGTTTAAGACCCGTAACTAATTCTGTGGCTTTATTTACATCTGTAATTGTTCCTTCAGGTGCAATAGTTACTAAAGGGTCAAGACTTGACTCAATCAGACTCCGAGTATATTCCCCAACTTGTTTGGTTTTTTGTTCTGCTGCTTTTTGTTGACTAATATCTCGAGCTGCTGCAAATACACCTTGCACTTCACCCAGTTCATTTTTGTAAACTGAGGCATTATATAAAACAGGGGTTATTTGTCCGTTGGCATGTCGAAGGTCTAAAGGATAATCTCGAACAGACCCTTGCTCATAGACTTGGCGATAGCCTGCTTTGGCATATTCAGGATCAGTAAAATAATTTGAAAAATCAGTGCCTACGAGTTGCTCTCGTTTAAGACCCGTAACTAATTCTGTGGCCTTATTTACATCTGTAATTTTGCCTTTAGCACTAATCGTTACAAAAGGATCAAGACTAGCCTCAATTAAACTACGGGCATAATCAATAGTATTTGTAGCTGTCTTTGACATATTTCCCCCCAGAATTATACCGCGTAAGCTTATGATTACATTGTTAGTGTATTGTCAATTATAGACTATAGACAAAGGTTTAACCATAAAGTTCTTCTGGTTAATAAGGGGGGAGTAATTACAGAATATGATATAAAGGAAAAAGCCCACCCTATCTGTATTTATATTCAACAAATTAAATAGAAACACTATAAAATCAATCTCTTCAAAAAATACAAATTTAAGATCTAATTATCGTGGCAAAGAAAACACTTTCTTCAGAAGACTCAGATTTATTTAGACAATCTATCGGTAAAGTCAAAGCCGTAGAAAGTGATACTTTACAGTTAACTCCCCACGAAAAACCAAAACCTTACCCTAAAGATAAACCTGTAGATTCTATTAAACCTTTTGACTCAGGCAATATAGAAGTTGAAAAACTATATCAAGAAGATAGTGTTAGCTTTCTGGCACCAGGGCTACAAAAGAATGTGATTAAAAAATTGCGTAAAGGCTATTACGGCTTTGATGCATCTATTGATTTACATGGCTTAACTAGCCAACAGGCAAAACAGCAATTAACTAAGTTTTTACATTTTAGTATTGAAGATGGTTATCGCTGTGTTCATATTATTCATGGTAAAGGTTATGGCTCTTCTAATAACCAGCCTGTGTTAAAAAATGATATTAATCTCTGGTTACGTCAACATTCAAATGTACAGGCTTTCTGCTCCACCCCGCCAAAAGATGGTGGAACAGGTGCGGTATTTGTTTTATTAAAACGGGGCGAGAAATACGCTGAAGAGGAAGACCCCGAGTATTAAACGATAAAAAACAAAAGGCATCATGCCTATTTTATCCAGTAACTTTAAGAACCAGCCAATAGAAAGGTAAGCCATTACTGCTGACAAACATACACCTATTGAAATCATATCCCATTGTACCGGGATTTCTGACTTATACAGTTCTAGCCCTTTTACCATCCCAGCCAAGGCTATTACAGGAATCGATAATAAAAAAGAAAAACGGGCTGCATGTTCTCGTCTGAGACCTGTCATTAATCCTGCTGTTATTGTTATACCCGAGCGTGATGTTCCTGGAATTAAAGCAACTGCTTGAAACATCCCAATAATGACAGCATCTAATAATGTTATTGTGGTACGTTCTTCTTTCGCTTGTTTTTCTGCAAACCAAAGTAAAAAAGCGAATACAATTGTTGATCCTGCAATAACTAATGGAGATCGCAAAACAGTTTCGACCACTTCAGGTAAGGTAATCCCCACTAAACCAACAGGTATTGTCCCCAACACTACATACCATGCTAATTTAGCATCATCAGTCATGCCTTTTCCCACAACTGAGCGACTCCATGCCACTATTATTTGAGCAACATCTTTGCGATAAAAAGCCACAACGGCTGTTAATGTTCCTACATGTACTGCAACATCAAATGCTAAGCCTTGGTCTTCCCAACCAGCTAATACAGGTAATAAAATCAAATGCGCAGAACTTGAAACAGGTAGAAACTCAGTAAGACCTTGTAGCAGAGCAAGAGAAATTGCTTGAATAATATCCATATTTATTTAACGCGGAAAATTTAAAAAAAGCTATTTTACCTTATTATTAGTTAGCTGATATCTACAATCTTAAATCAGCGGCAACTTATAAGCTTGTAAAAAATCATTTATTTTTTATATCTTTAAATAGCTCTTCAGCAGCTACTGGTCGTCCATAATAATAGCCTTGATACCTATCACAGCCTTTTTGTTTTAAAATTTCAGCCTGTTCTTTAGTTTCAACACCTTCAGCAATAACATTTAAACCTAGATTATTGCCCATATTAATAATGGTTTCGACAATAATAGTATTTTCTGGATCAAGGTTAATATCTCTAACAAAACTTTGATCTATTTTTAACTGGTCTATTGGCAATTGTTTTAAATAAGATAATGATGAGTATCCTGTTCCAAAATCATCAATTGAAATTTTAATACCTAATGCTTTAAATGCATTCATTTTTTGAATGGTATCGTTTATATCATCAGCAACAATACCCTCTGTTAATTCTAAAGTTAATTTGTCGGCCGAGATTCCATGCTTAATGATGGCTGCACTTACTTCATCAACAAAATCATGCTGTTTAAATTGGCGAGCACTCACATTTATTGCAATATGCTTAAGCGTAGTACCTAGCGTATCCCACTCACTTATTTGTCGACATGCTTCATTAACCACCCAAAGTCCAACAGATAAAATCAAACTACTTTCTTCAGCAATAGGGATAAAGTCAGCTGGCGAAATTAAGCCTTTTTCAGGGTGTATCCATCGAATTAAAGCCTCTGCGCTAATAATATGGCCTGATTCATCAACTTGTGGCTGATAAAATAGACGAAGTTGATTATTATTAATAGCAAACCTTAATTCATTTTCTAATAACAGCCGCTTATCTGCAGTTTCTTGCATACTTGAATGGTAAAAACTTATACAATTTTTACCTTTATCTTTTGAAAGATACATAGCTGTATCTGCTTGTTGCAAAATTGTTGTCTCTTGATCACTATCTTCAGGAAAAATAGCAACCCCTATACTACAACTAAAGGTATGATCTACATTATTTATATCATAGGTTTCACTAAGCAAAACTCGTATTCTTTCAGCTACATAAATTGCTTTATCCGCTGCTGATTCAGCTGTTTTACCTTGCTGAGGAAGTAACACAACAAACTCATCCCCTCCGAGTCGAGATGCTGTATCGCCATCTCTTAAAACAGATTTTAAGCGTTGACTTACTTGTATTAATAATTCATCACCCACATGGTGACCTAATGAATCATTTAATATCTTAAAACGATCTAAATCTAAAAAGATCACAGCACCAAAACATTGTGTTCTTTTAGCTTCAATAATTTCTTGTTGTATCCGATCTAATAACAATCGCCTATTGGGTAGGTTTGTCAGAGGATCATAAAAAGCCAAACTTCTAATTTCATCTTCTGAAGCCTTTTTTGCAGTAATATCTGAAAATATACCCACAAAATGAGTCACCTTATCATTATTATCTTTTACTGCAGTAATGGTGATCCATTCAGGAAAAACATCTCCATTTTTTCTACGGTTCCAGATTTCCCCTTCAAACCGTCCAGTTTCATGTAACTCTTTCCATAAAGCACGATAAAATGAAGCATCTTGACGCCCAGACTTAAGAAAGCTCATATGCTTCCCTACCGACTCATCTTCGCTGTACCCTGTTATTGCTGTAAAGGCATGATTAACTTTTAAGACTATTGCATTAGCATCTGTAATAGTTATACCTTCAAGTGTTTCAAATGTTGTAGCGGCTAATCGTATTTGTTCCTCAGCATAATGTTCTGCAGTAATATCAATCATTACACCGACTAATTCAGATACTTTGCCATTATCTGTTGCCACATTAACATTATCTTTGATCCAGACGACCTCATCTGATTTTGTTAACATACGATATTCAAAATCATATTTTTGAGATTTTCTGGCCGCAGATAAAGTATAAGCAAGTGCATGTTGACGATCATCGGGATGAATATGATTTATCCAAAAGCCTTTTTCAAACCACTGCTCATTTGAATACCCTAATAGACTTTCTGCTTCATCACTAACAAATGTAACTTTATCTAAAAGTAAATCATAACGCCAGACAATAGCAGACTGCGTTTGCACTAACTTTCTAAACTGATATTCGCTATCTTGTAATTTTTTATTTGTAGAGGCTAAGGCTCCGTTCGTTTTCTGCAATACATAATTAAGCTGCTCCAGGTCTTTTGTTTTTTCTTCAACCGTTTTTTTAATAACAAAACTTCTGCCAGATAGCACTAATAAAAAGCCAGCAAACATTGCTGTAAAAGTAATACCTCCTAATAAAACCAACCACGTTAACCTACTTTTAACTGGGTAAGCATGATCATTGGATGAATAAATGACCCACTGCCTATCTGCAATAAATAATTTTTGTTGATAGCTAGTTTTTTCATTTAAACTCACTTCGCTTTGATTGCTATAAAGTAACTGAGGATGATCACTTATTGTTTGGTCATACAGTTGAAAAATAGTTTTTTGCTTATCACTCTTAGTTAAAGTTGTATCAATAAGATCACTTACATAAATCACACTCGCAACAAACCCCATTAGAGTTTCACTTTGATTATTTTTCCCAGATAACAAGTGATTCTTTTTGTAAACAGGGTGATAAATAACAAAACCTAAGCCTTTACTATGATCTTGTATTAACTCTATTCCTGGTGTTATTGCTATGTATTTAGTTTTAATTGATTTCAATAAGGTTTCTGCTACATTTTTATCAGATAATATGTTTAAACCTAGTGCAGCTTTATTTTTTTCAAAGGGTTCAATATAGCTAATAACAAAATAATCATCATGTCGAGAAGAGGGTATTAATGGTGTTTGTTTATCAAAAACTTTAAAATTAACAAAACCGTCCTTAATAACTTGCTGTTCAAATAATTGTTTTTCTGAATGCTCAACATGTTGAACCCAAGCAAAGGCTTGAATATCATTTTGTTGTTTTAAAATACGTTTGGTAAATTGCTGAAATTCAGTTCGTGTGACATTTTCAGATTGTTCAAAAAAACTAGCAAGAACATGAAGACTTTCTTGGTGGTTATCGACCTTGGTTTTAAGTTTGTTGAATAACTTAGACGTATTGTTTTTTGACTCTAGAGTTTGCTGTTTATGCTCTTGAATACCAGCATAAGCAAAAACTGACACGATAATTATCATGGCCACAAAAAGTGGAAGTGCGACAGAATATTTTTTTGATTTCCATTGCTCACGTGGCTTTGCAAAAAAAATCAGGGTAATGGGTGTAAAAATAATAACCCCAATAGCATCCCCTAACCACCAAACTAACCAATTAGTAAAATATTGCTCTACAGAAATAAAACCTGCAAAAACCAAACTACTGACACCAATACTTGAACTAATCGTACTGCTAACAGCAGCACCCAAACATAAAAGTTTACAAATCTCTTTTGAGGTTTGAAAGAATTGCCTGTCTACAGATGATTTTGTAATTAGATAATGGGCTATTAGTGCTTGTAAAACAGCACCCAAACTAATCGTCGAAGCCAATATAATTGAATTTTGAATAGCTTTAAAACTACTCAAATCAAAACCTATCCAGCCATTAATAATAAAGGCGCCAAAAAATATTCCAGGCCAAACACCTCGCCCCCAAATAAGACAAGCCGCCAAGGCAATACCAGAAGAAGGCCAAATAGCCGCTGCATCACTTGCTTGCACTGTTAATAAATCAGCTAAAAACCCAAATATTGCATAACTAATAGCGATACAAATATTTACAAGAAAAATTGATTCAGTTGTTTTTATTTCTGACAAAGGCTTTTGAACAATTGTTGTATTCACGTTTTTTAGAACTAGTGCTTATTTAAAGCATTAATAAGTAATAATATTTCCATTTTCTTAGCCTAATAATTGATGAATTAACATTTACCTTAAGATAATAGTGCAAATATCCCAAAAGTATAGGGTACTAAAATATAAGTAATTACTTACACATAAAAGTGTGTTATTCATCACACTTTTAATACCTTACTATTCCAAATAGTAGATACTGGGTTAAACCTATTGTTAAAGCGCTTCAACAAAAAAATCCCGTTATTGGGGGCGCTGGCTTTAGAGACTGTGAAAGTATTAGCTTTTAGCTCCCCCCTTTGGAAAAGAGGGGCTGGGGGAGATTTTATTATAAAAACAATACGTTTAATATCAATTGCTTATTGTTTTGTAAAATCCCCCTCATTCCCCCTTTTCCAAAGGGGGAGGTTAAAAGCGATATACTTTCACAGCCTCTTTAGCCTGTTCTTATGCTCAAGAATGCAGGTTAATACCTGCGTCCCAAAAGGCAGTTACTAATGACAATATATTTGTTAAAACTACACATTTAACTCATTACCCAAAAACAAACTTATTAAATTTAAGCCAATATTCATTTAACTTGTAAATCCCCGGAATTCAGGAAAAAGTAGATAAATTAGAGTTTGGTTATTAACAATAAGTATAATGATGACCATAACAACCTAACCCAAATTTTACGGAAAAATTTTGATCTCTATTGACCTTATTACCGTTTCAATCGTTTTAGTAAGTTCATTACTTTTATTAGCCAGTAACCGTTTACCTGCTGATACAGTGTTATTAGGCGCTTTATGCCTACTGTTACTAAGTAACATTCTGACACCTACAGAAGCCTTAGCTGGATTATCTAATCCTGGTATTGCCACGATAGCCATTTTATATATTGTTGTTTCTGGGGTGCGCGAAACTGGAGCAATAGCTTGGATTAGTCGCTTATTATTAGGTAGACCACAAAATCAAACTTTAGCTCAATTAAGACTTTTAATCCCAGCAGCAACTATTAGTATCTTTATCAACAACACCCCTGTTGTTGCCATGTTTACCTCAGCAATACAAGATTGGTGTAAACGCAGTCAATTCAAACCCTCTCATTTTCTGTTACCTTTAAGCTATGCCTCAATTTTAGGTGGGACTTGTTCATTAATTGGCACGAGTACTAACCTAGTGATTGATAGCTTAATTCGCCAATCAGGCCTACCTGGTTTTAGTCTATTTGAACTTGCTGCAGTTGGTATTCCTATCACCCTTGCTGGTTGCTTATATCTGATTATCGCCAGGCCTTATTTACTAGTCGATAGACAAGGCTCTACAGAGAAATTTAATGATATTCGCGAGTATTTAGTTGAAATGCAGGTAAATCCCGTATGTGAATTAATAGGTCAAACCATTCAAGATGCTGGCTTACGACACTTACCAGGGCTTTTTTTGATTGAGATTATTCGTAATGGTGAAGTATTTCCAGTGGTATCACCACAAACGATTATACAAACTGATGACAGACTGGTGTTTGCTGGTGCTGTTGAATCAGTTATAGAGTTGAGACGTATTCGAGGACTTGTACTCGCTTCTGATCAAGCATTTAAACTTGAAAGCAAAGAACATGAACGACGTTTATTTGAAGCGGTTATATCAGCTGAAAGCCCTGTTATTAGACAAAATATTCGTAAAGCAAGGTTTAGACACCGATACAATGCCGTTATTTTATCTATTGCTCGAAATGGTCAAAGAATTAAAGGCAAAATTGGAGACATTCAATTACAAGCAGGTGATACTTTATTACTAGAGGCGGAAAAAGGCTTTTTATTTAAATTTCGTAATAGCCGTGAGTTTTTATTGGTCAGCAAATTACAAAATTCTACAGCTGTTAGACATAACCGAGCACCTTGGGCTTTAGTTATTATGCTGATAATGATTATATTAATGGCTACGGGGATTATGAACATTCTGCAAACCGTCATTCTTGCAGCAGTTGCTATGTTATTTAGTGGTTGTATTACGATTGAGGATGCTCGTCGTAGCATTGACTATCAAGTTTTATTAGTTATTGCATGTGCTTTTGGTTTAGGCACAGCCGTTCAAAAAGTAGGTTTAGCTGACCTTATTTCTGAGCACGCCCTATTAATTGCAGGGGGTGATATTTGGTTAATGTTAGTACTGGTTTACTTTTCTACCGTTATCTTAACTGAAACCATTACCAATAATGCAGCTGCTATTATTATGTTTCCCATTGCTGTAAGTGCTGCCAATACTTTGGGCGTTAATGTCACACCTTTTGCTGTTGCTGTAATGATTGCTGCATCGGCAAGCTTTGTTACCCCGATTGGTTACCAAACTAACCTGATGGTATTTGGGCCCGGTGGTTATCGATTTATAGACTATATAAAACTGGGGCTTCCTTTAAGTCTGATTGTTGCCTCTATTGCGCTATGGATAATCCCTATTGTTTGGCCTTTTTAAACACTCTATACACAAAAAAATACAATTAACCTGTTATCATTAATGTTTATTTAAACACTTAATATATAAATAATTAATGGATTGGTTTATCAACCTGCTCACCGGGAACTCGGTGGCACATACTTTATTAGTCATCAGCCTTGTTATTTCCGTTGGTTTAGCACTCGGTGAAATTCCTATTTTTAAAATTAAAATGGGAATTGCCGGGGTTTTATTTTCTGGTTTAGCTTTCGGACATTTTGGAATGACTATTGATGGCCATATCATGCATTTCTTGCGTGAATTTGGTCTTATTCTTTTTGTTTACGCCATTGGCCTTCAAGTTGGACCTGGCTTTGTTAACTCTTTTTTACAAAATGGTGTCAGACTGAATATTATGGCCGCTAGTATTGTAATACTGGGTGCTGTAATAACCGTACTTATCAGCTATTTTGGTGGTATTGAGATTCCTGTTGCAGTTGGCTTATTTTCAGGTGCAACCACAAACACCCCCTCTCTAGCTGCTGCGCAAGAAATACTCGGCGGCTTACCGATGATAGATGATGAAACCTTAAAGCATCCTGGACTTGGTTATGCCGTTGCCTATCCTTT
This sequence comes from uncultured Methylococcales bacterium, assembly GCA_913009265.1. Lineage (GTDB taxonomy): Bacteria > Pseudomonadota > Gammaproteobacteria > Methylococcales > Methylomonadaceae > QPIN01. Next base: position 13,019 of record CAJVYL010000042.1, read on the forward strand.
TGGCATCATGGGTATTATTTTAACCATGTTGCTTACTAAGTATATTTTTAAAGTCAGTATACAGTCAGCAGAAAGTTCTTTTATACAATCGCAAAAAGAGAATGCAAACCAACCTATTTGGGTTGATTTAAAAATTGAAAATAGCAATCTTGATGGTTTAACAATTGATGAAATCCATTTTTTTGAATCAATGGATGTAGTTGTTACACGTATTCTGCATGATGGCCAAGTTCAAGTTGTTAATAACCTAACCCAATTAACAATAGGTGATAGTATTCGCTTAGTCGGTGAAAAGAAAAAGCTTGAAGAGTTAAAAATGCTTATCGGGCATGAATCTGACGTTAACTTAAAAGATATTTCATCAAACCTATTATTTAGTAAACGCTTTGTTGTCACCAATAAAGAAGCTATTGGAAAAACAGTAAGTGAACTTCGTACCTTTTATGGCGTGACAATTCCTAGAATTAAACGACCTGAAGTTGAATTAACACCCAATGGCTCGGTACATATTCATTTTGGTGATGAATTACATGTTGTAGGTACTGAAGAGTCACTTACAAAGGTTGAACAGATTCTTGGTAATTCATTAGAAACAATGAATCACCCTCAAATTGTCCCTATTTTTATTGGGATTACCTTAGGTGTTATTTTAGGTAGCTGGCCTTTCTTTGTTCCTGGTATTCCTTCTGCCATAAAACTCGGTCTTGCGGGTGGCCCTTTAATTATAGCTATTATTCTTAGCCGTATAGGTAACTGGGGAACGATGACTTGGCACTTACCTAAAAGCTCTAATATTATCTTAAAAGATATTGGAATCGTATTGTTCTTAGCTTGTGTGGGCTTACATTCGGGTGATCAGTTTGTAAATACCTTGGTTAATGGTGATGGTTTTTACTGGATGGCCTGTTCAGTATTAATTACTTTATTACCCTTGCTAATCGTAGCATTTGTGGCAAAAGGCATTTACAAAACAAACTATCTTTCAGTCTGTGGATTATTAGCAGGTAGTATGACTGATCCACCCGCACTGGCTTTTGCTAATAGTTTAAGCAGTTCATCTGCTGTATCTATTGCTTATGCAACTGTTTATCCACTAGTGATGATTCTTAGGATTATCTCTGCACAATTGATTATTTTACTTTTTATATAATTATTCAATACTACCTTGACTCTATATACTCAAACCATATTAAAGTAGTCTATAGGGCAGTTCTATAAATTTAGATTCACAAAAACGTCCTGTTTGGGGCGCAGTGCTTTAGAGGCTGTGAAAGTATACCGATTTTAACCTCCCCCTTTGGAAAAGGGGGAATGAGGGGGATTTTATAAAACAATAAGCAATTGATATTAAACGTATTGCTTTTATAATAAAATCTCCCCCAACCCCTCTTTTCCAAAGAGGGGAGCTAAAAGCTAATACTTTCACAGCCTCTTTAGCCTGCATTTTTTAATCATGAAAGCAGGCTAAAGCACTGCGCTCCAACGACTAATTCCTTAACCACAGGTTAAAGATAATAAAAAATGTAGCCTTGATGTAGTAAAACGAAATCAAGGGAAATTTCAGCTAAACCTAATAGTATTGCCTCTTACCGATAAAATTAGCTTAGTAATTTACTGGTAAACGCAATACTATACGGGTGAGCTAAAGAAATAAAAATCAATTGTGGTTAGAAAACCTTTACCACATTTTTAAATGTATGGAAAAAATATGCTTATAAAACAGAATTATACTTTGTTGTTGCTTGTTATATTGATGTTAACAGGGTGTGAGGGTGCGGCAGAAAGAGAAGTGTTGTATATGGAAAAAGCACAAGCATATTCTGATGAGGGTAATTATGACAAAATGAATGTAGAGCTAAAAAATGTTCTACAAATTAACCCAAAAAATATTGAGGCTCGATATTTATTAGCATTGGATGCAGAAAGAAAACAGGAATGGCGAAAAATGTTCAGCCAGTTAAGTTTTGTGGTGAAAGAAAATCCAAATCATATTAAAGCTCAGATTGGTTTAGGTAAATTATTTTTACTATCTGCAGAAATTGATAAAACCAATGAAATAATTGATACAGTTTTAAAAATTTCACCGAATAATGCAGATGCTCTGACATTAAAAGCAGCGATTGCTTTAAAAGAAGATAAAAAAGATCAAGCTATGGTGTTGCTTGATCAAGCAATGGAAAGTAGTCCTGGGCATTATGATGCCTCTTTACTGCAAATAAATATTTTGGCGAGTAAAAAGAAGCTAACAGAAGCTTTACAAGTTGCTAATCAAGGGCTAATAAGCAATCCTGATAAATTAAGTTTGGCTTTAGTTAAAATAAAAATATTGAAAGTTTTAGGCGAAAATCAGCAGGTTGAAGAACTATACAAACAGTTGATTCCACAGCATCCAAAAAAGAAGAAGTTGTATTTTAATTTAGCTAAAATTTATTTGTTAGATAAAAAGATTGATCAAGCTGAAACCCTGTTAATAGAATCTGTTAAACAGATACCTGATGATAGTCAGCCAAAGATTGTATTATTTGATTTTTTGCTTGCGCAGAAAGGTGTAGAACAAGCAGAGAAACAAGCTAATCAGCTGATACAAGAAAACCCAGAGAATTTTGGATTTAGGTTTGCTAAATTAATGTTTTTTAAACAGCAACCTGAAAAAATTGAGCAAGAGTTACAGCAAATCGTTATTGATGATCAGCTTGGGTTGGCTGGTATTAAGGCAAGAAATAGTCTGATTAAAATATTATATGCTAAGGGGGAAAAGGAGCAAGCCAATATATTGATAGCAGAAATATTAGAAATTGACCCTAGAAATTCAGGGGCTTTATTATCAAGGTCTCGGTTTGCCGTGGTTGAAAAAAAATATGAAGCAGCCATTGCCGATGCACGTACTGTATTAAAAAGTAATCCCGACTCAGAAGATGCTTTAATGATTAAAGCAAATGCAGAGATTCAATTAAGAGAAATTGAATTGGCACAGGTAACACTGGAAAGAATTTTAGAGGTTAACCCCCAAAACATTGCAGCTGTAAAGGATTTGGCAAGAGTTAAAATAAGCCAAAATAATATTGTAGGCAGCATCAAAATTTTAGAGAATGCGCGTCATAATTTTAAAGACGATAAACAAGTTCAAGTCATGTTAATTGATTTGTATGGTAAAAGTAAAAGTTGGGAGAAAGCAGAAGTCATTGCTACTGCATTACTTGATGATCCGAAGTTTAAAGAGATAGGGCATTACAAATTAGCTCAACTATACGTTGGACAAGATAAATTTAAACAGGCCAGTCAAGAGTTCTTAAAAATATTGGAAATAAAGCCACTTGCAATGAATGCAATAAAAGGAGCGGTGAATAGTTACTTGGCTTTAGGTCAACTAAAGGATGCAGAAAAACTGCTAGATAGCAAAATTCTTGTTAACAAAGAAAACCCTATATTGCTAACCCTAAGAGCTAATCTGCATTTACATCAACAACAAGGTAAAAAGGCAGAGCAGATATTTAAAAAAATTGTTATTTTAAAGCCCAAAATTGATACTAGTTACTCCAATTTAGCCTCTTTTTATTTACAGTCAAAGCAATTAGATAAAGCAATAGTGAGTTATAAGCAAGGCTTGTTAGTAATACCTGATAGTAAAAAAATACTCATGCAGTTAGGTGTGCTAAATACAATTAAAGGTGATAGCAAGCATGCGATTGAAGCGTATGAAAAATTGTTAGAACTGGAGCCTAATAATTTATTAGTGGTTAATAATTTATCTGCATTATTGTCAGATAGTGAAGACACAAAATTAGTTGAAAAAGCTTTAACTATTGTGCAAACATTAAAAGGTAGTGAGTCACCATTCTTTTTGGATACTTATGGTTGGGTTTTATTTAGAAATAAGCAGATAAATGAAGCCGTCGATATTTTGGAAATGGCTGTATTGAAAAAGAGTGGGGTACCAGAAATGCATTACCATTTGGGAATGGCTTATTTA
>CAJVYL010000043.1 GCA_913009265.1 uncultured Methylococcales bacterium
GGCGCAGCACCTGTATAGAATACATTTTTAGATGACTCTTCACCTTCGTACTGAACAGGGTAAAACAAAATACTGTTTAACTCTTCAATCACAGGTAACACTGATTTACGCGAAACCGAAGTCCAGCAACCAAATATTGAAGCTACTTTTTCTTTGGTAATTAATTCACGTGCTTTTTCTGCAAATAAAGGCCAGTTAGATGCAGGGTCAACGACAACAGGCTCTAATTTTTTTCCTAGTAAACCACCTTTTTTATTTTGCTCTTCAATCAGCATCAACATGGTATCTTTCAGTGTTGTTTCACTGATTGCCATGGTGCCAGATAAGGAATGTAGAATACCGACTTTGATAGTCTCTTCGGCACTAACAGATGTACTTGTTCCCGTCATTAAAACCAATGCTGAAAGCACACTGGTTAATCCGGTCTTGCGTAGAAATCTTTTCATTTATAAACTCCTGAATTGTAAGAAAAATTAAATTTGCAGTTGAAGGCCTAAGGTTATCGAATGAATATCATCCCCTGCTGCATCAGAACTGTAATCAAGTCCTTTAGTGGTTCTGTCACCGTAATGCCAGTTCAGTGAAACCTTCGCATTATGTCCATCGATTATGTAATTAACGCCTGCTTCATAAGCATCACGATCAGCACTGTGTGTTGGCATGGTGTTGGTATAACGAAGAAAAGGCTGGAATTGACCAATCAAAACCTTTTGTGGAAATAAATACATGGCACCGATATCATAGGCATCACCTTCAAACATATTCCAACCAGGAGCTGCCCCATCTCTTGTCGCTTGACTGTAACCTGAAGAAATCGCGTAGTTTTTATATTCACCATTAACAGTAACAACACCACCGTTACCTAATACTTTTTCCATCAGCACATCAACCGCTGTCCCTCTAAAATCACCTTCATCAGTAGCTGATCCAGCGCCATCTTCCTGATATTGATTAGATACCCCCAAGGTTAAGATATCACCAGCGCCACCGTAATAAGTGCCTGATGTGTAATATCCTGGATTTTTCTCTACATCCCAAAAATTATAAGCAACACGTTGAGCGTATAAAAGATTATCATCTCCATTTGCTACGTTATCATCAGACCTTAAACCGTTAAAAACACCAAAGGCATATTGCAAACGGCCTTCCAAAACTGAACCCCATAAGGTTGCACCATCATCACGCCCATAAAGGCCTGCTGTACCAGAACCAACACCCGAACCTGGGCCGGCAAAATCAGCCGATTCAAAAGGTGTGCCTGTACTAAAAACATTATAATTTGCACTGTAGAAAGGGCCGTTCATTTCACGACGCTCTGCAGGCACTAACATTCGGCCTACCCATAAATTAATATGTTCGTTAAATTCAAATTTACCGATGGCATCTAATATTTTCATCTCACCGCCATTAGAACCACAAAACTGACATTCAGTATTAAATTCTAATTTAATATATTCATGTAATTGCGCATTTAAATACAATCTCATATTATCAATACTGAAATCGTTCGACCATTTACTACCGGCCGCTGCTTCTTCGGTTGCAGTAAAACTGGTTCTTAATCCAGCGCCAACACTGATCCATTTGGTCTCATCAATTTTAAAAGTTGCACCCGCACTAGAAACTGCTGAGTAACCAAGCATGGATGTTGTAAGGACTGCGGCTGAAAATGCCTTTGCATACCCTTTAGAAAAATTTTTAGCTACCGTCATTATGAACTCCTGATTAGCTATTTATTAAATATGAACCAAAGAGTGTTGCTATTAGTCCATCTTTCACCGGAATGTTGCAGGCTTGCGACAATTATTGTTTTTTACGCGAATCATCACAATGCGTTAAATGACTAATCAGTTAAATGACGTATACCTTTTATTGATTTATCTGCTGTATACTCGGAATTTTTGACTCTGCCTAACTTTTTTATGTCTAATCAAAGTCCTTCATTAAAACGATACAAATCTCTTTGTTTATCATTCGTTGTTACCTCTTTTTTGATTTCATGTAGTTCAACACCTGAGCATAAAGGCTCAACTTTTGACTTATCTAAAGTAAAAAAATTGGCTTTCAAATTTGAAGGACATCCCAAGTTTCTCAACAATGCTCTACCTGAAGCAGAAATCAGACAAACGGTTAGCTCTAATTTATCAGAATGGGGCTATCAATTTATAGACAAAGAAAGTATCGAATACACTCATGATCTTGGTATTCATATTGGCTCAACCCGATACGGATCAACGCCTGTCGGCCTGTCTTTTAGTTCAGGCAATTCTGATCCCCGTGCACTCGATTTTCAAAAGGCAAGCGTCATACCTCTAACGTGTTCATTAATGCCTAAAAAACAAACATCGCAACGAGCAGAACTAGTCATGGAAGTCTTAGCGGAAGAGTATACGGGCACAGATATAATGTCTGTTTCAAAAGAAAAAATGATCACCCGCATCACAGATGACATAAGCACAACCTGCTTTAATCTACTCAGCAGTTTAAATATCAAAACGCTACAAAACGAATCAGGTGAAAAAATAATCAGCCCCTCATGGATGCCAAAAATTCGTATCGAAATTGAAAACATTCCTGAAGACACAACTAACAGTGAGACTGAAACAAGTAGTCCAAAGAAAGAAATTAGCACTGAACCTCGAAAACGAATAATCATTCACAACCAAGGCACCCCAGTCATATTTAAGTTTGGTCCTGATAGAAAATAGAAAAAAACCACTTTGGTGCATAATCAACATTTATGCACCAAATCCTCTTTTTATTCTACGTTTCAAGCCTTCCCTCCAGTTCCAGTTTTATTAACTCTGTAATAAATAGTTGTTACAACACAACTTGAATGTTACTACTTTCAGTCTTTACAGTGTGCTGAACTGTTAATCTTCACTTAAAACATATAGCAACACTTTAATGTAGGTATAAATATTGCTTATACTGCCTATCACCCTACCCTTTAACCCTGTGCATTTTTTATGAGCTCCACTGTCCATCAAAGCATCTCAAAAATCCGAAGAGATTATAATTCTTGGGTGGCTAATGAGACGCTCGAAGACTATGCATTACGTTTCGCCCCACGCCAGTTTCGAAAATGGTCCGAATTTGAAGTCGCTAACACTGCTTTTGGTTCGACATCTTTTCTAGTTTTAGAGGCTATTGGTGGTTTCTTATCTATCAATTACGGATTTACCAATGCATTTTGGGCGATATGTATTGTAGGGTTAATTATTTTTATCATCAGCTTCCCAATCAGTTATTACGCAGCTCGGTACAACATAGATATTGATCTACTTACACGTAGCGCAGGGTTCGGTTATTTTGGTTCAACCATCACATCTTTAATCTACGCCTTTTTCACCTTCACTTTATTTGCACTCGAAGCCTCTATCATGTCCAAGGCTCTCGAATTGTATTTTCAAATCCCGCTCGCTTTTGCACATATTATTAGCGCGATTATAGTCATTCCTCTTGTTACTTTCGGTATTACCACGATTAGTCGAATGCAATTGTGGACCCAGCCTATCTGGCTGGTTTTGTTATTCATCCCCTATTACGCAGTATTTACTCGTGAACCTGAAGCATTACTCACCTTAAAGGCTTATTTTGGTATTGCAAGTAGCGGCCAGGACTTTAATTGGTTACTTTTTGGCAGTGCAACAACCATTGCATTTTCAATGGTTGCGCAAATAGGAGAGCAAGTCGATTTTCTTCGATTTATGCCTGAGTTAAAAAAACAAAACCGTTTTCGCTGGTGGGCTGCCACTATTATCGCAGGGCCAGGCTGGATTGTTTTTGGTGTCATTAGACAATTAGGTGGCGCACTTCTGGCTCATTTTGCTATTCAGCAAGGTATTGCAATTGAACATGCCCATGAGCCTACTCAGATGTATTTAATTGCCTATAACATGCTTATTGATAATGCTGACCTTGCCTTGGCTGTGACTACATTATTTGTTGTTATTTCTCAATTAAAAATAAATGTAACCAATGCTTATGCTGGCTCACTCGCTTGGTCTAACTTTTTCTCCCGCCTGACTCATACTCACCCTGGTCGAGTCACTTGGTTATTTTTTAATGTTTCTATTGCTCTACTGCTCATGGAATTTGGTGTATTTAGTGCTTTAGAAAAAGTATTAGGCTTATTTTCTAACATCACCATTGCATGGATTAGTGCAGTTTCAGCAGACCTAATGATCAATAAACCTTTAGGTTTAAGTCCAAAAGTTATTGAATTTAAGAGAGCCTACTTGCCTGATTTAAATCCCGTAGGCATTTTATCCACCTTCATTGCCTCATTTATTTCCATCTTAGCTTACTTGGGGGTTTTTGGTGAATACGCCCAAGCCTTTTCTGCCTTTATCGCATTGGGATTAACCTTTACTTTAGTTCCGTGTATCGCTTTTTTTACCAACTACCGACACTATATTGCACGTGCACGAAAATACAAACACGACACATCCCTTAGACAATGTTGTATTTGTGAAAACCACTTTGAACATGAAGATATGGCTTATTGCCCTGCTTACAGTAATAGTATCTGTTCATTATGCTGCACCTTAGATTCACGTTGCCTAGATACCTGTAAACCTGGATATCGCCTAGATGATTATTTTGAAAAAGTTGCAAACTGCTGCCTGCCTGTAAACATACCTCTGACTTTAAGGGTTTTATTAATTAGATTCGTCCTTTTATTTATCTTTCTAAGCAGTATAACCAGTATTTTTATTGGCATTATCTACTATCAGGATTTTTTAACAGTCCAATCCATCCCTTCTTCATTTGATCTCCTGTTTGATAACTTTATTAAAGTTTACTCTTCATTAATACTCTTTATTGGCTTATGTACCTGGTGGTTAATTCTAAACTATGAAAGCCGTCAATTAGCTCATGAAGAAACCACCAAACAAACACAATTACTACTCAAAGAAATTGAAGAACACAAGATAACAGATGCAAAGTATCAACAGGCTATCATCACTGCCGATAACGCCAACAGTGCCAAGAGTCGATTTCTTAGCAACATGAGTCATGAAATAAGAACGCCCTTAAATTGTATCGTAGGTTACTCTCATATTTTACATAACGACCCATCAATCCCTGGCCACAGGAAAGAAGCCATTCAAATTCTTAAGCGAAGCAGCGAACATCTATCCTCTTTAATTGAAGATATCCTTGATATTTCAGGCATTGAAGAACGTAAATTTGAACTTCGGTACGCTCCTGTTGATTTACTTGCATTAATTGAACATTTAGTCAGTAGCTTCAAGATACAAGCAGAAGATAAAGGCCTTAGTTTTCACTGTCAAATAGTAGACTCTATCCCTCAAAATGTACGAGGAGATGAAAAAAGAATTAGGCAAGTTTTGATTAACCTTCTTAGTAATGCAATAAAATTTACCACTGAAGGGGAAATTATCTTTCGCATTAACTATCGAAGTGGGGTCGCTACTTTTCAGGTTATTGATAGTGGTGAAGGTATTTCAGACAATGATGTCGAAAATATTTTCCAACCCTTTACCCGTTTAAGTAAAGCAACAGGAAATGCTGTTCCAGGAAGTGGCTTAGGCCTAACAATTAGTAAAATAATTACTGAACTCATGGGCGGTGAAATTACAGTTAATTCTACTGAAAATAAAGGCTCCACATTTACGGTACGCTTTTTATTATCAAGCCTTAGTAATTCTGATAATGCTATTATTAAAAAGAATATTGTAGGCTTTCAGGGGAAAACTAAGGTTATACTTGTTGTCGATGATCAATATGAACATCGTCGACTGATATCTTCTTTACTAGAGCCACTTGGGTTTAGTGTCAAACAAGCCGATTCCGGCGAAAACTGCTTAGAAGTCATATCTAGTTTTATGCCGGATCTAATTTTAATGGACTTATCAATGGCTGGCATCAGTGGCATTGAAACCTCCCATCGTTTACGCCAAAAAGGTTATTCTATTCCAATCATAGTATTAAGTGCCAATGCTTACCCTTCAGATCAACAAGCGGCTATTGATGTCGGATGTGATAGTTTTCTGTCAAAACCACTACAGCCTAGTGATCTATTAAAGGAGCTTGAATCACTGTTATCTTTAAACTGGATATACGATGTTAATAAAGTTGAGCAAACTAAAACAAAGCAAATTAATGCGATCACACTACCTCCGCCTAACATTATTAATCAATTATTAGAGTTTGTTCAAATTGGTGATTTATTAGGGCTCAAACATCAACTTAATGACTTAGTCATCAGTGAGCCTAGCTATAAACCTTTTACACAACGAATAATTTTTTTAGCTAATCAATTTCGCATTGCTGATATTAAAAAACTCTTAACTTCCACTAACAACTAATCATTACTCCAAAACAATCATTTAATGACGACTAATACAGCACTACAAAAAGAAACAGTTTTAATTGTTGATGATACCCCTGAAAACCTTGCCGTGCTTTCTGATATGCTGTCTGAATATGGCTATCGCGTTTTAGTTGCAACAGATGGTATCTCTGCACTTGAGCAAATCACACATTTACAACCGGACATCATTCTATTAGATGTCATTATGCCTGGTATTGATGGCTTTGAGACTTGCCAGAGGCTTAAAGGAAACAATACCACTAAAGACATCCCCATCATTTTTATGACTGGCTTAAGTGAACTTGATAATTTGTTAAAAGGATTTAAACAAGGTGCTGTTGACTATATTGTAAAACCTATTAGACCTGCCGAAGTTCTCGCTAGAATTGATGCACAGTTATCCCAAAAACAAAATGCACAGCGTATTGAAGAGTCTTTAAATCATATTGGCTTTGCCGCTTTAGCCTTTAATAAATCAGGAATGATTACTTGGCTATCAACCGCTGCTACACAAATACTTTATGATTGTTTTTCATTACAACAAAATAGCAGTATCCAAGTTAAAACGGGAGCGTTATTACCAAAAGTAGTACTGAAACAAATTATACCTAAAATAAAAACAGATCAAATTATACACACTGATATTCAGATAGGAGATACGTATACCGGTAAAATCATTCCTAGCTCACAAACTGACGAATATATGCTACTTATTCAAAAGAGTAACCAAGAATGGAACCTTGCTTCACTAAAAGCATCTTTTGGATTAACGGCGAGAGAAGCTGAAATTCTTATGTGGGTATCAAGAGGTAAAACCAATAAAGAAGTTGGATTAATATTAGAGACAAGCCCTAGAACCGTTAACAAACATCTTGAACATGTTTTTGAAAAACTTGGTGTTCCTACTAGAACGGCAGCCGTTGCAAAAATTTTAAAAAAATAAGATGCGCCTAAGAGCAACCGCGCAGAAAACATCAGTGGTAATTATACATATGTCAGGATAGTTGCCACCTCTTGTCAATCAGCGTTGAAAAGTTACCATCTGTCAGCGTCCAAAAGTTTCCTCATGGCTTAGTAGGTTATTTTGTTTTTAAGCCTAATTTTCTGTGCTTAAATCGATAAGAATCATTTCCTGTTTCAATAATGTCACAATGATGAGTAGTTATCCCCAGAAGAGCTGCTGTCATTTTCTCATCACCAAAAACTTGTACCCATTCATTGAACTTTAGATTTCGTCGCAATCCATTATACAGCCAAGGCTTTATTAGCTTGGCTATAGTCTATTTAGCTTATTTGGCTAAAACTTACCTAACTATATTATTCTCATTTCTTATTCACTGACATCACTCTATGATGTTATCCCTGCCCCTTTTCAAATCATCAATAATCAAGTAAAGCGAAGGAATCAGGATCAAAGTAATCAGCGTGGCGAAAAGAATACCAAAACCTATCGAAATGGCCATAGGAATTAAAATTTTGGCTTGTCTGGAGGTTTCTAGAATCATTGGCATTAAGCCAAAAAAGGTGGTCATGGTCGTCAGTACAATAGGTCTAAATCGTTGAATACTTGCCATTTTAATAATATTAATGGCTGTTTTATCCGGGTGTTGTTTACTGAGTTGATTAGCATGATTAATAAGTACCAGTGAGTCATTAACCACGATACCTGATAGTGCAACCACTCCTAACATACTTAACATGCTTAAACCGTAGCCCATAATCAAATGCCCATAGATTGCTCCGATAATGCCAAATGGGATACTGATAATCACAATCAATGGTAGCGTATAACTTTGAAAGGGGATCGCCAGCATGGCATAGATAACTAATACTGCAAATACAAAACTTAGCTTTAAACTCCCCAGACTTTCTGACATATCAGCTTGTCTGCCTTGAAAACTATATTGCAGTCCTGGGTATTGTTTAAGCATTTTTTTTAACTCTGTCGATTCCAAGTCATTAATGATTTCACTGGCCTTATTACGTGGTGTTACATCAGCGACGACTTGTACATTTCTACGCCCATTTCGGCGATTAATTTCTGTATAAGCCCTTCCCTTTTTAACTGTCACCACTTCCTTAACTGGAATCTCAGTATTATTACTGGTCCAGAGTAGAAAATCATTCATATCCATCACTGAAGATCGCTCTGATTTTGGAAGTCTGACCATAATTTTAATTTCATTTCGTCCACGTTGTTGACGTAAAACTTCTGCCCCATAAAAGGCATCTCTTACTTGCCTCCCAACGGTGAGTTCATCTAGTCCCAGGCTTTTACCTTCTGCCGTCAGACTGAAATCATATTGCTGCTTACCTGGGCTAAACCCATCATCTACATCTTTAACTCTGGGATAGCCACGTAGTGCATCAGCTATTTGCTTACTAGCTTTTTCTAGTACATCTAAATCTCTGTGATTTAATTCGACAGTAATGGCTGACCCTGCCCCAGGCCCTCCAGCATCTGACTCAAATAATAGAGTGTCAACCCCTGTTATGCTTCCCGTTAACTCTCGCCATTTTTGGGTAAATTGTTCCGTGTTTAAAACTTGATTGCGTATTTCAGGGTCAGTCAAATAAACACTTATAATCGCTTTATGGCTGCCCGTCACCCCAATATCGGCAAAGATACCTTTAACTAACTGCTCTTCTTTCCCTGTATCTTTGGCAACTTGCGTGGCGGTCTTAATTAATTGCTTAACCACTAACTGAGTTTTTTCTATTGCTGAGCCATAAGGTAAGCTAACGGTGACCTTAGCAAAGTCAGATTCTGTTTTTGGGAACATAGACATTCCCATCCGTCCACTGGCTGCATAAGATAATGTGATGCTTAATAAAGAAAAAGCAGCAACTACGGTCAAATAACGGTGCTCTAGAATCCATTCTAAAAAGCCACCGTATCGCTGATTTACCCATTGTCTAAATGCATGACTAAAAATCTGTTGTTTTTTATAGATCCAGGCTTGTATTCCCTGTTTTTTCAACGGCGATAGATGAGCTAGATGGTTAGGTAATATAAACAGACTTTCTGCCAATGAAATTAGAAAAACAACAATCACCACAGTCGGAATCATAAAGAATATTTTTCCCATTACCCCTGGCATAAAAAACAAGGGCATAAAGGTTGCCACATTGGTCAATATACTAAAAGTAACGGGTACAGCCATATCTTTTGCACCGTTTATTGCCGCCTCCATCGGAGGCAGGCCATCTTGTCGATAATGGTAAATATTTTCACCAATAATAATGGCATCATCGACTACAATCCCCAATGCAATAATAAATGCAAACAGGGAAATCATATTCAGAGTAACGCCTAAGGATGGCAGTATTAAAAATGATCCCATAAAGGCAATAGGTATTCCCATCATCACCCAGAATGCCAGCCGCAATTCTAGAAAAAGAGACAAGGTTATAAACACTAACACCAAGCCCATCGCACTATTTCTTAGCAGAAGATCTATACGTTGTTCATAGCTTTTTGAGCTATCTTGTAAAATCTCAGCTTTAATCCCTTGAGGAAGTTCGGGGTTAATGGTTTGAACATAACTTTGCACCGCAGCAGAAATCTGAATGGGTGTTTGCTCACCCACACTGTAGACCTGCACCAACACGGCAGGTTTGCCGTTATAGCTTGCAGAATAATCATTATCTTCATAACCATCAGTAATACTTGCAATTTGTCCCAATAAGACTTGAGAGCCATCCTCAGTGGTAATAATGGGAATACTGGCAAAATCTTGGCCATAATCTTTACGTGTTTTCATCCGTATCAGAATTTCGCCTGCATTTGATTTAATACTACCGCCCGGCAATTCAATACTTGCTTTGGCAATCCGCTGGGTAATATCAGCAATGGTTAAGCGGTATCGGCGTAGGTTTTCCTTACTGACATCGATACTAATTTCTAGCGGTCTAACACCGGTCAATTCAACTTGGGTAATATCTGCATCTTGTAACAATCGGTCACGAAACTGTTCTGCAATTTCATGTAAAACACTTTCCTCAGTATCACCATATAAGGCCAGTGTCAGCCCTCTTCGTCTTAAGGTTAGCACCTTAACTTGCGGTTCTTCGGCGTCTTCAGGAAAAGTGGTGATACGATCAACCTGCTGTTGTAAATCTTGAGCAAGCAGCTGAGTATCAACCCCATTCATGGCTTCTACCGTGATTGATGCAATATCTTCCTTGGCAGATGAGCGAACCTCATCAATCCCATCAACCCCACTGATAGCATCTTCAACCGCTAAAATTATGCCTGTTTCTATTTCTTCTGGGCTTGCACCTGGGTATGCGACACTGATCCTAACCGCATCTACCTGAAACTGCGGAAAGACTTCCTGTTTAATATTCTGCATAAACAAATAACCACCGACAATGCAGGCAATCATTATTAAATTGGCAGTGACGGCATTATTAACCATCCAGTCAATTGGACCTTTAGCAGAGTTAGAATGAGCGTTGTACATAAGAGGCCTAAGGTTGAGCAGTATTAACAGGCTGGACTTTCATCCCTGCAACAGGCGTGGATAAATTACTGGTAATAACTTTGCTATTCTCAGGTAATTGATCTTGAGTAAGGTAAATCATTTCTTGTTCTGCCCACACAGGCTTAACTTCCTTAATAAGCAACATCTTGTTTTGATCAACCAGCCAGATATAACGACCATCATGCAAAACGCTTGCAGGCAAAGCAATAACATCACGCAACTCTTTCCCTGTAATAGCAACTCTAACAAAGGTACCCAGAACCAGAGGCGGTGCATTTTTATTAACAGCTTGCTGACTTAATGGGTCATCTACTTCAATAATCAATTTAGCCATCCGCCCCGAGGGTTCCACTTCGGCTTTTAAGCGTTTAACCACAGCATCTCGATAAACGCCCTTACCCCAAGCACTTTCATAACTTACTTTAACTTTTGATGCTGCTTGTTCACTAATCCCAGGAATTGACAGCCATTTCAGCTTATCCATAGGTAAAGAAGCATCAATCCAGAAACTATTAATACCCACCAGTTTAACCAGAGGTGTTCCCGTCGAAAAAGTAGAAATCCATGAGCCAATATTGGCATTACGATCCAGAATAATCGCATCAAACGGGGAAACTGTTAGTGTTCGTTTTAAATCTAATTGAGCTTGTTTTAAAATAGCTTTTGCTGCCAAAACTTTATTGGCTGCGGCTTTTAAATGCGGTTTTCGCAACACTAACTCTTCTTCTTGCTGACTTAACTTACCTCCACCTAACAACTGAAATTCACGTAGAGCAATGGCTTGTTGTCCTTGTTCCAGTTTTAAATT
Organism: uncultured Methylococcales bacterium; assembly: GCA_913009265.1. Classification (GTDB taxonomy): domain Bacteria; phylum Pseudomonadota; class Gammaproteobacteria; order Methylococcales; family Methylomonadaceae; genus QPIN01. The sequence continues at coordinate 11,639 of CAJVYL010000043.1, forward strand.
AAATTCAGCTTGAGCCAAGTCACTTTGTTTTTGCTGAACGACCAAATGAAAATCAGTGGGGTCTAATTGTACAATTTTCTCGCCTTTTTTAAGCACCCCCCCTTCTATAAAATTATCCCCCACTTCCACCACCATGCCACTAATACGTGAGGTTAAATTTACACTTTGCGATGGAATAACATTCCCCATCGCAAAAATGGTGGTTGGATGGTTGATGACTTTAAAAGAAAGAGCAGTCACCCTTGGTGCAACAAACTGCCCAGCTACTTTAGGTGCATGCGGGGGATTTAATAGAAAATAGGTCGACAAACCGATCGCTAGACAGAGGATAATCAGAGAAATAATAAGGCTGCGTCGATTTTTTAACACAATTTCTGGCAAGTGATAAGTCATTAATGATTACTTTTGATAAAATCAGCTGAGGTTTGAGTGACGGGTATTTTACCTGACCAGCCTCCCGCCAAGGCTTTATATAAATTAATCCGAAAATCAATCAGTTCACGTTCAGCTCGAATACGGCTCCGTTCTAATGTTTGCACTGAAAGACGCGCGGATAACACACGTAAAAAATCCATGCCGCCATAGCGATAGCGCAACTGTATTTGCTGATAAGCTTGTCGGGATAAAACCAGTTGTTGATCTAAACTGCTGACTAAAAGCGCTTGTTGCTGCTCTCTAAACAAAGCTGTTTCAACTTCTTGCAAAGCCGTTAAAATAACAGCACCATATTGATTAACTGTTTCAGAAAAAATAGCCTTATTACGTTCTACTTCAGCTACTCGTCTATTCCCGTCAATAATTGGCATAACCATATTCCCTGCTATGGTTGCTAGCCAATTATTAAACAGACTTTGTAAATCTGGAGTACTGCTATTAAAACTGGCTGATAGGCTAATTTTAGGAAAACGATCAGCAATAGCTGAAGCAATACGTTGATCGGCCGCCTGGACTTTTAAGTAGGCTTTTTTAATATCAGGGCGACGCTGAATAAGCTCACTGCTTAGCCCTGTGTCGGGTTTTAGTGGTAATAAAGGGAATTGTGTTTTAGCTGATAATACCTGTGTATTAATTGGCTGACCTAATAAGGTAGCCAACTGATATTCAAAACTTTTTATATTTGCAACCACGGTGGTTTTATCACCTATTGTTGCCTGTAACAGTTGTTTTTGCTGGAATACATCCGCGGCCCTAGCTTGACCGAGCTTAAAACGAGTGAGTAATATTTTGACATTATCCTGATTAACTTTAATCTGCCTATCAAGTAACGCCGCTTGCAATCGTTGGTCTATTAATTTGTACCATGTACTTGAAACTTCGGCACTTAAAGAAATAGCTGCAATCTTAATATCTTGTTGTGCTGCTTTTTCATCAAGTTCGGCTGCATGCATACCAAAACGAATACGGCCCCATAAATCTAGTTCATAACTGGCTGCAAAACCGGCAGAAAATTCATTAATGGTACTACGCCCTAAATCATTTTCTAAATAATTTTGATTGGTAGCAAAAGAACCATTTAATTGAGGGGTTAACTCTGCCCCCGCTTTTTTAGCAATCGCTCTCGCTTGTGCCAATCGATCATAAGCCGCACGAAGATTAAAATTATGGCTTAAAGCCTGATCAATCAATTGATTAAGTACAGGATCTTCAAATGCCATCCACCATTTATCAGCCATTGGCATAACACCAGTGCTTGAAAATCTTTCTGTCGGTGTAACCGGCGTTTTAAACTGCTTAATATTTGCTGAACATCCTGAGATTAGGGTAACAATCAATCCAGTTAAAAATTGTTTATAAAAGGTCTGAATCATGGTTTGAGTTGAATTATATCCATTCATTTGCATGCTTATTAACAAACCACAGCTTGAAGAAAATTAAGTTTTTTCAACTCTGCAATACACCTGTACAACTTGAACCTTGTCCTGCCACGCAGCCATAACAATGCTCTGCAACTTCAATAGACATTGCATCTGGCATTAGTTCCAATATTTGACTTAAATGTGTTTTGTTACCAGCTAAAGGCATATCTAACATTTGATTAAAATCGCAATCATATACATAACCTTGCCAGTCAACACTCAATAGACTCTTACACATAACTTGATCAAGATTAACTGCTTGATAAGATTGTTTTAACAAACTCATATATTCTTCAAATTTTCCTTTTGCTAATAACACAGCCCCAAACCGTTGTATCGGCATATTTGTAATGGTAAATAAATGATTAAATTGTACACCGAATTGTTGAGTTAAAAACTTTCGATAATCTTCTTCCAGCTGAGCTTGAGGGGGTGGCAAAGAAAAACCTTGCGGATTAAATACTAAGTTTAGAGTCAAATTTGAATCTGCTTGCCCATATCCTAATGCATTTAATTTTTGCAACCCTTTAATTGAGGCTGAAAATACACCTTTGCCTCGTTGAGCATCTACATTATCTTCTAAATAACAAGGAAGAGAGGCGATAACTTCTACTTGTTGCTCAGCCAAAAACTCAGCCGTATCTTCGTAACCCGGCTCTTCTAAAATAGTTGGATTGCACCGATCCATAACATGTAAACCTTGCTGTTTTGCCTGTTGTACTAACCATCGAAAATCAGGATTCATTTCTGGAGAACCGCCGGTTAAATCTAGCGTTTCAAGCTTATATTTTTTAGCAAATTGTAATGCCACCTCCATGGTTTCACGTGACATTAGCTCTGTTCTGTTTGGCCCAGCATTAACATGGCAATGTGTACAGCTCAGGTTACACAGGTAACCTAAATTCATTTGTAAGGTGAGTAAGCGATCTCGTTTGATTTTTGGGAAATCAGTTTTAATAAGTAGTGGTTTTACATCACGCATGGTATTTTTTATTTAAGACGTTAATAAGCAATTTATCTATAAAACATCCCAATTCCTGTTGTTCCACAGTTGGGGTAAGTAAATTATTCAGGTCATGCTGCAACTGAATCAAATCATCAGGTTCATCCACATCACTTAATATATCCAATACTTTTAGGTCACCAAGTTTTTCAATTTTGTTAAGAAATTCTGCTCCTGTATTAGCTTGACTATAAATTACATCAGTCCAAATTGATTGAGGAATTTCACGATTACCACCAAACAACCAAAAACCACCATCAGTACTGGGGGCAAATGCTAATCGTGCTTGTTCATTATGCAGCAACCAAGTACTAGCTTGTTGTAGTTGCTTCCTTGTCATTTGCGGAATATCTGCACCCACCAAGATTACATAATCATGTTTATCTAATAGCGTTTGATAGATATGCGCCATCCGCTCACCTAGCCCACCTTCACCTTGCCAAATACAAGGCAGATCCTGCCAATACGAATGATTTAAAGCAGCTTGTTCAGCTACAGCATAATAACTGTCAACATTGTCCTGTTTACTCAAAGATTGAACAACCGAAGCGACTGACCCCGATGAAGCTAAATGAAATGCTTCAGCATTCTGTTGGCCTAACTTAACAGCCAAGCGTGTTTTAACAGGTGAAAGCCCCGGTGTTTTTACAAAAACAGCAATTGCACCACTCATGAATTTAATACCATTCCTTGCTTAGTTTGAATACTGAAATCAGTAAAACAATTCATAATATTAACAACAAGCAGAAGCCGAATCTAAAGATAAACTGGTATTAGGCGGAGCACAATCAAACAAGCCAAAATGGTTGGATTTATCCCCTATGAGTTCAAAGTGTTTTCCATAGCGGCTGGATGCCAACATATCAAAACTATTGCCGCATACCCTTAATGGCTTACCTGTTTCAAAATGGTGATGATCATCCAAATCAAATGCATGAGGGTGTTCTGCGATGGTGCCTTTATAAACAGCAAGCTGCCCAAAATCTTCACAGCGATCTTCTAATGGCATTTTAAAAGCTCTAACAGTGACTGAACGAAAATTAACCATACCAATTTTCGCTTCTACTTCTGGGTCTTCCAGAGCAATAGGGCTCTCCTTAACTATTCGCACATCTGGACAACCTAACTCTTGCATAATACGACGAAAATCTTCCCAATATAATGCGCCCCCCAAACATTCACCCAATAATACTGGTTCAGTTTTTAATAGTTGAGGAATGCGTCTATCTGAATACACATCTGAAAAGTAAATTTCACCACCTGGTTTTAATACCCGTAATATTTCTGTTAAAACCTGCTTTTTATCGGGGGATAAATTAATCACACAGTTTGAGACTACCAGATCAATGGAATTATCAGCGATACCTGCTGATGCTAAATCTTCCATATAACCTTGTTTAAATTCAACATTAGACTTGGCATAACCATAACGTTCAGCATGCCAATCACAGTGTTCTTTTGCGACAGCTAATTGTTCCTCTGTCATATCCACACCTGTTACTCGCCCTGATTCACCCACTAAACGAGACAGCAAATAACAATCTCGCCCAGTACCACAGCCTAAATCCAAAACACTACAGCCGTCTAACGCTGGAGGTAAAGGCGTTCCGCATCCGTAATAACGCGCCACGACTTCTGGGTGTAAATCTGAAAGTAAGGGTTTTAAATGCAGAGGGATAGAATCCAATGTGCAGCAGGCACTGGTTTTTAAATCTTCACTGGATTTAAGCACTTGCCCATAATAGTTTTGTACTGACTCACTGATTGCCGTATCACTCATAATTTATTCCTAATTTTTTAGCACTTTCAAACTTAACAGTTTCTTATTGTCCGGTTTGATTTGTTTATTACATGGTTCTTAACAAACCACAGCTTGAAGAAGATCAAGGCTTCCTTCAACCCTTAAAAAATACTTATAGAAAGCGGGAGGGGCTTTCTAGCCTCGATTGCTCTTGAGTTGTATTTGGTCGCGGCCAAAGGCCCCTCCTACCCATAAAAACATGGCTGTATATAGCTATGTTTTATTATTTAGTTGGATGTAACATTTTATCCATTTCCTGTTTAATCCGTTTACGCGATTGTTCAGAGAGTTTTTCATCTATTAACATCATGCTGTCTTCAGTTTTTCCCACTTTTTGCATTAATTTATGTAATGCTTCAATCTCATTTGCATAATGCCTGCATAATCCACACATAACAGTATGTAGAGAAAAATCAAAATGCTCTTTTATCGTTAGTTTTTTATCCAACTTTTTTGACGCTAAGAAACTTGCTTGTTTACATGTCAGCATTTTAAAAACCTCTATTGATTAATCCAGTTAATATCAAGGCAGTGTCTCAGTTGCACT
>CAJVYL010000044.1 GCA_913009265.1 uncultured Methylococcales bacterium
GGCTCTCTTTCTAGCTACATCATTGTTGGTTTTATTGCTACTGTGCTCTTTATTCTTGCTATTGTATCGGTTGTATCGCTGGTAACAAACTAATATTTAACCATTTGCTACAAACAAAAAAGCCTAGATTAATCTAGGCTTTTTTGTTTCAACATGTATTTAAAAACTATGCTGATGTTTTAAAGCTATCTTTGATGCCTGAAAACATTTCTTTAAGACCACCAAACAGTCCCATAAAGCTAAAAGATTGTTTTAGCATGAACAATTGTCTAACAATAGCAATAACAAAGAAAGGAACAACCCATGGTAGAAGTTCAAAAATAATTCCGATCATCGTACCACCTGCACCTGACTGTAAGCCTGCAGTATCAGAGTTATCTCTATTATTCAAACCACCCGCTGTATCGTAATCACTATTAATATCGGTATCAAATGTTTCAATAATTACCATATTAAATTTAATCATAATAAATTGTACGACTAAAAACACGATAAAACTGCCAACTACCCAATACAAGCCATTTCCTGTTTTATTTTCTTGTGCTGTTCTATAAATCCATATCGCTATAAAAATAGCAATAATTCCACCAATAGTCATTTCACTTACCCCTTTATTTTTATTTTAATATTGCAAATTCAATCTAAATCGATGTCACACCGTAATGGCCATCTAAATTAATTTTATATTGATTAATCTTTAATTGTTATAAATTAAAGTATAGATTAATAGCTAACCTATCCTTAATTTTCCCTTAAGGAAGTTGTCCACTAGACCACCAACCCAACCTTTTAATATAAAATACATTCAAGAATGTACGCTCATATTACTCATATTCAAACCATATAGCAATTTAGAACTCCGCTGTAATTCATCGCATTGCTAACAAAGAGTACTCTGTTACTAAACCTTAAGTGATAATTGACGTTTTAATAAGTTCTAATATAGACTTGAGTGTTTTTAATTTTTAGGAACTTAATCTTTCCTATTCCCTCTTATTGCAAATGATGAGAACACAAAACTTAATGGTTAGACCAATACCTGCACTTTCTAGTGTTAAGTTATTAAGCATTTTTTTTATCCTTGCTTTAATGACGCTACCTTCTTGTGCCTTGTTAAACCATAAAACTTCCGTACAAAAAGAGATACAGCTTGGCTTAAAAACAGTTTATACAATAGATGTATATTCTGAACAAAACACTATTCATACTCTATTTTCTGGGATAGACAGTCATTCAAACAAACGTGTTCTAAAATACCTAAAATCTTCAGATTCAGGAGATAACTGGTTTAAACCTGTCACTATTAATCAAGGTTTAGCAGCTGTAAAAAAGTCAAAAAGAGGTAACGACTTTCAACTAGCAAGTCATAACAATGAGCTTATGGTGGTTTGGCAAACTCAAGGTGGTGAACCTTGGACTGGAAAACTTGCTATTGCATTATCTAAAGACTTTGGACAAACATGGCAACAAGTCGCAAGCCCTGTAAGTGATAAATACGCAAAAATTGATCAAGGTTATTTTGATTTAGAAGTTGATAGCCAAGGTGACTTCCACCTTGTTTGGTTAGATGATAGAGAAGAAGCGGGCAATACCCAAGGACTTAGGTATGCCCAATTTAGTAAGCAAAAAGGTAATTGGAATCAACATACAGATTTAGAAATAACAGCATGTACCTGTTGCTGGGCAAGTATATCTATAGATAAGAATGATAATATCCACGTGCTATACCGTGATGATAGCCCAAGAGATATGCGTTTAATCTCCTCATTAGATAATGGCCAGTCTTGGCAACAATCTAAATCTGCTGGTTCTTTTAATTGGGAATTTATTGGCTGTCCACATCAAGGTGGTGGACTTATTAACACCCAGCTTAATGAAAAAACCCTTTTACACAGCGTAATCTGGAACGGAAAAGCTGGCAATCGTGGTATTTACTATAGCCAGTCTGAGTTAAACAAAGATAAAATAGCGGCTTTGCATCCCATTGGTGGCGATAATAGCGCTTCTGGCGATATTGCTGCACTCGATAATGATCGGATCAGAATTATTTATACATCGGGAGACTTTGAGTCAACATCAGTAATAAGTAAAATATCTACAGATGGTGGGGCAACTTGGTCTGATGAACTACGGTTAACAAGTGATGGGGCAGAACCGTCACACCCAAGAATTATAGCCACACCAGAAGGTTTTCTATTTTTCTGGACTGAATGGCAAAAAAATGGAGATGCTTTAGCAATCTTCTCTAAACTAGAATAACTATAGCTACGGTTAATTATTATGAAAAAAATATTATTACTTACTTTAACTCTAGGGCTATCTTGGAGCCAATGGGCTTCAGCTCACGCCATTATGGTAAAGTCATCTCCTGAAAAAGAATCATCAAGTAACGTTATTCCAAATAAAGTAGAAGTTTGGTTTGATGACAATGTTGGGCCTAAGTACACATCATTAGCTGTTGTAAACACTAAAGGTGAGCGAGTCGACAAAGGTGATGGTGCATTAGAAACATTTGATAAATCACATCTTGTCACTAATTTAAAACCCATTAGCGCAGGACGTTATGGCGTAAGATACCGCGTGCAATCCGCTGATGGACATATTGTAACTGGCAAGTTTTTCTTTGAAATAACAGAATAAACACTCCAGTACAGCTCTACTAATTAACCGTCTTAAATTTTATTCACCTAATTATTCTACCGAGGATGCTGTGAAAAAAAACATTTTAAACCCACTATTATTTGCCTTATTATTTTTAGGCTTTCACAGCAATTTAATGGCACAACAAGGTCAATCACCTTATGACCCAACAAAATCACTGGACTGTATGATTACCACTGATTTTTATATTGTGCATTTAACATCTTACCAGCAGCCTAAACCTGATGGTAAAAAAAGACATACTTTCAAGCCTTTTTGTAAAGAGCTACCTGAACATGGCCTTAGCCATTTAGCACTTGATTTTATTGATCGCGATTTACGTAAAATGCCAATAGGTATGGAAGTTATCGAATTACTTGATAACCCTGATGGTGAGGAAATGCTTGATGGTAAATCTATTGCTTTAATCTCACCACAAACTTATAAAACAGGTGTTGCACAAATTCAAGCTGACTTTCCTAAACCAGGTCACTACGCTTTAATAGCAACTGTTGGGGATGATATGTTTGCGGATAAAATTCGCATTCCTTTACGTGTAGGCATAGGCTCTGCCTTTAGTATTGCTTTTCTTTACCCTTATTTATTTTTTATCTTTGTAGCTCTTATTGCTTATGGCATTTATCGTTTTTTTATTTATCGCTTTATCCGCAATAAAGTAAAAGAATATGAAGCAGAAATAGAACTAGAAAAAGCAGAAGACGAAGACTAACTTTTAATTAACTCGATTATGTTCTCAAAATACCTTAGGTTAAGCAGGTACAAGCTGTTTTTAACCAGCATCACTGTTTTACAGTGTTTTCTTCTAATTTCAGCACCTGTAAAAGCAGACTGGAATTCTGGCGTAACAATTGAGGACATATCGACTCGTATTGCCATTGATATTATTGATGATGGCGTACAAGTTTCCATTGATCTGAAAGAAAGTGCTGTTTCTCAGTTTTTTGTAGACCAAGCCGAAGAAAACATTGTTTCTAAGGAGCTTGATCACTTTGCTTTAAAGCTTATTAATTTACAAACAACTCAGTTACTTAAGCCTACTATAAAAACAGCCAGTACAGCGACAACAAAAAAATCGGCCACTTTTATATCTGTTTTCTTTCCGTTTATAGAAGCTCAACCCAAAAGTATTAATATCACCCCTGACTTCAAAAGCATTGAAACAGCTGGGCAGAAATATATTATTACTGTTTCTCACCAAGGCTTACCTGTTATTGATCATGGTGTTTTAACCTCTGCTGAAACGCTACAGCTTAATTGGCAAGACCCTTGGTATAGTCACTTTAACAACCCAAAATTACAACGTAGCCATAGCGACCCATTAATGGCTTTTTTGTATATTGAACCTCAACAAATAAAAAGCGAAGTTGTTGTCAGAATTAAAGAAGTCGCTCGCTGGGCAAGTTTAGATTTACGGGATGATTCGTTGATTTTTCCTGATGAGTTTGCTGCTATCAAACAAAAAGTAGCTCAATTTTTATTAGCAACAAACAAAGTAACTACAGGTTCATCTGCAACGCCAATTCTAGATCGTGTTGATTATATTCGGATGGGGGCTTCTGATATTCAAGCATACCAGCCTCAACAGGCTCAAAAACAAGTCGCTACATTAATCGGTGTAAGTATTATCCATCCTATTTCAGAAATCCCTGCAAAAATCCAATGGGAATGGGAGCTGTTTAATGAAAATATCCAACGTGTTGCAATCCGTGCTTATGACCCTGCTGGATTATTTGATAGTTATGTAACGCCTAAATATCCTATTTTTGAATGGGAAAATATGCTCGCTGATATTGACTTACCTGCCTTAGAAAATAAACCATCAGTAATGGCTGTTAAAGTTGATACTACCCAGTCAACTCATAGAAACTATGCTTTACTGGGTCTTGCAGGCTTTATTGTATTTTTTATTATCAGCTATAGATTCACACCGAGGCATATTCGCAAGTATTCACATTTAATATTACTGCTGTTAGCCGCTGCTATTATTTATGGTTTAGTGAAAACTGAAAAACTGAGCTTTAAGCAATCAGCATTAACAGAACAACAAGCCGAACCTATTCTGAATCAATTATTATGGAATGTTTATCAGGCATTTGAAGCGACTGAAGAAGTAGCAACCTATGATCAACTGGCTTACAGTATTGATGGTAATTTAATAGAAACATTATATTTACAAAATCGAGAATCCTTTTTATCGCAAGATGGTGGCTGGTCAAAAACAGCAAGTATAAAAATTCAAAACATTAAGTTAATTTCATCTGACGCAGACAATTATTTATTTGATTGTGAATGGTTGGTATCTGGAGAAGTCATTCACTGGGGACATCAACATCGCCGTGATAATGTTTACCACGCCACACTTGAAATATCCCCTATCGAAGGCGATTGGAAAATTATTGCATTAGAATCTATTGGTCAGCAAAGAGTTGATTAATTATATTTACAACTGAAAGCTATGCGCATTTTAATCATTGAAGATGAAGCTAAAACAGCTAGTTTTCTATCCAAAGGCCTAAAAGAAAATGGATTTTTAGTTGATACTGTTGATAATGGTATTGATGGCTTAAGTGCGCTAGAACAAAATAATTACGACTTAGCTATTTTAGATATTATGCTGCCATTATTAGATGGCTGGTCAGTATTAGCCGTGATTAGAAATAAAGATATTCAAACACGCATATTGTTACTAACTGCAATGGACTCTGTTGAAGATAGGGTAAAAGGCTTAGAGCTAGGTGCTGATGATTATTTGGTCAAACCTTTTGCCTTTTCTGAGTTATTAGCTCGAATTCGTACTCTTTTACGACGCGGCACAGCAACAGAAATACAGACAATTCAATGTGCTGACCTTAAAATTGATGCCATCAAACACAGAGTCACTCGAAAGGGTGTCCGTATTGATTTAACCCCCAAAGAATTTCAATTATTATTACTGATGGCCCGTAGCCCTGGCGAAGTATTTTCTCGTACCGTTATTGCCGAAAAAGTATGGGATATGAATTTTGACAGCGATACTAATGTAGTTGATGTTGCCATAAGACGCTTACGCACTAAAGTTGACGACCCTTTCGAAAACAAATTGATCCAGACCATCCGAGGTGTAGGATATGCCTTTGAACAAAAATAACACTCAATCTTTGCAATCCCTTGCTAGAAAGTTAGCCATTCTCTATGCTACAACTACTTTTAGCGTATTATTAATTGCTTCTGGCTTACTTTATTGGTCAGTGCTAGATCACCTACAAAAAGAACACCAAAGCCTAGTATCAGCAAAGATAGTTGAACTTAGACACTACTTTAAAGACTCCTCTCTACTTGGAGAAACTTTATATAGCTTAATTGATGCTGAACATCATCATTCACAAGTCACGCATTCTTCAGCTATTCACCCAGGCATTCCTCATCATATATTTTTACGTATTTTTGATGAACAAAATAACTTACTGGTCGAGTCGAATTTACCCCAAGCTTTACCCACCCCTCTTAACTTCCCTTTAATTGATCAGCAAGATACAACATCTATATCAATTATAAAAGTGAATCCAGAGTCTGATCAATTATTCCTATTAGGTAGCGCATGGGCAGAAACAACCAGTAATAAACAAGCAAGAAAGGTATTGATACACGCACTTTTAAAGCTAGCACCAGATGAAAGCCTATTAAGCAATTTTCAACGCACATTGGCCGCTGTATTATTTTTTGGCGTATTGGCTTCAGCCTTTACCGGATTTTGGGTGACTCGCCGAGGATTACGTCCTTTGCGACAAATTACTGAAACCATTCAAAACATTAATGTTCAGCAATTAAACGAACAAGTTAATTCAGGTCAATGGCCAAAAGAAATATCATTATTAGCCAATGCCTTTGATCAAATGCTTGCAAGACTCGATCAATCTTTTGCACGTTTATCCCAGTTTTCGGCTGATTTAGCCCATGAATTACGCACCCCCGTAAATAATTTAATGGGCACGGCTGAAGTTGCTTTATCTAGAGATAGGTCTCCAGAAGAGTACCGCGAAATTTTAGAATCTAATATTGAAGAATGTGGCCGTATTGCTCGCATGATTGATGAGCTATTATTTTTAGCACGGGCAGAAAACCCAAAAACAGAAATAAGCTGTGTCGCCTTCCAAATAGAAAAAGAGTTTGAAGTGATAACTGAGTTTTACGACATGCTCGCCTCAGATCAACAAGTTTCAATAAAGTACCAATCAAACCAAGTAACTCTTTTTGCCGACCCTAACCTTCTTCGTCGCATATTAAGTAATTTAATTTCTAACGCCCTTCGTTACAGCAAAGCTAATGGTCATATTAATTTATCTGCCTCCATTTCAAAAGATAAGTCAGTTGTCATCACTATTTCTGATACTGGCGAAGGAATTGACGAAGACCTCTTGCCACAAATTTTTGATCGTTTTTTCCGAGCAGATAAATCTCGCCAACGTGACAAACAAGGTTCTGGGCTTGGTTTAGCCATCGTAAAATCTATTATGGATTTACATGGGGGACAGGTATTAATTACCAGTAAATTACAACAAGGGACCCAGGTAAAACTTATTTTCCCTCAGAATTAAAGTTAAATTACAAAATTGTAATGTTCATGTCATCTTTCTGTTTCCAAGTATTTATTACACTATATCCTCAATACTTGGTTCAGGCTCTTTTCAATGAAATTACATCACTTCCTCCATCAACATAAAGCCAGTTTGACTGCTTATTCTTTGGTCAGTCTATTTACTTCTGCTTCTGTTTTCGCCCACCCTCAAGACGAATCAAATGCTGTTTCTGAACTAGGTGTAATGGAAGTTACAGGCCGAGCCTCCGACCTATTAGGTCAAACAGATTCGGCTTCTGCTGGTGTCATTGGTCAAGCTGAGTTTGAATTTCGCCCTATCTCTCGCCCCGGTGAATTAGTTGAAGTCGTGCCAGGCATGATGGCAACACAACACAGTGGTAGCGGCAAAGCTAATCAATATTTTTTACGTGGCTTTAATTTAGACCATGGTACTGATTTTTCAGGCATGGTAGATGGTGTGCCTCTTAACCTACCTTCTCATGGCCATGGCCAAGGCTATTTAGACCTTAATAGTATTATTCCTGAATTAGTTGATATTGTTGAATATGGAAAAGGCCCCTATCATGCAGAAATGGGGGATTTTTCATCTGCGGGTTACGTGCGCTTTCATACCAAACACAAGATGGACAAAGGCTTAATAAAATTTGGTTATGGTGAAAATGATTATTATCGCGGGGTTTTAGCTAATTCTCATGAATTAGGCAAAGGCGATTTATTATATGGGGCTGAAGTCAACTTTTACGAAGGCCCCTGGGTTAAAGAAGAAAGCCTGAATAAATTTAACGGGCTATTACGTTATACAGTAGATGAAGGTTATAAAGGATATGCCATTATTGGAACGGCTTATAAAAGCAACTGGGATTCTACTGAACAAATCCCTGATCGTGCAGTTAAAAGTGGAGACTATTCTGAATTAGGCACTATTGATCCAACTGCAGGCGGAGATATGGAGCGCTATAGCCTAGCTGGAAACTGGTGGCGTCAATCCGAATATGGTGAAACAGAACTGTCTGCCTACGCCGTCTATTCTGATTTCAATTTATACTCTAATTTCACTTATTTCCTTAATGACCAAGTTAATGGTGACCAAATAACTCAAAGAGACCGCCGTTATATTTTTGGTGGAGAAGGAAAACATACTAAATACGATGACTGGTTTGGCTTTGATGTAAAAAATGTCGTTGGTTTACAAATCAGACACGACTATATTCCTAATGTTGCTCTCTATAAAAGTAGGGAAAGAGAAATCCTAAGCACAGTAACTGAACACGAAGTTAGCCAAACTAGTATAGGTATCTATTTAGAAAATGAAGTGCAATGGGCTGAAAAATTTAAGTCTATTCTGGGCTTACGTGGTGATTTTTATGAATACGATGTAGACAGTAGAAGCAACCCCATCAACTCAGGACAAACTGATGATGCACAATTTAGTCCTAAATTAAGCTTAATTGCAGGGCCTTGGTATGACACTGAATATTATTTTAATGTTGGCTATGGCTTTCATAGTAATGATGCCAGAGGATCGACTATTCAACGAGACCCTAACGACCTAACAAAGGCAGCCGATCAAGTCGACCCACTTGCCTCTACTCGTGGTGCAGAAATCGGCCTAAGAAACCAATATTTACCTGGCTTAGTCACTACAGTATCTCTTTGGTGGTTAGAGCTAGATTCTGAATTAGTTTTTGTCGGTGATGGAGGAAGCACAGAAGCTTCAGGAAAAAGCCAACGCTACGGTATAGAAATTGCCAACTACTACAAACCTTTAGATTGGTTAACGCTGGATTTTGACGTTGCGCTTAGCCAATCAGAATATACCGAAGCCTCTTCAAATGAAAACGACGTACCTAACTCAGTAGGAAGAACCATTTCAGCTGGAGCCACTATAGACCTTCCTAACGGTATATTTGGTAGTTTACGTGCTAGACATTTTGGCGATATGCCTTTAACTGAAGATGGCAGTGTTTATGCTGACTCAACCACTGTAGTTAATTTAGGGACAGGTTATCGTTATAAAGATTATCGTGTTGAACTAAATGTATTAAATCTATTTGATTCTGGTGACACTGATATTGCTTATTACTATGAATCACGCCTTGCTGGGGAACCAATAGGGCCCGAGGCTAATGGTGGTTATAATGACAAGATTTCCCACCCTGTTGAACCCAGAACAATAAGAGTTCAAATGAGTGTTTCTTTCTAAATAATAGACCTTATTAGAAGTTGGGGCGCAGTGCTTTACTGCACTTGTTGTGCCTATGAATACAGGCTAAAAAGACTGTGAAAGTATTAGCTTTTAGCTCCCCTCTTTGGAAAAGAGGGGTTGGGGGAGATTTTATTATAAAAATAAGACGATTAATATCAATGTGTTGTATTTTTATAAAATCCCCCTCTATCCCCCTTTTCCAAAGGGGGAGGTCAAATTCGTAATACTTTCACAGCCTCTAAAGCACTGCGCTCCAACTACAATTATCTGTTGCTAATCCATCGCTATAAATTAGCAACTCTCAATTTTTTGTTACATTAATTCTTCTTGGGTGCTTACAACTTATCTACATTAAGAATAGTTAGTCGATCTGCAACCAAGTGACTAGAAAAATCTAACGATACATAGTTAGTGCCAACCCAACGGGTAAATTGCTGCTGAGCTTTAACTTCCCCTCCAATCACTTTAAATTGAGCTGCGCCATTGGCAATAATTTCGACAATCTCAACGGTAACGGTTAATTTATCATCCAAAAATTTACCTCGTTCGGAAGCCTTATAATAAATATCTAATTTATCACCAACCTCAAACTCTATTGTTGTAGAAAAGAAACTGGCCTTAGGCTTTATCTTGCCTGTATATTTAGTTACTGATTTATAAGGCACTACAAACCGGCCATCCCATGAAAAGGGGGTGCAATGGGCAGGTCGAGAACTTTTATCATAATGCACAACATATTTTTCTTGGTACATTCTTTTTATTTTACCCTTGGCAAAAAAACCATGGCAATCAGTTAATACCTGAGTACCAACAGGATAGTGATCTGCCTGTGCTGCCATTGAAAATAAACAAAAAACAATACCTAATGTAAGTTTTTTTTGTTGCTTCATCATCGCCCCCTTATTTATTGATTAATCAATATGCAATAACTAGCTCAAACTATTTCTTTTCTAATATTGCTTTCAAGTTAGCTATGTTTTCATGCATTATTGTCATAAAATCACCGGTTTCAGGTGAATTAGACGTAGGACTAAAAACGATACTTTTTACTCCTAGCGCTTCCAGTTTTAACACTGTTTCGTTAGCAGGAACACCTTCCCAAAGCATCCACTTAGCTGGGTGTTTTTCTAACAATTTTGTTAATACATTCCATTGCTCTTCAGTTGGAGCTTCTTCTGGCTCCCAGTGTACACTTTCTAAATTAAGCTTGTATTTAGCCCTTAAATACTGATAAACAGGATGAGAGCCTAATAAAGCCTCCCCATTAAGCGCACCCCCTATTTCTGTTAACTCAGTATCTAATTCCAACAAAGCTTTTTGTAACGGTATAAAGTTTTCTACAAAACTAGCATTTAATTTTGGTTGTTTTCTAGACAACGCTTTAAAAACTGATTTTGCTTGTTTTTCAGCTAATGAAAAATCAAGCCATGTAGTAAAAGCAGTTCCCGTATGAGAATGTTTACCACCACTCCCATGATTATGAGTTACGGCCTCGCTTAAAGAAATATACGAATCCCTAAATTCAGCAGATGTATTGACCAGTTTAAATAATGGTAATGATACTTTGGGCAACCATTTTGCATAGTTTGCGCCATTCAGTAAAATCATATCCGCTTGTTGTAAACCAATAACATCTTCAGCCTTAGGCTCCCAAAAAGCGGGATCAATATCCCCTGGCATGGGCAAAGTAACTTTTGCATTATCACCGGCAATACTTTCAGCAAAATATTTTATTGGATAATTAACAGTATAAATATTTAGCTTAGCTTCATCGACTTCTGCATTTACATTATTGAATGTTAAAAACAAACTCGAAAGTAAAATAATTTTTGTTGCAAAATAAGTATTTGATCTATTCATTGTTATATTAATTTCTGTCTACTTTATGAAATAAAAAGTTGGTGGACAATCTCACCCTGAAAATACTGTAAAACTAAAAGAGATGAAAAACATAGCATGCCACTGAAAACTGCAATAATCAAAATTTCTGCACCTATAAGCTGAACAACAGTACTCCGACTACAACCCAAATGTAAAATTGTACTAATTTCTTTTTGGCGTAATCGAAAAGATAAACTGAAGACAAGAAAAATAGCCAGCACCATGGCTATTGCAACGATCAACACAACAGCATCAATAAATTCTTTGATTTGAAAAATATTACCTAATAAGTCTTCTATCACCTTTTTAGGTCTGACTATCTGCTGATTCTTTTGTTCCGATAAATATCGACCGCTAAGTATTGTTGCTGATTTTTCGTCATTAGGAACTGCAATAATCGCGGTTAAAGGATAAATTGAAGGGTCGCCATGAAAATGAAAAGACCCGAGGTTATCTACGTTAATCTCAGTATATTGCTTAATCTTTGTTGAAGTCGTCACTAATTTATCCGATCGACTTAATACATCACTTTCATCTGCAATTTTTTTAACATCTTGATGACCATGACCTAAACCTTGAATAACCCATGTCGTTTTAAGGTCAACAAAAACGGCTTTATCATCAACAGAGTTAGTTTTCTGTAAAATACCGACAACTTTCATCTTTAATGGATATACCCCAGCCAAATCAAATAAATTTTCTGGTGAAGACAGAATACTGCCCCCTACTTTTAAATTTAAGCGTGCAGCAACATCTGCTCCAATTAGACTTTCACCTAACATTGCAAAACTACGTCCTTCAGCAACTTTATGCTTGCGAAATTCAAAATAATCTAATGTCGTACCTACAATGGGATATTCTCTTGCATGAAAGCGTGTATAAAGCGGTATTGGTACCGCTAAATAAGAATCCATTACTTTTTCTATCGCCTTCATACTTATAAAATCAGGCTTTTCCTTAGAAAAATACAGAGAATTCATTACTAAATCTAGTGAATTCCCCTTTGCGCCTACTAATAAGGGCGTTGTTATAGCCCTAGACATTAATTGATGCTCACTTTCATTAAGCAGTATTTTTAGCGCAAAAGGCAAAAAAGAAACCAGGCTAATACACAATACTAGTGTAATTGTTTTAATTCGATTGAAGACAATATAACGCCAAGCAAGATAGAAACTGTCAATCATACTGACTCCCCATCACAAAATTGTTTAAAATCAATTACACGGTCAAAACGGTCTAATAATTCATGATCATGTGTCACCGCTATTAATGTTGCCTTATTTTTATCGGTACTACGGAAAAGAGCATCCAAAATTTTAGTCTTATTACTAGGATCAAGGTTTCCTGTCGCTTCATCTGCCAAAATCAACTTAGGTGCAGTTATCATTGCTCTACAAATCGCAGTTCTTTGCTTTTCACCCTGAGATAAATTATTGGTTAATCTTTTTAATTTATCAGCAATTCCCATTTCTTCAGCCAAGCTTTTTACTCTATCCCGTACTTGATTATCTATTTTTAAGGACTGAGTAATTCTAAAGGGATGAAGAATATTATCTTGAACATTAAGATAGTCTAGCAATTCAAAGTCTTGAAAAATATAGCCAATATTTGAAATTCTATAATCACGACATTGAGGGTCAGAAAGCTCATTAATTGCTACCTCTCCTATTTCAACCCGCCCCCTTTGTGGTTGAATAATCCCAGAAATAAGCTTAAGTAATGTCGTTTTTCCTGATCCACTTGGCCCAATAATGGCCACTTTTTCAGTACTTTCAATTTTTAGCTGAGGTATTGAGAGCCGGAACTCATCTGTACCATATGACAATTCCAATGAATTTATATTAATCAAACACCCACCCTCGTTAAAATCCAGAACATACCCCTATTTTTACAGTGGTATTTTAGCAGCCTATCACTTTCGTGATTTTTAAATGTTTTTATAGCAAATACAATAGTTAAATTATTATTTCGAATAATGCTTCAACCTTTTTAGTTTCGGTGATTATAGCAAAAGTAAAACATTGCCATACAAGCATTAACAAACTGCTAAAAGCCACTTCCATCACACTTTTAACTTGACATTAGACTAGGCTAAAGTAACATACGTAGTTCGGATGCCAGATAACTGGCACTTTATAATTTTCAATATAAAAAAAAGGTAGGACACTCATGGGAGCGATCTTAGACGTAGTAGAAATGTTAAAAGAACCAGAAGGTATGGTCGTTGCAGTAATCGTTATTGCTGTTGGCTACTTTTTCGTAAAATGGGTTTTCGCTGAGCCAGAAGACGAAGAATAAACTTTTACTAGTTTTTTCTACATTTAAGCCGTATCAGGTTCACTTGATACGGCTTTTATCATTTTAGGCCTATAGCTTTTAACGCCACTATCACATACCATTCAGCAACAAGCTCTATATTTGGAGTAGCACCTCTATTCCCTTATAATTAGTAGTAATTAATCAACACACTTTACTATTCAATGTATAAGACACTGCACGCAAAAATATCATCTCTTTATTACCAACAGGTTCCCGCAACTGGCATAGGGATTTTCCGTATATTATTCGGATTGGTAACTCTTCAAGAAGTTTTCTTCCTGCTTTATTTTAATCATTTAATTTTTGACCCAATTCCTTTTTTAGACGTCGAATTTCCAATGATTCCCTTTTTTCTTTGTATTTGGGCTGTCGTAGCAACTTGTGTAACCCTTGGTTATCGCACACAGAAAGCAACCATCACCAACTATATTTTATGGTTAGTCTTTGTTTCATTCACTCCCATGCAAAGGGATTTTGATGGCGGTTTCGATTTATTTATGATCGGTGCCAACCTTTTTATGATTTTTATGCCTATCGACAAAGCTTTTTCTATCGATACGCTTAAACACAAACTTGCCAACCCATTTAAGCATTACTCTCAGTATTCAGAGGTCAAAGTTTCTGTTCTTGCTTATTATATCCCTGTAGTTATCTGCCTTGGCTTCCTTTACTTTGATTCAGCCATTCATAAAATGTTTGCTCAACATTGGAGAAATGGGCTTGGGGCTTGGCTACCTGCTTCTATGCCCTATTACATTTCTGCTATTGATATGGGCTGGCTTCTTAATTATGAATACATTCAAAAGTCCATAGGTTACTTAATACTAATTTTTCAATTTAGTTTTATCTTTTTATTCCACTATAGCAAGCTTAGACCTTTATATTTTATTGTTGGCGCTGGTTTACATTTTGGTATCGCCATCACTTTAAATATTTATCCATTTGGCATTGGCATGTTGATTTTTTATACTTTAGTCGCCCCTTTTTCCTGGTATAAAAATATTGCTACATTCCTTTCTGCAAAAACACCCTCTTTAACCGTGTTTTATGACGAACAGTGCCCTCTTTGCAGTAAAACCATCTTAACACTCAATCATTTCGATATTTTTAACTGTATCGACTTTAAGGGCGCTCAATCTCATGCGTCCAATTTTACAACCTTAAACAACATTAAAGAATCAACCCTTTTAACTGACTTGTATGCTTTAGACAAGCACAACAACTTGTTTGCTGGCGTTGCTACCTATAGCCAAATCCTTATTAAAATGCGTTACACTGCAATTATTGGCTATCTACTTAAAACCCCAGGGATATTTCACTTAGCTAGCAAAATATACAGAAACATTGCTGATTCACGGACTCGTGTTACTTGCGATGAAACTTGCATACCTGCAAGCCCCCCTCTTTTGACATTCACACTATACGATCAAATATTTTCACCTTCTAGCGCTCGCACGCAAAGGTTCAACATTCATAAACTTTCCAAGATATTATTGCTTTTTCTTTTGCTCCAATTAAATAGCAGCATTCATTACGGATTTTTTTACAGAATAGACCACAACATTAAACCATCAGCTATAAACAATCTTGTTTCAAGCATAAGTAATTCTTTTGTAAACTATTCCAGCGTATTTTTAGGCATTACTCCGCATGCTCTATATCTACATGATCATTTTGAAGGGTATAACCATCTAATCGCAATTACTTATACGGATAACGCTGGGGATGAAAAATGGTTACCTTTTGTAACCCCTGAAGGTAAGCTTGAAGCCCCTAATTGGGGACGAGTTCACTCTATGTGGGCCAACATAGCTGTCACCCCTAATATTGATAATCATCGCTTATCTAAGTTTATTATGAAAACTACCGCCTTTTGGGGGATTCAAACAGGCCTTGATTTAAATTCCACTACCTTCCATATCAAACTAAAAAAAATTGCATCACCTGATTACTGGGTACATAACCTATTAAAGAAAAATTTATCAGGTACATGGAAGACTATCGGACATGCTACATGGGATGACAAAGACATAAACATATCGATACCTGAAGATATAAATCAACTCTAATACATTTTATTATTGCACTCATAACTTAGCCATGGTATAAATTACACCGTGTTCTAAACACAACAATAATTATAAAAAAATATTAAACCTTGGAGAAAATAATGAAAAAAGTATTATCAGTTTTAGCTATGACTATGATGATTGTTGGATTAACTGGCTGCATGGACAACCCTGATGGCGCTAAGCAAAACCTATCTAGCTCAACTTCTTCTATCCAGTTGTAAGCTATAGCCTGTACTTAGAGATCCTCATTGAGGATCTCTTTTACTACACTAACTTTTTATAACATTTCAACACAACCGCAAGCGCAAGCCCCTCCATTTTCATCATCAATAAGCTCTCAACCAAATATTCAACTTGGTTACTAAAAATATTTAAAAAATAAAATACACTCTTAAATTTATACAAACACCAATTAAGCTCCAGCATTATTTTCTGATTTCAATTCCTGCAGCATTCACAAGATCAGCACCACGCCCTCCCTTGACACTCACAATACCTGCATTAACCTTACCTATTGCACTTACAGCTTCTATTTCACCCACTCATCATTAAATGTCACCTAAATTAATACACTAACTCGGTATTTCACTTCACTACCCCCCCCTTTTAGCACCATACACCAGCCAATCACCAACACTTTAATCATTAAAGAGCACCTCTCTTTTCACCCTCAGCTTTCTTTAAAACTCTAATTCAGATCTATTTACTCCACCCTTTCTTTACCACCCACAATCATACCAACCCTTACTTCTTAACTTGCCCCACCACATACAAGCTCCCACCTCATTAAAACCGTCACCCCCAATCGATATATTTAAAACCTCAAATCACCCTACCACCATCCTTCTATCAAGCTCATAAACTACCATCAAGATCATATTTATATAACTCCACCTAAGACTGACACGACTTTAACACTTCATTCTCACATTAGCTTTCGCATTTATTTTTCCCATAAAAAAACCCCCGCCACCTAAAAGGTGACGAGGGCTTCTTTTAATTCCTAACTTAAAATTTAACTTTTAAGCTATTTTTTCATTAGATGAAAGATGGAATTAATGGAGCATCTACCATAGTCATTTGACGGTTACCATCTTCGTCGAAGAAGAATAGTAAGCCAGCAAAACG
>CAJVYL010000045.1 GCA_913009265.1 uncultured Methylococcales bacterium
AATTTGAATTACATACTGTTTGTTTTCTCCTCACCCAAACCCTCTCCAGCAAGAGAGGGCTTAAGAGCTAACAAAATTCACACTTAACAGTGATATAGCCATATTTAGTAATCATTTTTTGCAGCGTTAACTGTTATTCTAGTAGTTGATGTAGGGTGGTAAAATCAAGTTGCTCAATATAATGATTTAAGCCAGAAGCAAGTAGCTCATCAGTTCTAGAAATTTTATCAATAACTTCGTTGATCATTTCAATGTCTAACTCTATAACAGCTTCTTTCAATTGAGATAATAAATCTGGTGCTAACTGCTGTATTTGTTGTTTTGAAATTTTAGTTTGTTGAATGGTTTCCTTATCTTCTAATTGTTTGTAGTTATATTTACAGTCTAAAAAATGCTGTAAGCAATCAAAAATTTCTTTGTCCAGAAAAGGTTTGCTTATATAGTCATCAACACCACAGTCAATAATTTTATTACGTTCTTCATTAAATGCACTGGCAGTTAAGGCAATGATCTTAACTTGCTTACCACCGGCTAAGGTACGAATTGTACGTGTGGCATCACCACCATTTAGAATTGGCATACGCCAATCCATAAAAATAATATCAGGTTGAAACTGTTGATAAACTTCTATTGCATGCTGGCCATTGACCGCTTCAGCAACAAGAAAACCAGCAGCCTCTAGTAGTATATTTAATAATTGTCTATTATCGGCTTGGTCTTCAACAATTAATACTTTAAATGATTTTTGCCCTTCAGTTAGCTGCTTAACCTGTAAGGTATTAAGGGAAGGGGCTTTTTGAGAAGGTTCAATATAAACAATTTCTGTAGGCAATGTGACACAAAATGAGCTGCCTTGGTTTACAGTACTCTTAACCGTAATTTTTCCTCCCATTAATTCAACAAATTGCCGGGTAATTGTTAACCCAAGCCCTGTTCCTTCTTGGTTATTTAATGATTCTAATTGGGTAAAGGGGGTGAAAATTTGGGTTAAGCCGCCTTCAGTTATACCTTGGCCACTATCAGATATTGTAAATTGTAAATTGAGGTGTTGATCGTCTATTCCTGCACTACACTTTAACGATAATATAATGCCACCATGTTCAGTAAATTTAATAGCATTACCTAATAAGTTAATTAATATTTGTCGTAACTTAGCAGGGTCAGACATTATGCCTGTAGGAAAATTATCTTCTTGATTAAGCTTTAGTGTGAGGCCTTTATTTTCTGCACGAATACGCATCATATCGATCACTTCAGCGATAAGGTTTTCTATATCGACAGCTGTATAGTTGGCACTAACACGTCCTGCTTCAATTTTTGACATGTCCAAAACATCATTAATCAAGGTTAATAAATGTTGGCCACTACGATTAATAGTTGCTAAATAAGCGTGCTCGGTAGAGTTTAGCTGACTATTATTTTGTAATAGTCGAGAAAACCCTAAAATAGCATTAAGTGGTGTGCGTAATTCGTGGCTCATATTTGCCAAGAAAGCACTTTTTGCTTTGTTAGAAACTTCGGCCTCTTCTTTGGCTGTGTTTAATTCCTGCGTACGTAATTTAACACGCTGCTCTAATTGTCCATAAAGTTGGGCATTTTCTAATGCAATAGCAGCTTGAGTTGACAGTATTTCTAAAATATTGACTCTATCTGGTGTAAAAGCGTGAGTGGTTAGATTATTTTCTAAGTATAAAACGGCTTTAACTTGTTGATTGTAAATTAAGGGAAAGCATAAAATTGATTTTGTTTTGTGCTGACTGATATATGAATCATTGATAAAATCACTATTTCTATATGCATCATCAAGAACAATTGTTTTATGCGTGGTTATCACAAAATTAACAATGGAATTAGATGTGAATTGATCTTCTTCCAGAAGTGTTGATTGCATGGTTTGTGTTTTAAGGTTGTTTCCACCTTGCGCTTGAATTAACCACTTTTCTTGAGATGGCAGTATTAAACTGGCTTTGTCAGCGCCTGCATTTTCTATAACAAAACCTAATAATTTACCTAATAATTTTTCTATAACGATTTCTCCCATAATCGTTTGTGAGGCTTTAATAATGATATTTAAATCTAGCGCTAATAAAGAATTTTCTTGGCTGTTAATTGTTGGTTTTTCAGACTTTGTTGATAGAAATGTATGTTTTTTTTGTAATTCAGCCGTTTTAGCCCAAAACTGTCGTTGCTGATATTTTGTATAAGCTTCATTGATATAAAGTTCAGAGAATTGTTGTTGATTTTCAAAGCTATAAAATTTAGCAGCCAATTCATAAGCCAAGGCTTCGTCTTGTAAATACTCGTTTTTGGTCGCACCTTTAATGGCTTTCTGGTAAAGAGTAACTGCCAGCCATTGCTGATTATGCACACGTGCCGTTTCAGCTGCTAATAAATGATATCTATGCTGGAAGTTCATCTCAGCATAATGAGCCCAGTTTTTAAATTTTTTTAGAATCTGCTCTGTTTTTATCAAGTATTGTTGTTGTGTTTCCTTATCTTGCTGGAGGTAATCAGCTAATAATGATAAAGCATAATAAAATAGATAATCACTGTAATAAATAGCAGATTTAGAATCTTCCTGAAAGTTTTCTGCATATTGGGCGATAGTTATAGCTTGCTTGTAGTCACCAAAAATATAGGCATAAAATAATTGGCAATAAGAGCTAATAAATACAATAGTATGTTGGCCTTTTTTAATCCACTCCGGAAAATGTAATGATAATTTAGATAGGCTTTTGTGGCTATGTTCTTTAGCCAACATCTGAGTCAGCAATGTGTTACAAATCGTATGCCAATCATTATCAATTGGATAATGAGAGTTGTTGATTTTATCTTTATATTCTATTTGTGTTTTATGTATATATTCCAGTGGCATGCCACATAAAAACATCTGCGAACAGGCATTAAATTTGGCTATTATGGCGTAATCAAGGTTCCCACTATTCATACCTACTTGGTACACCGATTGTAGAGGTGTAATATTTGTTTTTGTATGCTGAGTCCACGGTAAAACAAAACTATGTAACAAACACTTTGTTTTTAATGTTGTGGCTGAATCAGACTCAGTTAATAGTTGTAAAACTATTTTTGATAGTTCTATGCCTTTTTTTAGCGTTTTATCATCACGGACTAATAAGCTGGCATGTAGAGAGTAGGCAAAAGCAATCATTGCCGAGTTAGCTGATTTGATGGATTTATTTATTAATAAGCTACTAATTGCAGGTAATAAGTCATTTCGAGTTTTTAATGCAGGTAAGGTTATATAAATTAGTAAGTGCATTATTGTTAGCTGATGGTCATTATCAGTTAACGTTAAATTGCTTGGCTTTGAAAATGTATTTGATTGATTAGTAATTAATTGACTAGAGACAGCAAGATCTTGGGCTGTTGTTTGGGTATTTTGTAGTAGCTCAATGTCTAGTAAACTGAGTGCTTTAATACCTGCCTCTATTGCAGTGTTATTATCACTTAAAGCTGTGTAGCATTGTACGAGTAAGGTTAATGCACGTACTTTATCTGCTAAATTATTTGCATGTTGTAAAGCTTCATTCAGTAACAATACAGCTCGGTTAATATCTGCATTTAAGTATTCTGTTTCTGCGGATTCGTAGTATAAGTCTGAGCTTAATTTATAGTGACTATGCCATTTGTCATTGACTAAAAATCCTATTCCCATGCTCAAATACCATAGGGCAGATTGATACGCGGCAGATTTTTTCGCTTTGCGTCCTGCAATTAAATTTAGTTCTGCTAATTTAAACTTTTCGCTAGTATCACTTATAAAGCGAAAACCTTCATTATAATGATCTGTAATACGGTAAATATTTTTTTCTAATTGTTTTGTGTCATTTGATTTGCATAATACTCGAGCGAAAGCTAACTGTCCCTGTTGACGTTGTTTTTTAGGCAACATTGCCATGGCTACTTGTCTAGTCTTATCATCAATAAAGTAAAAATTTGTCTGCATTTCTAATGGCACAGGGTCATTAAAATTTAATACAATATCTGTTCGTTTTGAATCAGCGATTAATACACCTGCTTGTATAGCAGGTTTAAGCCGATGGTAAGTTTCTATTTCTGTGATTTCTAATGTTGTAGCAAGCTTGTTTAAGTCAACATTAATACCTATAACAGCAGCCAAAGATAGTGTTTTTATCTGCTCATCAGATAAATTTTGTATATTCTGAATAAGTAAATCTGTAACATCATTTGTATGGTGTTTTTGCTCTATAGCTGAAATATCACAAGCCCATTGGTTAGCTTTATAATCATATCTGATTAAATTTTCATGATGTAATGACTTTAAAAACTGACCAGAAAAAAAGGGGTTTCCTTGTGTTTTTTCAAAGACTAAGCTTGTTAATTGTGAAAGAAACTTATAACCACTGTGAGTGGTGTTAGCAATCATATTTTGCAATTCTATTTTTGATAGATTTTGTAAAGTAATATAATTGTCTTCACGTTGCTGAGAAGAGGGCGGATTGATGATATTGAACAATGGATGCTGCTGCTTTATGTCATGGTCACGATAAGCACCAATAAGTAAGAAATAGGGTGTTTTACTTTCTTGTTGTAACAGATGTAGAAAGTTGGCTGATGCTGTATCAATCCATTGTAAATTATCCAAAAAAAGTACTACGGGGTGGTCTTTTTCACCGATGCATTGGATAAAACTTAATAAGGTTTGTTGAAAGCGTTGTTTTTCTTCTGAAATGGGTAGTTTTGGCGGTGCTGTTTGTTTTCCAATAATTAATTCCATATCCGGGATTAATTCTGTTAGTAAGCCAGCATTATCATGGCTTGCTTTAATGATTTTTGTTTGCCATTTACTTTGTTGCTGTGTATTTAATTTAAGAATTTGCACCACTAAGGCAGAGAATGCTTTTACTAAACCAGAGTACGGTGTTTTAGCTTGATATGAGTTATAACTACCTGAAATAAAGTAACCATTATTATTGATAACCTTATCTTTCATTGCCCAAACTAAAGCAGATTTACCAACACCTGCTTTACCATTTATCCATATATAACTTGAGTTTTCTATACTGAGCTGGGAATAGGTTTTATTAATCAGCTGAATCTGTTGTTCTCGACCCACTATTGTTTTAGGTAGGAAAAAATGATCTAAACAATCTTTTTCGGCCAAGGTAAAAGGGCTTATGTCTTGAGACTTATCTAACTGCTGTGCACAGCAGTTAAGATCGTAAACTAAACCATAAGCAGATTGATAACGATCAGTGACATCTTTAGAAATCAATTTCATCACAATATCAGAAATTAATTGCGGAACCTTTGGGGCACATTTATTAACGGGTTTTGCTGATTTTGCTAAATGACAATGAACTAGCTCTGAAATATCTTTTGCTTGAAAAGGCAGAGCGCCTGTTAAAAGTTCATATAAAACAATGCCAAATGAATATAAATCACTACGAGCATCCACATCTCTATTCATTCGACCTGTTCTTTCAGGTGAAATGTAATTTAATTCACCCTCTAACATGTCAAATAATGAAGACGAAATATCAGCTTTATTGTTTTTATTTAAGGCATTTTCAAAGTCAATGAGGAAAACTTCATTATCGGTTTTACTAATAATAAAACTATGATTATTAATCGCATTATGAATAATGCCGTTGTGATGTAAGTTGGTTAAAATTTTGGCTGCATTCAGAGCAAAGCTTATGATTTTTTTTAGATTAAAAGCTTGCTGTTTTTTTAATTGATGAAGCGTTAAACCATCAATATACTCAAGTAATAAAGCGGGTTTGTTTTCTATTACCCCAAACTTTAGAGCTTTACGTACCCCTGATATATCTAAGTCTTTAGTTACTTCATATTCATGCTGAAAATAATCAAATTGCCTTTGAGTTGGAAAATTAGCCTTTAACAATTTAAGTGTGACCAGTCCAAATTCAGCATGATCAATTAAATAAATATTGGAATAGTGTCCACTATGGATGCAAGGTGAAGTTTCTACGGTCTTTAATGAGATATCCATTATTTTTTCACCAGTGACTGTTTTGCTCTATTCCAAGTATCTTTAAAAATAGTTAAATTTCCCATTTTATTTTCACTTTGGCAGGCAAATAGATTATTAAAATGATTTACACCATTTTCCATTTCTTGCTGTGGCATAACGGGGGAATTTACTAAAAGTGTGCGTTTATAACGTTTAAACATACGTTGTGCCATGGGGGTGTCTACTTTTGAATATTTAGGGTTTAAAATTTTATCCCAATGGTTCACCCAACCAGCTGTCATAAAAAATGTACCGGCTTGTTTGCACAGTTCTGCATGGTAGCATTCTCGCCCACCTATTAGCAGACCTATACAGTCATCGACTGTTCCGCCACTTGGATCATTAGCAATAAAGATAGGTTTATCTGTATCTAACACATCACTAGGGTCTAATAAGGTATTTCCACATAAACCATAACCTAGCAGGAAGCAGTCGACATAACACTGCATTGGTTGTGCTTCTTTATGTAAGGTTCGAGCTAATAATTTTCTGTTGCGGTGTAAACTAAAGTCAAAGACTCTAATAAGTAACTGTAATTGTTCGGATGGTTCAGGTTTAAAACTATTAAGGTGAGGAATACGATTAATATTAGTGAGTCCTTTTTTTTCTAGGGCATCTGCAAGCTTTTTGGATTTTTCATTCTCTATAATCGTTATTTGCTCAATATCTGAATCAGCACTTAGTAGTTCGGCCCATTCCAATTCAAAAATCTGACAAGTAAGAATACCTATAACAGCCATCAGTTACGCCTTTATTTAAAGAATTGACTCAGTTTAAAATATTGATCAGAACAAACCTGTTCGCAACGTTTGCAAGCGACTCCATTACACAAGGATTGGTTTAATGTAATCATCGCAACTCCATTAGTTGAGCTAAGTTTAATGGCTTGTTCGGGGCATTCAACAGTACAACTTTGGCAAGCTATGCAACCATTCATGTGAGCATCAAGTTTTTGTCCGATATTTGTTAGAGTTGTTAAACCATGTGACCCTAAGGTATTAATATCACGTGTTACTGTTTGGACTATCTCTGCTTGGCTTAGTTCTTCAGCTATAGCGGGTAACTGGTATTTCTTTAAAAACTTTTGATACAGTGACCAAGGCATACCTTCTGTCCAGTATGCGAGTTCTAGCATAAAAACCTTTTTAAACACATCGGAACGAGCAAACATACAATGATTTTCTTGTAACTGTGTTGCCAGCTCTGTCATCTGTTGTAGTTGGCTTGAGTCAGTTAATAAATCTTTTGCCATTGCTAAAGAAGTATTACCAATTTGATATACTTTTTTTATTTGAGTGGGAATCAAGCCAAGCTGTTGAGCTTTATGTGCATCCATATAAGTTCCCGAAGCACCTGACATATAGGCAACACTTATATCGGATAAGCTTATACCTGCGGCATTACATAAGCTAATGTGTCCGGCGCGAATAGCGCCAATTGCTTTGCCTGCTTCATGAAAATCATGGTTATTAAATGTAATATTTGAACCAAGGTGAAGTTTATTATCTGGGGTATTGATCTGTGCTTTATGAATAAGCCCTTTACTCATTGCTTGAAACATTGCAGCAATTGTCCCAGTACCTGTAATTCCACGAATGGGGTATTCACTGTGAGGATCAATAACGGTATTTGTATTAAACTCAATTAATGGGCCATTAACAGTATTCATTTCAGCATCTAAAACACATAAACGGTAATAGGGAGGCTCTTCTAAAATATCGGTAATTGCCCCGGGGGCTGCTAACATTCCTGAATTAATTTGCTGACCTTCAAGCGCTGGCCCTGCTGCGGTAGACCCTGAATAAATACAACCATTATGAAGTAAGGCCATTTCAGCATTAGTACCATAATCAGTAATTAGGGTGGTTTCTTTAGATTCCAACATATTACTTTGTATAATCATTGCTAAGGCATCGGCACCAATTTCATGTTGTACTGCAGGGGGAATGATTACTTCACATTGGTCAGATAGATTAAGGTATTTAATCTGTCCTGCATTAGTTATTAGTGCTTCGCGATTTACTGTTGAAATACCTAAGGCTTGTTGTTTTTGTTTTCCTGCAAAAGCTAAATCACGAATTTCAATGCCTTGAAAGAGTGATAATTGAATCGGATTTCCACAAACACTCATACGCATTATTTGCTTGTGATCAATAGGAAATGATTTAATAATTTGATTAATGCATTGCACTAAAATTCGCTGGGTTGAGTTAATCCCCATTTCTAATGCAAAGTGTAAATGATCAATTACATTAGCCCCTGGAATAGGGTGTCTTGCCGTTATAACGGTTGCAATAATTTCTTGTGATTGTTGCTCGATTACTTGCGCACGAATACCACTGGTTCCAATGTCGAAAGCAATAGCAAAAGTAGTCATTTTAATATCGGGAAGCTATAAACCGTAAGCTGCGGGGAGGAAGCCTTTGACTTTTTGGTATTTGTGTAAACATAAATCAATAAAATCCGCTTCATTATCGGGAAGGGTATTTAATTCTTGCATATAGCCAAGTAATGATTTTTTTTCAATAGCTGTTAGCATTAGTTGTTCATCGGCTAAAATCAATTCACCACAAGTAATTGCGGCAGCCCGTCCTCTTTCATATAGACTATTAGCATTATCAACAATTGCTTTACCAATTGACCAGGCATTATCAGGGCATAATATAAAAGCTTGTGGATCACGATAACGATCTGAATTAATCAAGCAGGCTTGATATTGTTTTTCAAAGCCTAGCATAATGGATGAATTCATAGCCGCTGTGTCATATCCAAGAATTTCTGTAAAAACAGCCGCACTACTACCACCAAACATATTTTGATACTGTACAGCTTCGTTAGACCAGAGATCACAAACAGCAGCTATAACATTACCGCATAAATCGGAATGGGCACAGGCACTGGTTTTACCTTCAGTTGAGATGGGGACACCAGTGATAGCTTTTATAATGGGGTTTTCATAGGCACAATCTTTACCTGGCCCTAAAGCGCCACACTCGTAAGCGACTAATGAGCGACTAGCACCAATTGCTCGCGTTAAGGCGGCTAGGGTATGAGGAATATCTTTACCATCAAATCCTCCTGCCATGAACATTGCAGTATTAGCTTGTGCGCAATCAGTATCCCCACCAGGAACACATTGGTTCTCAGTTGCAATCTCGACAATTTGTTGCCATAACCATTGCATATCTCTGCCACCAAGTACCGCCTGAGAAAACAATAAACCAGTAATATCATTACGAATAATACAATGGTCAAAAACCTCTTTCCCACCTAAGGATTCAATAGAAACAATATCCGCTGTTTTAGCACAGAGCTTAAAAGATTCTATAACCTTTTCAGTGCGTTCTGAGTCTCTTAAGTTTACTAGGTCTGGTTTTCGAATATCTGCAATTGTGGAACGATAGGCTGCATTTAAGCCATATTTAGATTTGAAGTCAGCAATCATTTGACAGGAGATTGATGAAATTTCTGCCCCCCATTCTGGGTTGTTTGTCATTTGAAATACATGTTCATTTTCAATAACAATACTTGGGTGGCCAACTGAAACACAGCGCTGTAATGCATCAAAATTTGCCCGTTCAAGTTCACGGCTCAGAGTGGCTAGGTCATGTTCTTTACCTGGTCGAGGGTGAGTGGTTATTTCAGGGATAACTGAACCACCACCAATAACTAAGCCACTTTTGGTTGTAACCGGTTTTTTAGCAAAACCAAACATCATCTCTTCTGGGCTACTGTATGCCATTGAATCAATCAGTTTCATATTATTTCCTCATCCAATAAAATAGCTGAACTTTATTTAAAAGATACACTGCATTTTATTGTTTTTTATCCATTCCACTTTTGCCTTAATTCTAACCAGCTAAGACCCTTTAATACATCCTCTGCCATACCTGGTGCTTGGCTTGCTTCTTTGCCCCAAATACCTAAATCAAAACTTGTAACATATTCTTCAGTTACTGCTCCACCACCACAAACAAAGGGAATATGTATGTTTTCTTGAATTAACTTTTCAGCAATACGTGGAAATGCAGACATAGTGGTTGTCATCAATGCTGTCCCCGTTAGCATAATTGGCTGATGAGTAATGCAAGCAGATACAACTTGGTCGACGGGTACATCAAAACCTAAATTAATCACTTCAAAGCCATTGGCACTGAGTAAGGCATTAACAATAACCTGTCCAATATCGTGAATATCTCCTTCAGCTGTATGAGTGATGACTTTTGCTTTTTTATCCATCGGATGGCCGAGCTTTTGTTCGCATAACTTAATACCTACAACCATTGCATCAGAAGATAAAATAACTTGAGGTAAAAAATAACTGCCTTCAGCCCAGAGACGGCTTACTTCTGTCATGCCTGCAATAAGGCCTTCGTTGGTTACGACTAAAGGGGATTTGTTTTGTAATGCTTCTGTAACAGCTTGCTCAATTTGATCGTCATCACCTTCAATAACACAGCTGCCTACTTTTTGTAACAGGGGGTCTGAAGATACCTTACGCGCACCTTGTTCCTCCTCTTCTGTTGTGAGGTCGAAGCGTGTAAAAATAGATGTGTTTTTGTGATTTTTTTCCATTATCAAGTAATAAATAATAGAACTGAATTAAGATATAGTTCAGTTTTAAAGATAGCACCTTTATAGATATTTTTCTATTTTTGCAGACCAATTAGACAAAGTTTAGTTTGAAGGTTTTTCTGTATAGCTATATTGTTTTTTAAAGGCAGTCTAAGACTGTGTTTGTTATAAAAATGTCTAGTATCAGTGTTTCATTACACCTTGTATAAGGGCAATATGAGCTAGTTCAGTCACATTAGAAACATAGAGCTTTTTCTTGATTTGAGTGACATAGTTAGCCACAGTTTTATAACCCAAACATAATTCATCGGCTATTTTATGAGCTGTTAAGCCTTTAGCTAACAATCTGAATATATCAAATTCACGTACCGAAAAATCAGCAATAATTTGTTGGTAATTATGGGCGCTTGATTGCCCCGTATTTTCTTTAATTAAACCTTGCTCAATGTAAATGTGTCCTTGCAAAATACTATCGATTGCTTCGGGTAATATATTTGGCGCACTATTTTTGGTGATATAACCTTTGGCGCCAGCATTGAGGGCTCGATGAATATAGACTTGTTCATCATGTACACTAAAAACCAGAATGTTGGCTGTTTCATCACGTTGGGTAATGCGTTTAATGGTTTCCAGTCCACCAATTCCTGGCATGGATAAATCTATGACAACAATATCAGGTTGATGTGTTTGATAAAGCTGGACGGCTAATTCCCCTCGATCGGCTTCTGCAATGATTTCAATATTGGGGGTAGCTGCTGTAAGTAGTAATTTAAAACCAGCTCTTACTACAGCATGATCATCAACCAATAAGACTTGTATTTTATTTTTCATTGAGAGGTATTGTAGCCTGTATCTTCATGCCATTGTTTGGCTGTGATTGTAGATTAAATTGCCCACCGAGCAATTTAACGCGTTCTGTCATGCCTTGTAAGCCAAACCCAGCAGATATATTATTTAGATTACAACCTTGACCATTATCATTAATGAATAATTCTAGGACATTGGTTTCTGCCTGAATTTGCAGCTTAATATCTACCTGACTTGCATTAGCATGACGAATAATATTAGTTAAGCTTTCTTGTATTACTCTAAAGACCTGAATCACAATGGTTTTATCCATATTATTAATAGCGTCATCAAGGTGTAAATTAAATTGCGTTGAAGGAGCTCGAGTTTGCCAGTGTTGGACTAAGTCTTCTAAAGTTGCTTTAAGACCTAATTCCGTCAAAATTAAAGGATGTAACTGTTTCATCATCGAACGGAGTACAGTCATTAAATGATCGCAAATTTCTATAATAGATGTTGTGACTTGTTTGGTATCTGAGTTTTCATGAGCTGCTGTTACAGCCATTACTTTGATGGCTGTGAGAGATTGCCCAAATTCATCGTGTAATTCCTGAGATAAATGCTGCCTTTCTTCTTCTTGAATTTCTAGAGAGTGTTGCGTTAATGCTTGATTTTGTTGTTGAGTGTTTTTCAGCACAGCCGTCATATGATTAATAGCTTTAGCTATATTGTCATATTCTTGGGTAGAAAAATCAGGAAGGTTTTTATCATACTCGCCTCGTTCAATACCTTTTAGATTTTCGACAATAGTATTTATCGCTTGTAATGTTTTATTAAAGGCTAAATGAACAGAAATAACAGTTAGCAAAACTAACGCTAAGATAGAACTAAAAAAAGCTATTGTTTCATGCCAAACCTCTGTAATTTCATCTAAGGGGTTGGCTTGAATAATAAGTGTTAACAAGTGATTATCAAAAGTCGCTATTTGATATTCTGCTTTCGGGTAGTCACTGACTACTAAATTTACAAACCAATTGGGCGGCGTATCTTGTCGCTCAGTTGTTTGCATACTCGGCGTAATATCAATAACTGAACCCGTTGGTTTTTTGAGTTGTATCTGTAAATGTCTTGTTTGTTCTAAAGTACTTAAGCGATAGATCCAATCCGTTTCATTGGACTGCGTTGTGCCAATACTTATTTTAATTAACTGTAATGCCAGTTTAATAGATGAGTCGACCTCATTACTGACAGCATTACGGGCTTGCCAAATAGCGATAGTACCGCCCAACATTAAAATTAAGATTGATATGAATAAAATACGAAGGCTAATTTGGTAGCGTAAACTCATGTGGGGGAGGCTGTGATAACTAAATATTGATAAATGAAACAAGTCAGAACTTTGTCTGCTTTGTAAATCTATCAGAAAAGGATAAAATGATTTTGATTTTTTTTAAATGTATTAATTATTTATGATTGCACTTGGCAAGTTTAATAAGCTAAAAATAGCGAAAGCAGAAGGTCGGATTGTTTTTTTTGATGGCGGCGAACTAGGTGATATTCAGTTATTACCAGCAGATGCTCCAAAAGATTGTAAAGTAGGAGATGAGCTTAATATCTTTGTTTACTTTGCAGGGAAAGAAAAGTTACAAGGTACAACACGGTTACCTTTTGCTCAAGTTGATGATATTGCTTATTTAAAGTGTGTTTCAGAAAGCCATGCAGGTGCTTTTTTAGACTGGGGTTTAGCAAAAGATTTACTGCTTCCCTTTAGTGAACAAACATCAAAGGCAGTTGAAGGGCGTTATTATTTGGTTAAAATCTTTTTAGATGAAGATAACCTTATTGCAGCATCAATGATGTTGGAAGATTTTGTAGAAGATGAGGGCTTTTACTTTAAAGAGGGGCAACAAGTTGATTTATTAATCGCACATGAAACTGATTTAGGGATGAAGGCGATTATTAATAATGAATATTGGGGCGTTTTATATAAAAATGAAATATTCCAAAAATTAAGAATAGGGCAAAAGACTAAAGGTTATATCAAAAAAATTAGAAAAGATAATAAGATAGATTTGGTCTTACAAATAGAAAAATACGTTGAAAAAGTTGACTCAGTAACAGAGAAAATCCTTGGTAAATTAAAATCTCAAGGTGGCACTATGTTAATTACAGATAAAAGTTCACCTGATGATATTTATAAAGCTTTTGGTGTGAGTAAAAAAGTCTTTAAGCAATCAGTAGGTGGATTGTATAAAAAACGGCTTATTTCAATTAGCAAAGAAGGTATTAGTTTAATTGAGCCGTCTGAATAAAAGTATTAAGTAGCTAATAATAATTATTCTAACATTTGGAAGTGAGGCTTTAGCCTCGCACGAGTTAGGCGAGGCTAAAGCCTCACTTCCAAAGTTTATTGATTCAAAATGTTAAAATAATTGAGTGTATAAAATAATGGGTGTTTTATGATGAATGGAAAGCAAAGTTCTTTATTGTCTAGTCTTTTTACCATGCTGTTTTTAATCAGCTCTTTTTCAAATGTTTTAGCAGAAGATAAAACATTACTTCGCCACGTATCAGCTACAGAATGCAAAACTTGTCATGAGGAAATCTATTCTCAATGGAAAGCTTCTATGCATGCAAACAGTACTGCGCTTAAAGACCCTATTCATGGTGCTTTTTATAACGCTGTTGTTGGTAGTCCTGAGCAAGAAGATCTTAAGAAGGGTGGTAAATATCCTGTTTGTTTACAGTGCCATGCACCTACAGCGGCAAAAGATGGAAAAACTGATTTAACAGCATTGCCCGTTTATAATGAAGGGGTTAATTGTGTTACTTGTCATACCATAACTGCTTTTAAAGGCACTAAAAAACCAGAAGGTGGATTACAGTTAGGTATGAAAGCGTATGAGTTTTCTGATACTTCTTTACAAGGCCCAGGAACAAATCACACTTCTCCAAATTGGCAGCATCCAATATTTCAAAATACAGCAAATCCTGCAATTATAAAAACCAATGCCGTGTGTATGGGGTGTCATGATAAACGCAAAAACTCAAATAAGGTTGCGCTTTGTCAAACAGGTGATGAGATAGCAAAATCCGCTGGTACAACTAATTGTTTGAGCTGTCATATGCCGGTGGTCAATGGCAAGGTAGATCATAGCTTAATGGGTGGGCATTCAGCTAAAATGGTTGGTAAAGGTCTAGTGATGACTATGACTAGTTCATTTTCTGATGCCAAAACGCTTGCAGTTAGTATTAAGCTCGCAAATCAATTGCCACATAACTTACCTACCGGTGCACCGTTTAGAAATATTTTTGTAAAACTAACGGGGTTTGATAAAGAGGGGAAAGAGGTTTGGCAAAGCAGTCAGTCTCATCCCGCTAAAGATGATAAGCAAGCAATGTTGATGTATCACTTGGGTGATGATAAAGGTAACGCTGCACCACCCCCTAAGGCAACACAAGTATTAGGTGATACACGATTAAAGCCTTATGAAACACGAGAATTAAAATATTCTTTAGCAAATAACAATATTGCAAAATTAAGAGCTGTGGCTTATTACGACTTAGTTTTACCTGGAATGAAAAAGAAATTTCCAAAGCCTGAACATAAGGGATTAATTACTTCAAATATTATTGCTGTAACAGAGTTAGAAGTGAAGTAGTCCAGTTTATAGGTTTGTTGTCAAAAGTTAATTTAATAGATTAAAGATAGGTATTTGTAGAGCGGACTTCAGTCCGCAATACTCGACATAAATTGCCTTTATAGCGGACTAAAGTCCGCTCTACATTATTTATAAGCTGTGGCTTGTATAAAGTCATGTTAAATATTTACTCAGAACACTAGGATATACAGATGGATAGAATAAAGTTTCTTTATGTAGAAAATGTAATTTCTAGAGTAAAAAATAAGACTCAACAGAAGTTAACATTTTTTATGCTAGTAGAAAATGTGGCTTATGATAAAGAGCTTGATGTAGTCTGGTCTGGAGAGGATGGTGTTTGGCATACTTTAGCTGCTAATTATCACAGTATGCAAGGCAATGATAAGGAATATTGGCAAGCCCATATTGAATTAACAGCATCAGAGACCGAATCACTTGCTGGTAACATCCAGTTTGGTATTCGCTATCGCCTGTTTGCTAATGAGCACTGGGATAATAACCAAGGGAAAAATTATAGTAGTGAGGCTGATTCTGGTATTCAATTAGCTCATCATACCTTAGTGCAAAATATAGGTGTTTCCAGTTGTTTTCAAGAGCAACAAAAAAATATGCCTATTCTTATCGCTGTTGGGCAATCTTTCAACGCTGAAAAAGTTACTATCCACTGGACTATTGATAATTGGGAAACAACAGAAATAACGCCTTGTAATATAAACAGGCAATATTGGGATAAGCAGTTTAAAAGTAATGCCAGAAATCCAAATCAATATGCTGTGCAATTATGGGAAGGCCAAATTGATCATGATGATGCCTTTCGATTACAGTATGTTATTTGTTGTGAACGAGATGGCAAGGCTTTATGGGAAAATAATGCTGGCAATAATTATTCTTTTCAAAGAGAGCAGTTAAAGGTTTTAATCCTTAATTTACATTGTTATCAAGAAGAAAATCAAGATGAAAAGTTTACCCAAATTGCTAAAGCAATCAATGAAATAGAGGCTGATATTGTTTGTTTGCAAGAAGTGGCTGAATATTGGCGCGATGGGCAAGGGGACTGGGAATCTAATTCAGCCAAACTAATAAATGATCGTTTAACAAAACCTTTTCACTTGCATACGGATTGGTCACATTTAGGCTTTGATAAATATAGAGAAGGCGTGGCTATTTTAAGCCGATTCCCTTTATCTCATCATGAAGCTAGATATGTATCCGATAGTCATGATATTTACAGTATTCATTCTAGAAAAGTGGTAATGGCTAGGGCGCATATACCCTATATTGGCGCGATTAATGTATTTTCTGCACATTTAAGCTGGATGGAAGATGGCTTTCAAGGGCAATTCCAAAACTTACATGAATGGGCTGAAGGTGCTCAGACTGATGATGTGAAAGCCACTCTTTTATGTGGTGATTTTAATATTACAGCTGGGACTAGTGGCTATGAATATGTAGTGAATTCAAATCAATATGATGACCAGTATTTAGCGGCTAATGAACAAGGCGTTTTTGAAAAGGTGTTTAGAGTTAATGATGCGCATTGGCAAGATTTATTAGCAGAAGACTATAGAATCGACTATATTTTTATGAATAGGGA
>CAJVYL010000046.1 GCA_913009265.1 uncultured Methylococcales bacterium
GCATTTAAACGATGTTTGTTTTTTTGAATCCATGCCTGCCCTTTTCCTGCACCCAAGGCAACGACTAAAAAATCAGGATTGGCGTGGTTAATTTTTTTAATTATTGCGTCCGTGCTCATTTCATCAATAGAAACAAATCCTGGGTCATGGTAGCCACAACAAACCATACTTTCACTACTTCTATTTAATTCTGCACTTGCTCTAGCCGCTACTCCTCCTTGCCCTCCAAAGAAAAAAACCGAGATTTTTTTATCGCGCCCTTTTAGTTTAGATAAACCTGCAAATAAATCAGAACCAGCCACGCGCTCTTTAATAGGAATGCCTAATAATTTAGCAATCCACACAATCGGCATCCCATCTGCAACATTCAAATCACTATCAATAACAGACTGATAAAAAGCATCATCCCGCTGAGCAGTAATTAAAAAATTAAGGTTTGGGGTAGTTAAAAAACAGCGTTGTTTGTTCTCAATAGAAAAAACAACCGCGTCTAATGCCTGCTGTTGCGTGAGCGCATCAAAAGGCAAACCTAAAATCGAATAGACTTCTCTCTCGCAAGAAAGCTTGTTGTTTTGTTTTTTTGAATTTTTCATTATTTTAAATAAAGGTTATCAACTTTTTAATATCGAGTAGCATTACAAAAGACCAATTGAATCAACTCTCAACCATAGTAGAATAAAACTAAAAATATCAATATGTTAACAACTCGTCATTCCCGAAGTTTTTTATCGGGAATCTTTACTTAACCGATGAGATTCCTGCTTAAAGTATGTAGGAATGACGTGGTATAGCTGAGGGTTATGGGTAATCAAGAATACTTATGACTCAACGTGCAGGTTGGGTGAGTTTTTTATTGCGAAGCATTAAAAAACGAAATCCGACATAGCATTATATCCAAAATGCCGGATTTCGTTATCCTCGCTACGCTAGATAAGCTCATCCAGCCTACGTGTGCGCCTTACGTGTTCAGCTATTTTTATTACGCTCAGTCCTTACCCATTTTTTCTGCCGTTTAAAAATAAATGCAGTATAAACAGATAACTTAGAAACAATATAAATAGGAATACTACACAGCTCTTTTAACGTTAAATAATCACGCCCAAACTTCCACCATGTAGCCACTAATAGAATCGCAAAAATTGTAAAACTGCTCAGCAATAGCATTAATGCAATGTAACTTCCAAGCCAAAATCCTGAAGCAGCCAATAAAGCCAACCCCACCAAAGACAATAAAACTAATAGCGATAATGGCGGTACACCTATATCCAACGCCAAGCCAAATAACCGCCAATCTCTTTTCAGTAAAGCCTGCTTTAGTAAGGCGGGTACTTGTTGAATAATTGTCAATAAATGCCCATGTTCCCAGCGTGTTCGTTGTGTTTTTTCTGCCGTTTTCTGTTCAGGAAAATCACTATAAACAACGGCTTGCTCACAAAATATCGGAGGATACCCCTTCAAGGTACAATCAATGCCCAGTTGCATGTCTTCCACAATATTGTCATGCGCCACATTAATATCAGCAATAACATACCACGGAAAAGCCATACCCGTACCCGTTAAAGTAACTGGCAAGCCCAACTCATTAACAGCTATCGGTCTGATTTTATTTTTAACCAGCCAAGCAAACCCTGCAACACGCTGCTTTAAACTAGCCTTAAGACCATGCCGCATTAAATAAAGCGCCTGTATAGGACCGTCTTCCTTTACACAACTGCAAGCTAATAAATTTAAACTTTCAGCGCTTATCTGACAATCAGAATCTAATATAATTATCACATCAGGTGCAGATTGATTTTTTAAGTATGAAAGGCCACAGTCAAGCGCATAGCCCTTACCACGGTGCTCATCATTAAAGCGCTCAAGTACAGTCACACCCAAATTTCGTGCAATCTCAGCCGTATCATCAGTGCAGTTATCAGCAACCACCACAATCGAATCAGCAACCACAGATGACTGTATTAAATCTGTTAATGTTTTACCGATAATCTCACTTTCATTATGAGCCGGCATTAATATTTTATACGAGCCTTGAAATGCTAAAGCCTCTTCACTTTCAGCTTTATAAAACAAGCTAATCAATAATTCAATACTAATCATTAATAGAGGTATCGACAAAACCACCGCAACACAAACCGAAATAACATTAACCCACATATCTAATCGATTCCTTGTTCAAAATCTTCTGCAAGCTTCGCGACTTCCGTGACAATAGAATGATGCTCAATAACATGCTTACGCCCATTCTCTCCCATTATAGCTAACTGTTCCGGTGTTTCATTTAGAGCAGAACCCATAGCTTTCGCCAGTTCATCCGCAGCACTAGGAGGAACCAACCAACCATTAACACCCTCTTGAATAAGCTCAGGAATACCTGCGATTTGTGTGGCGATAGCAGGTCGTTGCAACGCTAAAGATTCCATCAATACAACCGGCAAACCTTCTGCAAAACTAGGCAAAACCATCACTCTACATTCCTTTATAATGCCTTGAACCTCCTCACTGCTCCGCCAACCAAGAAATTTAATACTATCCAAAAGCTGTAATTGTTCAACTCTCTCTTCACACTCTTTTCGTACCGCACCATCTCCAACTACCAGCAATTCAAAAACAAACCCTTGTTGCTTAAGTATTGCCATCGCCTCTAACAATACAAAAAATCCTTTTTCAGGATCGAGACGACCGACATAAACAAATCGAGAAATATCCGGTGGTGCAGTCACATCAGCCTTCAAAAAAACATCATCCAATGCACAATGCACAACCTGCAATCGTGACCATGCTGATCTCGGAGAAAACAACATACACTGGCTTTTTCCAAAATTACTAATACACACCGTCAACACAGATTTTTCGATTTTTGTGCCAAGCGCCCAATGTTCAGAATCAAAAAACTCATGCGGACCATGAACAGTCAAACTATAGGGTATGCCAGCAATCTCAGCAGCCAACATTGCAACAGTGCCACTATTCATAGCAATATGATTATGCAATAACTTGACCTTATTTTTAAGTAGCTCTCGAGCCAAATAAGTCGCTTCCAATAAATAGACCCCGTGCAAGAAAACAGATCTCAAGCCCGGCCAGCGAATTTTTCGTATTAGATTTAAAGCCCTTAACACTCTCAAAGGATAACGGCACACCACTATCAGAAAAGCTCCAAGCAACCGAAAAATTCCCTGCTCCAAAATATACACTGTTGTCGCCTGCTCCCTAGTTATATCTTCGGAAACATTCTCCCCCGCCGCCCTGCGAATAGAAAAAGTGTGTACAGTCCATCCCATCTTACGAAGCTGTTCAACTTCACGGCGAATAAAAGTATCACCAGCTCGTGCATACTCACCCGTTAAATAGGCAATAGTTTTTGAATTTGATGAATAAGCCATTTTCTCAATCACACCCTATCAATTAAAGGTAAAATTTTCTGCCATACCGAGCTATCGCAACGACATGACGTGAATCGACCTATAATTTGTTTAGGTAAAAAAAGCGTCGGTAATTTTGATTCTATACCCAACATTTTCAGCATCCAATAAATCGGATATGCGGCTGCCTTTAACATTACATAAGGCAAAGGAATAACAACCTTTACTGAACTCTTCCTACCCTGTACTTTTTTGGCAAAATCCCAAGCCGAGGGCTGCACCTCATCCACCAGATTGATTGTTAAATTATTGCTTACCCGATTCGAACAGGCCTCGACAAAAGATAGTGCAACATCCTGTAATGCTACCAGGCGCAACTTTCGTAACGGTGCAATCACTACTTGTACACCAGCAACACTCGGGCCCAAATCAGCCGTCTCGATACGATCACTTGTAAAAACAGCACCTAAGCGAAAAATAGTCAAGCCAACACCAGAACTCAAGCATAAATCCCGCGCCACACATTCCTGCTGAATTTTAGCAAGCGCATAAGGACTCTGCCCCTCATCACTTTTATCCAGTAAAGGACTCTCTTCATTTAAGACACCGTTCAACTTACCCCAATCGTAAACCGCAATACTACTTGCTAAAATAAGGCGTTTGACTTTTAATTTCCGCATCACTTCAATTAAATTAATAGTCCCATCCACCATACTGCTACGCATCTGTGAAGCATCGCCCCAGACTACACCAGCCAAATGAATCACCACATCTATATTTTGAAGAGCCTTCTCCATACTAACGGCATCATTAACATCAGCCACAACCGTCTCTAAATTTTTTTCAGCAGTAAATAACTCTTTTTGCTCCGGTCTCCGATGCATAGCCTTCACATGATGACCTTGTTTAACAAGCTCAGCCACCACTACTTGGCCGATAAACCCAGCAGCACCAGTAACAAGAACATTCTCGGGTATATTAGAACTCATCATCATTTAGCCCAATCCATCGGTTCAACAGGATCAAAAGTACTTTGCACCTGATAACAGCCACCTTGTTCACCCGCATTATGGATTGCTAGCGCCAGCTCAGTAACATGGAGTGAATACCTTGATGACAATCGGCTTTGGCGATTTTCTTGTATAGCTTGCACTAACTCCCCCACGCCACGGCAAAAATCCATACTCTGAGAACCACGTTTCAACAATCGAGAAGGACTACTACCAGACAAAAGACGCTTACTCTTAAAAGGACTTACTATCATTTTTCGTCGAATCTTAATATACCGCCTAATATGGACAGGCGAACGA
The DNA here is from genome assembly GCA_913009265.1 of uncultured Methylococcales bacterium. Classification (GTDB taxonomy): domain Bacteria; phylum Pseudomonadota; class Gammaproteobacteria; order Methylococcales; family Methylomonadaceae; genus QPIN01. The sequence continues at coordinate 4,673 of CAJVYL010000046.1, forward strand.
TAATGCCAAGTATCATCAACATGCAATATGCCATCCTTACCAAAGACTCGTAATGCATGATCATGCTCAGCAATAATACTGCACGTCAATCGCGCCACCATTCCCGATGCAAACTTAACACAGGCGACAGATAAATCAGGGGCATGTTTCACCAATGGCTCGTCTGTTTCCTTATCAGTAATCTGTTCGGAAGAAAACGCCGTCACTGAAATAGCTGGGCCAAAAAAAGCTGGTAACCAACCAAGTACATAGCCAGCATGCTCTAATGTACACCCCACCTCAAACTCATCCATCGCAGGCCATGGAATTCCAGAGGCACTAAACCATTTCCGATACGGCATTTGATGGACTAAGCCATCATCCATTTCCGCATAAACTGCATATACATCGCCAATATCTTTTTCACGTAAACTCTTCCATAAAGTTTGTGCACTTTCACCTAACAAGCTACAAGGTGCTCCGGAAATCTGAAGATCCTTACTTTCTGCTAATTCGACTAGATCCAATGCATCAGCATACCTCATTGCCAGGGGTTTTTCAGTATAGACATGCTTGCCAGCTAACAAGCAATCTCTGGAAACTTCGTAATGTGCATCTGGATTAGTCAGGTTCAAAATAATATCTATACGAGAATCATCCAGTAACTTATCCATGGATAAATAGACTGATAAATCATGAAATCGAGCAAAGTTTTCGGCGCGTGATTGCACTTTATCCATCACTCCTAGTAAATTGAGTTCCGGGTGTTCTTTAAGGCTAGTAAGATAATAGTCGGCAACAAAGCCGCAGCCAACGATAGCAATATTCATGTTTTCTTTTCCATCCCAAATTAATCGTGTAATCAATATGACCGTAGCCCGTTAGGAATATTTTTAGTCATGTAAAGTGTAAAATAGCGTTACAAAAACTCATTACCTAAAGTGAAAACAGACCATGATTCACAGTAAATAACAGATAAATTAATTTCACAAAATGCTACTATTTTTATCAGTAAACTAAACTTACGTCTTACCTCTAATCACAAATTTAACAGCCACATCATTATCATGAATCTAACATTTATGATTCGTTAATCGCTTTATTTATCAACTCCTCTAACTTATTCGTATCAACATGAATATTTCCTTTATCCTGCTCACAAAGTAGGCATCCATATGCCATTTCCCTAGCTCTAGCAAGATTATAAAAAGCTTTTGTAAACCAGCCATCCATAAATATTTCCAAAAGTGTTGCTTCTGAGTTGCAATAAACCACATTAGCAAGTGCCGCGCCATGAATACCAACGATAAGATTGGCATTCTTGAAAATTCGTGCTTGTTCAACTACAGAATAATCTGACATTACCACTTTTGTAATTCCAAAAGTATTTAGCAGCTCATCCATTTCTCCTGTATTCAGGATCCTCCTTGAGTCAGCATCTTCACGAGAAATAAAAATCCGCTCATAATTTAATTCCTTAGCGCCTGAATCTTCTTTTAATCGACCTCCAAGAATCTTATCATTCAGCCACTGCACTGCATCCAATGAGAGTTCACTTCGGTTCGTGTAAAGAGTCGGTATAAAAAGCTGTTTTGCATGATAGCTCCCTTTATCCAAATGTATAATACGATCAGAGAAACCAGCAAGAGCAATACTTTCGTATACAAATTCTGGACACCGCTGCTTGGGAAGTACAATAGGAAGCCGATTGAACCGCTCATCATCTGCAATCAATTTAAGCCGCGGCAGTGTCTCGATAGTCCAATGGTAGTAATTTTCAAAAAAAGGAAGGGGCAGGAATATTACCGAATCAAACGATTGTTTCTTTGGTAACAAGGTTGATAAATACGAAAGCAGATAACGTGGCTGACATAAACAATACTCACAATCCCCTGTAGCTTGCTTAACAACAACATTGCCAACGCGATGAATCACGTATGGAAAGGCAAAGTTTGCATTCTTTAGTTCAATTATCCCATAGGGGTAAGACCAGGAACTATCAACTAGTTCATCCTCGAATTTCACAAGAAGCGTAGCCTGAAATACATCGTCTATAAAATAATCAGGCAATTTTTTTATATTTTTTTCCGTATACCCCTTAATAGTGAAAGCTATATCAGTGCTTGTTGATTCCGTTATATTATGTATCCGAACAAACCCATTCTTCTTGTACAGTTGATACTTATAGCATTGACTAGTTAACCCCATATAAGCTTTGTGATACAAAGACTTAAGCTGTCTGAAAAACCTTTCTTTGATAGATGTCACTCTAATAACCTTACCTAAACCCACTAAAACCTACTCCTGACTTGAACTTTGCGCTTTAATAATGCGCGCAGGATTTCCAACGGCAGTAGCACCAGATGGAACATCATTTAAGACGACACTCATTGCACCAATTTTGACGTCATCACCTATTTTTACATCACCAAGTATTTGAGCATAGGCACCAATTTCGACATTGCCTCCAATAACTGGCACAGGACCGCCTGATTTTCGATTTCCAATTGTAACCCCTTGTCGTAGAGTACAGTTTGCCCCGATTTGTACATTAGGGTGAATGAAGATATTACCGAAATGATAAATCCTAAGGCCTGGCCCTACCTCTGCTTCTTTAGGCAAACTAATCCCCGTTATCGTTTCAACTAAACGGAAAATACGCCAATAAAAAAAAGTTGCCCCTTTTTTTCTAAGCCCATAAGGATATAGGTCTATCCTACGACCGAACCGGTAAACCGCAATAGACCAAATTGATTGTTCGCTCAACCATGGTCTAATCGAGTAACACTTCAGGTCGGCCTGCCAGAAAGAACCTGTTGCCCCCCCTTCTTTCTGCTCAATGACCTTATTCTCTTTACCCAACTTGCTCTTTCCCTCCCTATACCTTCTTAACTGACCTATAATTTGCGGCCATTTGGAGAGTATCATCAGACAGCCATAAAGACATGCATCCTTAATCGATAATCCTCGACGCATCCCTTTCGTAGCAATGCGTAAAGCCTGCACCGGCAATATCATCAAAACAACACTAACGGCTTTGAACGCGAAAATAGTATCCACTAATAACCAACCCAAACCAGCGGCTACCAGTATCACCAACAAGAACCCAATTGACCAAAGTCTTGCAGAGTTGTTGATACTTGAAAAATCCTGTAACCCAAAACGAAGTTGCACATCCAGACCACCATAGCCCGTGCGTACCTCTCGTTGCCACCATTGCGAAAACTGTGTGATCGCAGCATCATGTAAAGCCATATCACTATCAATTCGTAGTATTTGCCAACCAGCCTTACGGAACCGATAGCAAAGTTCCGGCTCCTCACCAGCAAGCACACTAAGGTCAAAGCCACCAACAGCCTGATATGCCTGAACACGCATAACGCTTATTCCACCACAACTCATTGCACTCCCGACAGGAGTATCCCACTCTAAATCACAGATTCGATTATAGATTGATTGTTCAGGGCGTTTTTCTCGTAAACGTCCACAAACAACAGCGACATTTGGCCGCTCATTTAATTCTTCAGATGCTTGTTCAATCCAAACAGAGGATACCTCACAATCACCATCCACAAAAAACACGAACTCCATTCCTGGGAATAACTCCAAAAGACGGCTATAGCCTTCATTCCTAGCGCGTGCAGCAGTAAAAGGTTTACTGAGATCAAGTTCTACTACTTCGATACCCATTGAACTAGCAATAAAAACACTATTATCTGATGAATTAGAGTCAACATACACAAGTTGCTCACAGCTTGGGATTATAGACTCAAAACATCGCCTCAACAGCCCCCCTTCATTGAGACCTATCACTACCGTACCTAATTTATGATGCATTAAACCTGCCTCTCTGATACACGACCAATATGCCTTATAAAAAATAATTCCCTACGGAAATACCCACCTTATTATACGAATAATATTCTGCTCATGTTCGCATTAAGAAAGTTCTTTTTACGAGATTGATTAAATTAGTTAAGCAATCAATCTGACAACAACACATGAAAGCTATCCACTAAAAAGACCGAACTCCTATTGGATAGAAAAGAGTAATAGAAAAGACAGTTTAAACGTCCAAAGATTCTATTTATTTCTTGTCCCTTTAACGCCAAAACCACGACAAAAAAAACTATTTTGGAAAGTATCTCTTAATAAACGGGGGGGATAATTATGCACTTTTCTTTGCACACTATTTCTAACTCTCCACGTAAAAAAACCAATCAACCAAAATAAGTCAGCTAAAACAGCATGGAATATACCATAGTTCTTTAAAAAATAACGACGACGGGAATCAAACCAATAGTTAGGCATTCTTTTCATAGTCACCTTACCCGTTATTCCCGAGCTTTGACCAACATAGTGAACAATCCGACTTTCTGGCACATACCAGCATTCCCAGCCAGCACGGTTTGCATGCAAACAAAAGTCTGTTTCTTCATAATACATAAAATAGGCTTCATCAAATAGACCTATTTGGTTAAAAACCTCACTTCTAATCATCATACAGGCACCAGAAACCCAATCTGTTTTCACAGCATTATCAGAAATCTGTTCAGAAGTAATCCAGGGAGCTAACAACCTTGTTAACACACCAAAACTAAAGCCACGATCCAGTTCAGTCAACCAGCTATGAAATTTAAAGGATGACAATTGCACTGAGCCATCAGAGTTTTCTATTCGGCTTCCGCAAATACCTACGCTAGGGTTATTACGCATAAACTGGGTTAATTTACCCATTGCACCTTCTCGAATATACGTATCCGGATTAAGGAGGCAAATAAATTCCGGAGGATTATTACTCGAAAAATAATGTCGAATAGCAATATTATTGCCATAAGAAAAGCCGCCATTTACGCTTGAAGCGATAACATTAACCCATCCAGACCAGTTACGCTGTTCAATAGCCGATTGAATAGCATCAAATGATCCATCTTGTGAATCATTATCAACAACGATGACTTTAAAATCCAAAAATTCATGTTCAACAACGAGCGATTGTAAACATTCGATCGTTAGTTCTGGAGTTTTATAATTAACGATTACAATACCTAATTTCATTTAAAAAATTAACCTAACAGTTATTTTGAATTAATTAATGATTGTTCAAATAAACCAGTAGCGTCATGCCAGCTATAACGACGTGCATGGCTATATGCTTTATGAGAAAAATCTTGCCAATCCGAGCTTTGTAAACATAAAATATTTTTACTGGCAGTAACTAACGAGTCTACATCATTCACATCACATAAAAACCCATTTTCATTATCAGTAATAATATCTTCCGGACCACCAGATTTTGTTGATACCGCTGGTGTTCGGCATGCCATGGCTTCAAGAATAGTCAGACCAAATCCTTCACTTAAACTACAACACAGCCAGACATCACAATTAGAATAAATGTACTGAATGTCATTCTGGGAAGGGTTAACATAAAGCTCAATATAGTCTGGAAGTTCAATATTAATGGGTTTTTTAGAGCCAAATGACAATACTCTCAAGTTGGGAATAGACGTCTTAAGCTTTTGAATAACTTTTAATGCTACCCCAACCCCCTTATACTTCATTTCAGAAAAAAGAAAACCAATAGTAGGAGTTACTTGTTTATTTCTTTTTTCAGCATTGAATAATTCCATGTTCACACTATTTGAAACCAAGTCAATAGATAAAGATTCAAACTCGTTTATCATGACATCAACTAACCACTTAGCAACACATATTTGATGAAAAGGCAAATAATAAGTAGCTTTAACCCTGTCAATCATCAATTCACTAAATATTTCATAACCCTGAATAAAATATACTTTTCGCCCTTTTCTTGGCGAGAAATCACTTATCCACTCTGCTGTCTCCCACCATGTCGCTATCACAAAATCCGCATCAGGCAAATCTTGTTCAACAGCGGAGCGATGAGGTTCAATAATTTTCAACTCATAATCTTGACTATTAAAATAGGCCGCATCAAAATCAGATTGAAACGTATAGCCTTTCCAATGAATTATAGATTTCAAATACTGCTTAATCGAGGGCTTTCTTCCTGCTGGTGATACAACCATTACCTGATGACCTCTCTCCGCTAATAACTGTGCATAAATTGATACTACACGTAAGCCACCACTGAGATTAAGTTCTGGAACAATAAATGTTATTCTTAATCTATTCATTTATATTTCTTTTATCCTAGAAAACAGAGTTAAACGTTGTAATTCGACCTAAAAGGCCATTCTCAGCCCCCCCCCTACGGAGCCTTGTAGAAATAAAATCAAATTTTTCCCAATATTTTAGTGGTTATTTATTATTTTGGAACTTTACATACTTTCTGATCATTTCTGCATCTATACCTACGATATTAATACAGTAACCAACTGACCAAAAATGATTCCCCTAATACTTCTTTGTTCGCAAGTCAGAAAATTTTTTGGAAAGCTTGAATTGTAGTTTTTCCTTTTACTCTTCCCACTAAATCTGATACTAAAACCTTTGGGGTATTTTTACAAGTAAGTGATCATGTGATCAGCTTGTACCTTTAATTCAATAACTGCACATCCAGCTCTCTCTGTATGAGTATAAATGCTTTGATAAACATACTTACCAATATCCACTTTTAAAATTTGATAACGATATTTTGGTACAAAAACAATATGGTACTAGCAAAACCAGACAACATATGATAATTTTTGAAATCTGCTCATTTACTTCTCCTAGTTAAATTGCGGGAACAACTTAACTACTTGATACTCTTGAGCAGACCTTTTAAAGAGTCAGGGTACAACGTAGTGAAACCTGACAGTAATATACCTTTAAATCAACTTCGGTACCGGTCAAATAATTTTTTGCAAATACTCGTCCCTGCAGATTTTGGAACGTATACAATAAAACATTTATAATGATGAAATGAGCTAGGTGATTTATCACGGTCTAATTACTCCACCTTAACACCACACACATCTGATAGCAGATATCATGCTAGCACCAAATTATTTCACTCTATTTCTACCCCCACAAGCCAACTCCTAACCTATTAAATCCTTCACCAACATATAACCCAACACCAAAAAATGGTAGCGCTAATATTTCCTTTTTTATATTTAGAAAAAAATATTTTTTCATTAGCAACATGGATAAGAGTAAGCCGATAATAGGGTTTAGAGCAATCGCCCAAATAGCTAACTCCCACCCATAAAAATAATAGATTAATGGAACTGTACAATATAAAAATATAACTTGCACTCCAACTAAGAGACTAATTAATTTTGCTTTTCCATGAGCCAAAAAACATTGGCCTGCCAGTATATTTCCGACACTAACAAGAGAAAGGGCTAAAACCTCAAGCATCCATCCAGCATCTTGATACCTTTGATCGTACAAAAGACCAATGATTTGTTGGCCTGCAGAAAATATGAATCCAGCTGTAAAAAAAGCGACGAAATCAATTTTATTTCTAATTTTATAATATATATTTTCTAGACTATCCGGTGTACTTCTTACTATTTCACTTATAACAGGGTAAAAAACCGAACCAATTAAATTACTCATTACATCTTTCAAAGCATTGGCTAAAAAGAATGCCACAGTATAAACCCCTAACAATTGTGAATCGATCATACCCCCTAGTAGGATTCTATCGCCTTGATTGAGTAAAAAACCTAAAATCGAAGACAAAAATATCCATTTTCCAAAATGAAATATCTCATGCACAGCGGATTTATCCCAACACCAGTGGCATTTCTCTGCTATCAACTTACTATGGGATAGAAGCAGCTTCATAAATGATGAAATAATAGTGCCAAAAACTAATGCCCAAATATCACGACTGTACAGCGCCCAGATAAACATAAACATCAAGCCAACAACTTGACTAACGAGATCGATAGTAATTAACTTCCCCATCAATAGTTTTCTGTTAAGTAATGACAAGTAAATTGAATTAGCACCTGCAATTAGGGCGGTTATTGACATAACAACTAATATCATGGGTAATTGCGCATTTCCATAAGCGGTCGATGGTGATAAGTAGCCTATACATCCAAGCTGATAGAAGATTAGACTAATAATCAGAGTAATAATAAAAATTAATGCACCTCGTAAGGCTTGTATCGTCCACGCTGTATTGAGAAAATCACGCTCCTCACCGCGTTCACTTTGAATTATATTTTGCATCAAACCCACATCAGAAAACATAGCAAGCCCTCCCATAATGACAGTTACTATTGCCATTACACCAAACATCTCTGGGACTAAAAGTCGGGTTAAAATCAAATTGCTCCCAAACCGTAGTATTTGAGAAAATACATGCCCTAAGATTACCCAGCTACCCGACCTAATTGCTTGTTTTTTCAAAGTCTGCGTCATATTAAAAAGCACCTTTATTTAATTTATTTTCGGCCAGAATAGTATCCGATCGGCCTAGCAAAGCTCCTGCTAAAAGCCATATCCAGGGGGCCAATGAGGCATTGGGAAGCTGGTCAATCATAATAATTCCAATTAACAAGGCATGTACTGCCAGTAATGTTTGCTCTGGTTTAGATTTGAGCAGCTCTAGGGCTTTATTGGCTTGAAATACCACAACTGCTAACAACCCAAATTCTGCAATAAAACCAAAAATACCAAACTGTCCAAAAGTAATGATCCATCTGCCATCCGTTACCGTTTCATCCCGACCGCTTTCTTTGTTATACACACGATTTCGACCCCATCCTCCCCAACCGAAAAAGAACCTTTCCCGGCCACGTGTTAACAACATACTTTCATTTTCAAAACGAAAGTTTAACGATTGCGCTCTCTCAGGACTTATTGATTTAGCTGTATTAGAAACCCATTGATGAGGAAATATTTTCATTATTGACAGGGTAGGATAAAACATAGCGAGACAAACTAGCATGACAGCAGCTCTAAGCTGTAGTTTTGGTTTAGTCCGCATGACCATTACTAGTCCAATCACCCCATAGAATAAAGAAGCCATACTTTTGCACAACACCAAAACAACCAGCATATAACTACTGACTAAATTTGGTGATAATTGATGAACTTTTATTCTATTTTTCCATAAGGCTGACGAAGTAATGAGAACGATCACTGTAAAAAAAGCCACTAACAACCCATGCCCCATAAAGACGACAGGCCTAAAGCCAGCACCTCTCATTTGTTGCCCAAAACTATGTGGAAAATAACCATAAATCCAAACATGCAACTGCGGACTCATTCTTATTTCAAATAGCATTAATATTGAATAAAACAAACCCGCTACTACAATCAATTTAAACATAATTAACTGATCATCATAGCCTCTAAACACTTGCCTGCCAATGAAAAATGGGGTGATAAGAAGAAATTGGTTTATAACCGCTGATAGACCATCATAATAGGTTAGTCCAGGTAAAAATCGACCTCCAATAATCATTGAATCGCTATTTAATAAGACTGTTATAAAGGGAACCGTCAACAACAACAAAACTAGGTACTTTATATTACCTAGTTCTTTAAAATACGAAATACGCTTATGTTTAATTAACCAACAGCCTAGCAATGCCGAGACCACTGGAATAGAGTGTTTACCCATTGCTGGAATCATAGGCAGGTCGATTACCGTTTTAACGGGTAAAAACATGAAGCCAGCCAGTATCGTCCATATGGTTGCAACTTGTATGCTTTTTGTTCGATACCAATAAACTGCAAATAAAGGCCAAAGAGCCATCACTATATATGCAAGCGCATTTCCCAACGTTTATACCTTTAAATTTAGATTTACACGGATAGTAGTAACTTCTCATTATTGTAGGGGAAAACGTCATCCCCGAAGTCTTTCTATCGGGGATCTATTATTGCAAATATAGATTCCTGCTAGAAGCATGCAGGAATGACGTGTTTTGTATTATTCTGTGCCGGCGGATAATGAGAAGTTACGGATAATACAACTAAAACTCTGAATTTAACCAAGCATTACCACCGAAGTAATGTTTGTAAGGAGCTCAGAAAACCTTATTTAGCCATTCATTTTATCGCTAAAAAAATCCACCTTCTAAGAAGGTAGTTTTGTTTACCCCATTGAAGGAGGCTGTGTTATCCCGTTATTCTAATCGATTAAATTAAAGTACTATCCTCTTGCTTACGCCATGGAATAACACTACGAGGAAAATCATGAACAAACTAACAGGGAAAACGGCATAGCATTTACCCAATCCACCACCTAAGGCGGTGGATATACAAGGCTGATTATAATTATCTAATAACAACCATTATTCATCAATATCTCTTTATATGCTTGATATTTTGGTGCATATTGAGGATCTTGGCTTGTATTTTCTAATAAGCCCCAACTTCCCCACTTAGAGGGTCGATAAGAAGTCTGAAACCATACCAACAACCCACCACCAATATCAGTCCATTGCTTATAAATATCCATATACAATTGATACATTAGAGGACTTCTATTAAGACTAATTAACCTATTTACCAAGTCTTCATTTTCTGTCCATCCATATACAGGAGCAAGATGCTGGCCGGCTTCATAAGCAATCAATTCTAAATTATATTCATCAGCAATTTGTTTATGTTGAATTAACCTATCCTTACTCAATGGCAACACATCATTTGTTAAATAACTAAAAACTTCTGCATCACTCATACTTAGGATTGCTTCAAATTTTTCCTCAGGTATACCTATATAACCAGTAACTGCCAATGCATCAACTAGCGCGGCCAAGCCAGTTGTTTTTAGAATCTGTTCGCTGACCCATGCATTAGACTTCTGCGACCCAATCACTTTAACCAATCTGCTGCTGCCCCCAAAAGTTGTAGTCCATATCTCAAATAGCTTTTTGGCTTTCTTCCCATATTCAGAGACCAACATTCCTCCACTCTCATCTGCTAATTTCTGTAAATACCGAGATTGTGAAAATTGCCCATTCCATGCCTCATTTGTGTACTCCAAATACACTTTCAAATCCGAATTTAAATGATCCCGTACATATATTGCCATTTCTGTAATGTAATTATCATTTGCAAGGTGAGGCACCAGTAACCATGGATTAGTATTAGTCTCATTGGACATTTGAACAATATCTTCTAATGATTGACCTTTTTCCGCACCAAACGTAGTTCGTTTTTGCCTATTACTCCATTCCACTTCTTTAGAGTTATTTATTCCTTGAGCATTTAAATACCTAATAACTCTAGCTCCTTGCCATACATTCTTATACTTTTCTCTAATAATTATTTCTTCATAATCATCTTCATTTTCTAATGGTACAATTCTTATATTTCTTAGGTAATTTGTAGGATTTGTTGATGTTTGAATCATCCCTGCACGACCTTGCCCCAATTCTATTTCTATCCTACCAGGCTCTTCTTTAATTATTTTAGTGTCAGTTAAATTGAAGCCAAGTTCCCCTTCACCATCATACAAAACGACATATTTATTGTCACTTAGTGCTCGCCCCCAATTATCATCACTGATAATAGTCTGAGCACCTCCGCTATCAACAGTTTTCAAATAGCCATCACTATCCAGATCAAGAGGGATATCTTCCATTATTGAACCCCATGCTCGAATCCACCCCATTGACATTTTCGCTAAGTCTTTTAATGGCATTTCTGCACTGTAATAATTAAAAAAATCAACATTAACACCAATTTTTTTCACTTCACAAGTATCAATTATTTCTTCTGGCAATTCATTATTTGTAGCATCAAGTATACCTCGAACATTAATGGTTTCAACAACTCTCTCGGTCTCATTAGAGTCACTTAATATTCGAGGAGTAATATTTGAATACGATATGTCACCACTACGCGTTCTCCGCCTATAAATAGTCTCGACACCTGATGCAGGTGGGTTAGCCCTCAAACTTTCATTGATACTATTGATAG
>CAJVYL010000047.1 GCA_913009265.1 uncultured Methylococcales bacterium
AACATTTTCTGATGAACGTTGAATTAAGTCTCCTGCATTCCTTGCGGCACGGATGGCGATATTAAGCATTGGGTGCATAGTCGAATTTATATATGGGCAGTGAGAAAACCCTCTAGCATAACAAAACTTTTGGTATAGTGTTCTATTTTATCTAAGCGTGTGTTGCAAATGCTTTCAAATTTTAAAATTGTTTTGGTCGAAACCTCTCATCCAGGAAATATAGGAGGGGTTGCTCGTGCCATGAAAAATATGACATTGAGTGAGTTGTGCTTGGTTACACCAAAAACTTTTCCAAGTGCTGATGCCACTTCTAGAGCCGCAGGCTCAGATGATATTTTAAGCTCAGCTACTGTTTATGAAACTTTACAAGAAGCAATTGCAGATTGTCAGGTGGTGTTGGGTGCATCCGCTAGAGATAGAACAATTAGCTGGCCAGAGGTAACGGCTAGGGAATGTGCGGAAAAGTTTGTAAAGCCAGCTGAAAACCAATCAAGAGATAAAATTGCGATTGTATTTGGTAGAGAAAATTCAGGATTAAAAAATCATGAGTTAGATCTATGTCACTATTTATTACGTATTCCTTGTAATTCAGACTATAGCTCATTAAATTTGGCTGCAGCTGTGCAAGTAGTAGCTTATGAATTATTTGTAGCCTCTGGTCAGCAGACTAAAAGTACTATTGGCGATAAAAATGAGGATAACTTGGCAAGTGCTAAACAAATGGAGTTGTTTTATGAGCATTTGCAACAAACATTAGCTGATATTGGTTTTTTACATGTGGATAAATCGCAATCAATTATGCGTAGGTTACGTCGAATTTATAATCGAGTGGCGCTTGATACTAAAGAAGTAGACATTCTTCGTGGTATTTTAAGGTTTTCACAAACTCATAATGACAAGTAATATTTATGTTTCGATTAATTAAAGAAGACATTAATTGTGTGTTTGACAGAGACCCTGCCGCCCAATCAGTGTTTGAAGTTATTACAACATACCCTGGGTTTCATGCCTTAATCATTCACCGAGTAGCTCATTATTGCTGGGGGAGAGGGTTTCGTTGGCTGGGGCGATTTATTTCTCATGTAGGGCGATGGTTAACAGGGATTGAAATACATCCAGGTGCACAAATTGGACAACGTTTTTTTATTGATCATGGCATGGGCGTTGTGATTGGTGAAACAGCTGTTATTGGGGATGACTGTACTTTATATCACGGGGTCACTTTAGGCGGAACATCTTGGAATAAAGGCAAGCGCCACCCAACATTGCTAAATGGTGTGGTGGTCGGTGCGGGGGCAAAAGTGCTGGGACCTATTGAAATAGGTGAAGGTGCTAGAATCGGCTCGAACTCTGTTGTTGTTAAAGATGTTCATGCCGATGCAACTGTTGTGGGCATTCCTGGGCGTATTATTGACAGGGAAAAAAAGAAAACGAGTAAAGAGCGAGAGGAAATAGCTTCAAAAATGGGCTTTAATGCTTATGGGGCAACATCTGACATGCCCGACCCAGTGGCTCATGCTATTAATCATATGCTGGATCATATTCATGCAATGGATAAGCAATTGGGTGATATGAAGAAAGTACTCAATGATTCAGGTCTTGAATATAACGAACCCGATATGCCTTCTTTAGATGATTGTGAGATTAAAGAATAATTAGAACCTGGGTAATACTTGACTAAATTACTAGGTTAATTTATAGTAAACTTACTTTTTTTAAGTTTATTAAGGATTTTCATGCGACTAACTACTAAAGGCCGTTACGCGGTAACAGCAATGCTTGATTTAGCTTTTCATAGTCAAAAGAAGCCTGTTACATTAACTGATATTGCCACAAGACAAACGATTTCGTTGTCATATTTAGAACAGCTATTTGCCCGTTTACGCAAAGCTGGAATGGTCATTGGTGTCAGAGGGCCAGGTGGCGGATATAAGCTGAGCCGTGTCGCTGCTGAAATAAATATTGCTGATATTATTACTGCTGTTGATGAGCCAATAGATTCAACAAAATGTGGTGGAGAAGGTAACTGTCAAGATGGTTTGCCTTGTTTAACGCATAATTTATGGATGGGATTGAGTGATCAAATCAGAACTTATCTACAAGGTATTAGTTTAGGTGAATTGTTAGAAAGAGAGCCTATTACTGATGTTGCAAAAAGACAAGACCATAGCCTGGAGCAGGTTGTGAATATTACTTCAGCTCATCAGGAAAAAATGTCTGCTTAAAGCTGGTTTGATAAGTGATTTATTTTGACCATAATGCAACAACACCACTCGATGAACGAGTGGTTGAAGCCATGTTACCGTATCTAACTGCTTTTTATGGAAACCCATCTAGTTTATATAGGATGGGGCGAGTGGTTCGAAGTGCAATTGATACGGCAAGAGAGCAAGTGGCCGCGTTGGTTGATGTGCAAACATCACAAATTATTTTTACCAGTGGCGGAACAGAAGCTAATAACCTTGCTTTAAGTCAAGTACAGAAAGATGTGTTAATTGCAACTTCGGCAATAGAGCACCCTTCTATTAATGACTTTTCTAATCAATGGCACAATAGGCATATATCAATTCCTGTTGATAATAACGGCCTTGTGAATATGGCGGCTGTTTCTGAGCTTGTTCAGCAGGCTAATAAACCTGGTTTAGTTTCAGTTATGCTGGCTAATAATGAAACAGGTGCTATTCAAAATATTGAGGAACTTGCTGATTTACTAAAGTCTGAGCAGGTTCTACTGCACACTGATGCTGTGCAGGCAATTGGTAAAATCCCCGTTTCATTTCCCAAGTTATCTGTTGATTTAATGAGCTTGTCTAGTCATAAAATATATGGACCTAAAGGGAGTGGTGCCTTGGTCATAAATAAAAAATTAGCGATAACACCACAATTGATTGGTGGTGGGCAAGAGAATGGTTGGCGAGCAGGAACAGAGAATGTTGCTGCAATTGTGGGCTTTGGTAAAGCTGCAGAATTGGCTTTGGCTGATTTGGCGTTACGGTCAGAGCATTGCCTTAATTTAAGGTTGCAATTGGAAGAGGGCTTGAAAACTATAGCCAATGTCACCATTTTCTCTGAACAAGTTGACAGATTACCCAATACCACTCAATTTAGTGTTCAAGGTATTGATGGTGAGATGTTACTTATGCAGTTGGATCGGAAAAATATCGCAGTTTCTAGTGGATCAGCTTGTGCATCCAGCGGTGGAAAGGCAAGTACAGTATTAACAGCAATGGGCGTAGCCAATCAAACAGCCAAAGGCGCAATACGTGTCAGCTTGGGAAAAGATAATACGGCCGAAGAAGTTAAACAATTTATTACAGTATTAAAATCTTTGTTAATCAAAGATTAAGAGAGGAAAAATGTCAGTTACAGTTACTGAAAATGCAGCAAAGCAAATTGAAAAGCAACTAAAACAACGTGGTTCGGGTATTGGATTAAAACTTGGGACTAAAGTAGCAGGCTGCTCAGGTTTTGCATATACCATTGATTATGCAGATAGCCAGTCAGAATCTGAAGCTGTTTTTGAACAGTTTGGGGTAAAGGTATTGGTTGAAAATGATGATATGGATAAGCTAAGTGGCCTAGTGCTTGATTATGTTAAAGATGGGTTGAATGCCTCTTTTAAATTTAACAATCCAAATGCAACCGGCGAATGTGGTTGTGGAGAAAGTTTTTCAGTTTAATGAAATTAAGCCTCACGCGACGCTCTTTGGTGGTTAATTATAAAGAGTGGCGCGTGAAGTTATTGAATAAAAAGTTAGTCATCAATGTTGCTAGTTTTTAATCGGAATTCATCATCGTAGGATGTGTCTATATCAAATTTCTGCCAGACATATGCAGGCATAGCAATGGGCTTAGTTGGAATCGGGGCGGTTATTAAGTCTGTAACACCAACGAGGGTTCTGCCGACAGTATTTATAACTCCTTTTATTATCCCGCCTGGAAGGCCCAAAAATAGTCCAGCATCATTGCTTGAATTAATAATGTTTTTTGGGATTTCTATAAAAGCAGTTGTCATATTAGTAAATCCATTAAGTGCTTTTTCACCTACTTGAGAACCATAACTGTCCTGTTCAGAAGAAAAGCTGTTTGTTGATGTAATTAATAGAATTAACAGTAAAATTGGAGAAATTATTTTTTTCATAATTAGGTATTAGCTCAGGCAATAAAGTTTATGTTATCTGATTGATAGTCATTTTGAAGTATAGCAGTATTTAATTTTTTAGTGCTTTAGCAAAAGCACTTGCTAATGTATTTTGAGTGTTATCAACTTGAGGTGTACTTTGTCGTCTTTGTTGTGACCCTGTATTTTGTTTTTTCGTAGTTCCCTTAACCGAGCTGGATTCATCTGCATTACGCTTCATAGAAAGTGCGATACGTTTACGTGCTATATCAACTTCCATAACTTTAACTTTGACCATTTCACCGGTTTTAACCACATCTCTAGGGTCTTTTACAAAAACATCTGCTAAATGTGAAATATGTACTAAGCCATCTTGATGTACACCAATATCAACAAAAGCACCAAAGTTAGCGACATTTGTCACGACACCTTCAAGCATCATGCCTTCTTTAAGGTCTGATATCTTTTCAATACCTTCTTTAAATTGAACGCTTTTAAATTCAGGGCGAGGATCTCTGCCAGGTTTTTCAAGCTCTTGTAAAATATCTACAACGGTAGGTAAACCGAAACTTTCATTAGTGTAGTTTGCTGCCGTTAAGCTGCGTAAAAAACTACTTTGCCCAATTAGTTCCTTAATCGGTTTTCCTGTTTCTTTAATAATAGCATTAACAATAGGGTAAGCTTCTGGATGTACAGAAGATGCATCTAATGGGTTTTTTCCTGACATAATGCGTAAGAAGCCAGCGGCTTGTTCATAAGCTTTGTCACCTAATCGAGGCACTTTTTTAAGTTGCTTGCGGTCATTAAAAGGCCCGTTTTCATTTCTGAAGGCAACAATATTTTCGCCCACGCTGGCAGATAAACCAGAGACTTGTTTGAGTAAGGATGCTGAAGCTGTATTAACATCAACACCTACAGCATTTACACAATCTTCAATAACGGTTTCTAAGCTATTAGAAAGCTGTACTTGATTAACATCATGTTGATATTGGCCTACACCAATAGATTTGGGTTCAATTTTAACCAGTTCAGCTAGAGGGTCTTGTAAGCGTCGTGCAATAGATATAGCTCCACGAATAGTCACATCTAAATCAGGAAATTCTTTAGCGGCTAATTCTGATGCAGAATAGACGGAAGCACCGGCTTCTGAAACCATTATTTTTTGGAATTTTAAAGCTTTATGTTGCTTCATTAGGTCGGCAACTAATTGATCTGTTTCGCGTGACCCCGTACCATTACCAATGCTGACTAAATCGACTTGATGTTTTTCGATCAGTTTTGCCAAGCTATTAATAGAGGCATCCCACTGGTTTTTTGGCGCATGTGGGTAGATGGTATCAAAATCTAAAACTTTACCCGTTGGGTCTACTACCGCTACTTTCACTCCAGTACGAATACCAGGATCTAAGCCCATAGTTGCTTTTGGCCCCGCAGGTGCGGCCAGTAATAAATCTTTTAAATTACTTGAAAATACACGGATAGCTTCAAGTTCAGCTGCTTCACGTAAACGTAATTTTAAATCTAAATCAATACGGGTAAAAAGTTTGATTTTCCAACCTAAGCGAGCGGCTTCAGCAAGCCATGCATCGGCAGGAGAGGATGTGTTGGTGACATTAATATGACGAGCAACTAATTGGGCGCAGAGTTGGTGCTCTTCTTTATCATCAACAGCAGGTTTTAAGCTAATGGATAATAAATCTTCGTTACGACCTCTAAAAATAGCCAGTGCTCGATGTGAAGGTATTTTATTAATCGCTTCTTGATAATCAAAATAATCTTTAAATTTTGCCGCCTCTGTTTCCTTATTTTTAACGACAGTGGAATGCATGATACCTTTATTCCAGATTCGTTCGCGGAGATCAGTTAATAACTCAGCATCTTCAGAAATGCGTTCCATAATAATTTGTTTGGCGCCATCCAAAGCGGCTGTTGCATCATTAATGCCTTTTTCAGTATTAATAAAGTCGAGTGCTAATTGCTCCGGAATAACGCTACGGTCATTAAAGATGGCATCGGCTAAAGGCTCTAGTCCTGCTTCTCTGGCTATTTGAGCTTTAGTTCTGCGCTTGGGTTTATAAGGCAGATATAAATCTTCAAGCAATGTTTTTGTATCGGCTTGAAGTATTTTTTGTTCTAGCTCTGGTGTTAGCTTTCCTTGAGAAATAATACTTTCCAGAATGGTTTCTCTACGGCTATTGAGTTCACGAAGATAGTTTAGGCGCTCATCAAGCATACGAAGTTGTATATCATCTAAACCTCCTGTCACTTCTTTTCTATATCGAGAAATAAAAGGAACGGTTGCTCCCTCGTCAAGTAAAGTAACAGCAGCTTCTACTTGTTTGATGTTGACAGATAATTCTTCGGCAATACGCTGGATAACGTCCATTTTATATTTCTATTTTGGGGTGAAAGTATTAAAAAATCGCATTGTAGCAGTAATGGCCGCGACTGTATTTCAATTGCTGTATTATTACACGCTAATTTTGTTTATTGAGTGAGAAGATGAAATCAAGAGATCGTCGCCAAGGTATAGTTTTAGTGCATACAGGAGAAGGTAAGGGTAAATCCTCTAGTGCCTTTGGTATGGTGTTTCGTGCGGCAGGTTGGGGAATGAAAGTCTGTGTAATTCAGTATATAAAAGGCAAGTGGCAAACGGGGGAGCAAAAAGCGGCTGAACGGTTTGATAATATTGAATGGCATGTGCTGGGTGATGGCTTTACATGGGACACTAAGAATCCTGAGCAAGATATTAAGACCAGTCGTGAAATATGGGAATTTAGTAAGCAGAAAATCCTGTCAGAAGAATATGATTTTGTTTTATTAGATGAAATTAATTACTGCTGTGGCTATAACTGGATAGAAGGACAAGAAATAGCAGACTTTGTTAATAATGAAAAACCAGCTTGGATGCATTTGGTGATGACAGGGAGAAATGCTGCACCGGAAGTTATTGAGGTGGCAAATACTGTCACTGAAATGAATAAGATAAAGCATGCTTATGCGGATGGAATTAAAGCAGCTCAAGGGATTGAATTTTAAATTAATGATTGAGTTATTGCGTATATTCGGTTTTTATAATATAGTGATTTCAAACGAAAATAATTATAAAAAGTAAGTTAATTAATTAGGAGAGATGAGATGGATGAAATAAGCAACTCGCAAAAAATGATGATTGCCGTAGCATTGGTATTCGGTATTGGTTTTTTTATGGTAGGTTCAAATAAAGAACAAACGGATGAAGATAGAAGATCTTCTGCAATGATTCGTGATAGAGCCAATATGAACCGTATTGCAGGACAAAAGTGTCCTAAATTGATAAAAAGCCATACGGGAACACAAATTACTTCATTGGTATCAAATACAAAAACGGATAATTCAACTTATTTGACGTATGAGTATGACGGTGAAAAAGGTTATAACTTTCAAAGTGCAAGTTGTACTTTATCAGCATCAGATACTGGCTTCCATATTTCTAGCCTAGTTATTGATGGTGAAGAAGTTGTTAAATAAATAATAATATTTAAACCCTGGGTTTGTATCTTCTACAAACTCAGGTTCATATAAAATAATTAGTGATAAGTTTTATCAGTAATTACGCCCCGTATATGGCTATCTTAAGCCTAATTCAATATAGCTTTGCTAAGTTTTCATAAAACAAATTTCTAATCTATACTTATATATCTCTGTATATAGAGACAAAAGCATTGAGGATGATATAAAATCAGTCCTCCAGTGGAATGGCTTAGTTAAAGTAAGCCATCAGGATGGCAGAAATGCTGAATGACATGTTTTAAGAGAGGAAATAAGAAATGGCAAAAGAAACACAAGGTATTTTAAAGACTTGGAAAGATGATCGAGGATTCGGTTTTATTAAGCCTGATGATGGTAGTGATGATATTTTTATTCATATTTCAGCGCTAAAAGGGTTTGTAAGAAGACCTTACCGAGGTGATGTTATTTATTATGAAGTTGAACAAACTGAGGATGGTAAGTCAAAAGCAGTTAATGCACGTATAGAAGGTGTAGAAATTCATGCTGAAGAATCAGTGAGCAAATTAGGTATATGGGTTTCAATAGCCGTTATAGTGACCTTTATTGCTGGCTTAGGCCTGTATTTTGGCGGGTGGATTAAATGAGTTTCAGGTCAATAGTTGTTGCTCTTTTTATTGGGTTACTGAGCTCTTTTGTTAGTGTTGCTGATGAAAAGGCGCATGTGGCATTTGCAATTCCTGCTGATATTAAACCATTACTAACACAAGAAATGTTAGCTGTTGAAAAGGGTATGAAAGAGTTACTTAGTTCAATCGCTAAAGGTGAGTGGGATAAAGCTGAAGAAATTGGTAAGCAGATTCAAGCAAGCTATATTATGAAAAAAAGCTTAACTAAGGAACAAATGACGAGTCTTCATAATAGCTTGCCTGATCAATTTATCAGACAAGATCGTGATTTTCATAAATATGCAGGTATGTTGGCGTATGCTGCGAAAGCTAGAAATGCAGATATAACTAATTTTTATTTTTATAAAATGAATGAAAGTTGTATTCAATGCCACTCTCGTTATGCAAAAGAGCGATTCCCTTCATTATCTAAGAAAAAAGAAGATCATTCCCATCATACACATAAGCATTAATTTGTTTATTACCCTTCCTTTTAATTAAAAGGAGGGGTAAATTAATCTTTTAAAAGACTAGGATAAAATATGACAGATTCTCAAAAATGGCTGGCATTAACTTTTTTCTTGGTCGTTGGTGGCTTGATTTACTTATTGGCACCAATATTAATGCCTTTTGTTTGTGCTGCTATCTTTGCGTACTTAGGTGATCCACTAGCGGATAGGCTTGAAGTAGTTAAAATTAAAAGCTATCAATTAGGCAGAACTAATGCCGTGATCGTTGTTTTTATCGGCATATTCCTAATTACCTTTTCTGTTATTGGTATTGTTGTCCCAAAAATTGAATTCCAGGTTGCCCATTTTATTGATAAAGTTCCTGCTTATATCGAGTGGTTAAATCGAATAGTTATTCCATGGATTGAAGCTCATCTTGGCTGGGATATTCATTTGATTGAAAATGATAAAGTTATTGCTTTGATAAAAGATAATTGGCAAAAAGCTGGCGGTGGGGCTATGTTTTTTATAAGCTCGGTTTCTCGGTCTGGTGGGGTGCTAGCAGAATGGTTGATGAACTTAACTTTAATTCCTGTGATTACTTTTTACTTGTTACGAGACTGGGATATTCTGGTCGATAAAATTCAAAAGCTATTACCTAGAAGAGCTGAGTCAACAGCTAAAAAATTAGCACTTGAAACGGATGATGTTTTAGGTGCGTTTATGCGTGGACAGTTTTATGTCATGTTAGCTTTAGGTGTTATTTATAGTATAGGTTTATGGGCTGTTGGTTTAAACCTTGGGTTGGTCATAGGCATGTTGGCAGGTATTGTTAGCTTTGTTCCCTATTTGGGATCTATTGTTGGATTTACAGTTGCTTGTGTGGCAGCAATTTTACAATTTCACGATGTGATTTATTTAATCCCCATTTCAATTGTTTTTGCAGTTGGTCAGTCTTTAGAGGGTATGTGGCTAACACCGTGGTTAGTCGGTGATAAAATAGGCTTGCATCCAGTTGCTGTTATGTTTGCTGTTTTAGCCGGTGGGCAGCTGTTTGGCTTCTTAGGGGTGTTGTTAGCTTTACCTGTTGCATCAGTTGTTATGGTGTTTTTAAGGCATATTCATGATATATATCGGGATAGCACGTTTTATATAACAGAGAAAAAGTAATGTTTAGGTGTTTTGTATTTATTGTTGTCTATTTTTTTAGTGGTAACAGTAGTGCTTCTAATGAATTGCGTGAAATGGAATATGCAGAAGAAATTAAAACTTCTTTTTCAATGGGCAGAATTGCTTGGTTAGAAGCAAAAGGTAATAAGTTTTTAACCCTGTATACAGAAACAGAAGATAAGGAAAATCTGGGAACGGCAATTTTATTGCACCCTATGGATGGACACCCAAATCAAAAGAAAATCATCAATCCATTGAGAACCTATTTGCCACAACATGGGTGGGCTACATTATCCATACAATTGCCAGTGTTGGGAGTTGGGGCAAAAGATAATGAATACTATAAGTTATTTAGTGATGCTAAAAATAGAATTCAGGCAGCAATCGATTATTTATTCGCAGCAAAAGTAAAAAACATTGTTTTAATTGGCTATGGTCTAGGTGGAACAATGGCTGTCCACTATATCAATGAGAATGTTACCGATACAAAAGTGAAGGCTATTGCAGCGATTAGTTTGCTCGTCCCCAAAAGTAATCACACCGATGTTCAGGTGATTGATTTTATAAATAGGATCAATCAACCTTTTTTAGATATATTTGCAGAGTTTGATTCCCCAGAAGTCAGAGATAGTGCAAGAAAAAGACGGATTGCAGGAAAAGAAAACCCAAGTTATCGTCAGGTTGAAGTTAAAGGTGAGGGGCATTTATTTCAGCACGATGAGGGGATGGTGGTAAAACGTGTTTATAGCTGGATTAATCGAACCTTTAGGTAAGGGTATCTCTATTAGGTAAAGGGTTAAGTTCATTTTTTGGTAGCGTCCAAAGGGGATGAGGTAATGAAAGTTATTCTGGTATTTTTTATCGTATTTTCTATATCGCCTGTTTATGCAAAGATGTATAAATGTATCGATGAGGGGCAAGTGAGCTATCAGGATACAGAATGTATACATGAAGGCAGTGAATTTAAGAAAAAGAAAGATATTAGCGTTGCGCAACAACAAACGGCGGCAGCCAAGCTTAATTCAGATTTAGCTATTTCAGCGGAGAGCAGGAGAGTTGCAAAAGAAAACCAAGATAAAGAACGTCTAATTCGGGCTAAAGAAGATAATGCATATGCAACATATCAGAGAGCAAGACAAGTGGAACGGCAGGCCGATGCCTTAGAAGAGAGAAATTCTCTTGAGCAGGAGCGACTTGATAATAGCAATAGAGTTTATATTAGCCCTTATTATAATCGGTACTCCATTCCTCGTCGCCCGCATTATCGTCCAAAACCTCAACATCCCTCGCGACCTATTTCTACTCCTCATTTATCAAAATCACTACCCAGAAAGCGAAAATAATGTGGCTCCTTTTCTAAAGCTGATTGACACCTTCTAATAAGGATTGTAATTCTTCAGTATTTTTTAAATTTTTAAGATTCATGATGGCTTTCATTCCTTCATCATGAACAGATTGACTGATTTTG
Organism: uncultured Methylococcales bacterium; assembly: GCA_913009265.1. Lineage (GTDB taxonomy): Bacteria > Pseudomonadota > Gammaproteobacteria > Methylococcales > Methylomonadaceae > QPIN01. The sequence continues at coordinate 11,365 of CAJVYL010000047.1, forward strand.
TCAGCTTAGACTCATTCTATATTGGAATACGGTGCTATTTTCAGGCTCATTTCATATTGGAGAAGGCTCAAAGTACCAGTAATATATAAGTAGGGTTATGATGTAGTGTTTTTAACCCTATTTTTATTTAAGATGAATAAAACTTATATATGAACTATGTGATTGATTATTTGTTAGCGCTAGATATTATCGAAGTTTCAAAGGTATCAAGCTCAAGTTTTTTGTTGGTTTTTGCGGCAGAAATAGGTGATAAAAGTCAGTTGGTATGTATGGCTTTGGCTGCAAGGTATAGAGCGGTGCCTGTGATGGTTGGAGCAAGTTTGGCTTTTTTATTGCTAAATTCTCTGGCTGTCGTTTTTGGTGTGGCTATTGCCAGTGTGCTGCCTGAAATTGTTATTTCTGCTTCTGTTGCATTGTTATTTGCTGTGTTTGGGGTATTGGCTTTGCGAGTAGAAGATGAGGATGAGGAACAGATAACTGCACGTACTAGTGGTAGCCTTCTTTTGGGTACATTTTTACTGATTACACTGGCTGAGTTTGGGGATAAAACTCAATTAGCTGTTGTAGCGTTAAGTAGTTCTAGTTTGCCAATTGCTGTTTGGCTTGGCTCTACTGTTGCCTTAATTACAACTTCAGCACTAGGTGTTTGGGCGGGGCGGACAATATTACAAAGAATACCTATCAGCTTACTTCATCGAATAAGTGGCGTTATTTTTATTGTACTTGCTCTATTTGCTGGGTATCAAACGTATCTATTATTAGATATGGAGAGTATTTTAAAGTTAATAAATAGCTTCCCCCCTAAATAAAAGGCTTATTTAGGGGGGTAATATTTGTTATTTGCTGTAAACCACTTTTGGGTCACCAGAAGAAGCAACTATTTCACCGACTGCAAAAGCTGTTTCACCTTGTTGAGCTAATATAGCCATTGTCTCTGCTTCATTTTCTGCATCAACACAAACTATCATGCCAATACCACAGTTAAAGGTTGTTAGCATATCAGCTTGAGAAACATTACCTTTTTCTTGTAGCCATTTGAATGTTTCAGGAAGCTCCCAAGCAGCTAAGTTAATTGATGCATCAAGACCTTCAGGTAATACTCTAGGTAGGTTTTCAGTTAAACCACCACCTGTAATGTGCGCTAAGGCATGAACAGGGACTGTTTTTAGTAGCTCTAACAATGATTTAACATAAATTTTAGTTGGTTCAAGTAAGGCTTGGCCTAAAGGCTTGCCATTCAGTGAATCATCTAAAGATGCATTGCTGGTTTCAAGAATTTTACGGATTAAAGAATAACCATTGGAATGAGGGCCAGAAGAAGCAATACCAATTAATTTGTCGCCAGCTTTAACTTTACTGCCATCTAAAATATTATCTTTTTCGACAATACCCACACAAAAACCAGCTAGATCAAAGTCACCACCAGTGTACATACCTGGCATTTCAGCTGTTTCACCACCAACAAGAGCTGCACCAGAAAGCTCACAGCCTTTTCCAATACCTGCAATAACAGAAGCTGCAGTTTCTACCTCTAGCTTTCCTGTTGCGTAATAATCAAGAAAAAATAGTGGTTCTGCACCCAGAACAATAATATCATTAACACACATGGCAACAAGGTCTATGCCTACTGTGTCATGAATGCCTAACTCAATGGCAAGTTTAAGTTTTGTACCTACGCCATCAGTTCCAGAAACCAGAATAGGATTTTTATAGCGATCTAATGGAAGTTCAAATAAAGAGCCAAAGCCGCCTAAGCCAGCCATTACTCCAGGTCTACGTGTTTTTGCTGCGATAGGTTTAATACGTTCGACGAGGTCATTGCCTGCTTCAATATCAACACCTGCACTTTTATAATTTAGGCCTTCTTGATTTTGTTTGCTCAATGTAATGTTCTCTTATTAAAGTTAATGATAAATCTACCGATATTGTACAAGACATCTAGCAATTTGTGTGAATGATATGAAAGTATGGATTAGAGGATTAGTTGTTTTTTTGATGTTGGGTCATCAAAATGTTTATGCAGTCGCTGTAGAGGGCTTGTATAAGGTTGAAGTCGTTGTTAAAAGTGAGCAAGAAAAAGATGTAAATACGGCGATTAACCAAGCTATGCAGCGTGTATTAAAAAGAACTCTGGCAGGAAATAATATTTTTACAGATGACACTGTTCGTGGGGTGCTATCTAATGCCAATGGATATGTTGATGAATATCAACTTTCCTTATCTGAAACAAATAATAAAGACGAACGGGTGATGCGAATTGTCTTTGATGAAGAAAGTTTGATTAATACTTTGCGACCAGGAAAGCTTTGGTTATGGAATGAAGTGCGACCAAGAACTTTATTATGGTTGGTGGTGGAAGATGAAAGTGGAACACAGAAACTTTTTGATTCAGATGAGATGCCAGAGATTGAGAGGGTATTAAGGACGGCTGCAAACCAGAAAAAAATCCCTATCTTGTTTCCTATGCAAGATTTAAGAGAAAAGCGAGTGCTGTCTATTGCTGATGTGTTGAGTGCATATTCAGAACATTTATTGGAAGTGTCGGTGCGATATGAGGTTGTTTCTACTTTAGCAGGAAAGATAGTTAAACAAGGTAATTGCTGGAAAGCAGAATGGACATTATATTTTGATGAAAAAATTGAACAATGGAGAGACAGTTGTTCCACAATTGATGCTGTGGCTCTACATGGTTTTCAAGGTGTCTATGATAGATTATCTACTTTTTATGCGGCAAAACAGAAAGGACGGAATATTGAAGAAATGATGATGAAAGTTTCTGGAATAACAAGAGTCGCAGAAGTTATGCGATTAACTGAATATTTTGAGGCTCTGCCTGCAGTTAAAACGGCAACATGGGTGATGGCAGAGAAAGGTTACAATCTGTATAGAATCTTTTATCAAGGAAAATTGACGGACCTTAATAGGCAAGTTGCAGCAGAGCAGGTGTTAAAACTTGAAAGTAAGTCAAAACAAAAGAGTGGCGAGATGAAATATAGACTTTTAAATCATTAAATTTTGACAGTTTGTTGAATTGCTTTTTAAAAGTGAGTAAAGTCCTAGGTGAGGAAATGCTAATATTGCATTTTTTATGAGTAATAATTATAAAAAAGAGAGGCCGATAGTGAATATAATAAAAGGGTTAAAGACCAGTCTTATTTTAAGTGCAGTATTTTTTACTGGCTCTGCATTTGCCTATAATGCAGGTAACGTGGAAGAAAAATGTCCCTTACCAACCTTCAGAGATTTCATTCCAGCAGCACAGGTGAAAGGTGAGCCAGTACCTGAAGTTGAGGCAGAGTCTACAGTACAATTCTCTGTACACAGAGGTGCCGATTTATCAACTGTTCGTGTTGAAGTGAGAGATCTTAAGCTTAAGTTTGAAGTAGATGATAGAAATACTTATGGCATAATAAAAGTTAAGTTACCAGCAGAGCTTAATGGTAAATATGCAAGACTAAATTTATATGCTATTTCTCAATCTGCTGGAAATTGTGAAGGTAAAGGCGGATGGTTAATCAAGATAAAAAAAGCGGCTGAAACTGAATAATAATGTCGAGAATGACAGGTGTTGCCTGTCATTCTTTAACATGGTTATATACAAACCTCAGCTTATAAATGTAGAGCGGACTTTAGTCCGCAATAATTTATAAATACAGCCGTTATGGCGGACTAAAGTCCGCTCTTGTGGTAACTTAATAAGTTACTTTGTTATTTTGCCTATTCCATTCGAGAAAAGGCACTTCAGAGTTTTCAGTCTTTAAGTGGTGCATAGGAATATGCCGTTTATTGGTGTCTAGTTTTATTTCATCATAAATAAAACTATCATCAAACCCTGCTTTGGCAGCATCATGGCGAGTACAAGCAAAATATACCGTTTTAAGTCTTGCCCAGTAAATGGCACCTAAACACATGGGGCAAGGTTCGCAACTACTATAAAGCGTACAGTCCTTAAGTTGAAAGTCATCTAATACCGTACATGCTTGGCGAATAGCCATAATCTCAGCATGTGCAGTGGGGTCTCTATTTGTAGTGACGCAGTTTCCGCTGGCAGCAATAATTTTTTCACCTTTTACGATAACTGCACCGTAAGGTCCGCCTTGTAAATTTGCAACATTCTGATTGGCTAAATCTATGGCTTGTTGTAAATATTGTTTATGCATTGTTTTAATTATATTTAGCTGTAGAAATTTAAAAGCCTTGGTTATTAAGAACTGCTTATGAACGTTCCTCTTTGCTAAAGGGGAGAATAAAACCTATGCTATCATCACTGGGATAGCTTCTTAAATATAAAACATAAATTTACTTTAAAAATGCAAGATAAAAAACCACAAACAATTTACCTGAAAGACTATACCGTTCCTGAATATTTAATTGAAAGTGTAGAACTTACAGTTATTTTAGATGAATTAAAAACTCGTGTGGTTTCAAAGCTTACCATTCAGAAAAACCCAAAGAGTAAAGTAGATAATGCTGCTTTAGTTCTGCACGGTGAAAGTCTGGAGCTAGTCAGCGTAGCAATGGATGGTGTGGCATTAAATGAAGCGCAATATAAACAAAGTACAGAGTCTTTATCTATTGATAATGTACCTCAGGAACAAGTATTTGTATTAGCGATTGAAAACACCGTTAACCCTAAATCAAATACTTCGCTAGAAGGGCTTTATCTTTCTAGCACAATGCTTTGTACGCAATGTGAAGCAGAAGG
>CAJVYL010000048.1 GCA_913009265.1 uncultured Methylococcales bacterium
TCTTTTATTCAGTCCGATGACGGTGTTCGTCGCATCACACTCACTCCCCAAGAACAAATATGGTTACATGAACATCATAACCTCAAATTTACGGGCGACCCTGATTGGCTTCCCTATGAAGCATTTGATGATAAGGGAGAATATATCGGCATTGTGGCTGACCACCTTAAATTAATTGAGAAACATTCAGGGATTAAATTCAATATCGTAGCAAGCAAAACTTGGCAAGAATCTGTAGAAAAGGTACGCGATGGAAAAATTGATATTATCTCAGAAACGGTTGACTCCTCATTAAGCGACATAATGGCATTTACCAAGCCTTACCTTTCCAGCCCCATCATTATTGTTATGAATGATAAGCAAGCGTATGTAAATAACATTGCGCAGATTGCTGACAAAAAAATCGCGTTGATTAAGGGTTATGGTTACATTGGATACATTACTGATGCATACCCAGAACTGGATTACCACTGGGTAGATAATTTGCAACAAGGTTTAGAAGCCGTTTCTTCTGGAAAGGTCGATGTACTACTCTCAACTTTAGCCCAGACATCGTATGTAATTGCAAATTCAGCGATTCAAAATATCAGAATCGTTGGTAAAACTGAATTTTCAAACGACCTCGCTTTGGGGGTAAAAAAAGAATATGCACCGGTACTTATTCCTCTGCTTAACCGTGCTTTGGACGCTATTACAAAACAACAGAAAAAACAGATTTTTGACGAATGGGGAAAAGTCGAGCTTACATTACAAGTTGATTATCGTATTGCCATTCAGGTTGCGATTGGATTATTACTACTGCTTAGTCTTGTTCTGTATTGGAACCGTACTTTGCAGAAACAAATTAAAGCGCGTAAACAAAGCGAGCAATTACTTAGAAAAAATAAATCTCAACTTAGTACACTAGTAAATGCTATTCCAGATCTGGTATGGCTAAAAGATAAGGAGGGTATTTATCTTTCTTGCAACCCTGCGTTTGAGAAACTTTTTGGCGCTAAAGAAGCGAATATTGTCGGCAAGACCGATTACGATTTTGTAGATAAAGAGCAGGCTGATTTTTTTCGAGAGCATGACAGGCTAGTTATGTTAACTAATAAGCCTCGTATCAACGAAGAAAAATTAACTTTTGCTAAAGAAGGTTGTCAAGGGTTGTTCGAAACCATTAAAACACCTATTTTTGATGCTGAGGAGTTACTTGTTGGGGTGCTGGGTATCGCTCGTGATATTACAGATAGAAAAAAATTAGAAACATTATTAAAAGACAAAGAAGAACGGTTAGCTTTAGCTGCTTCTCATAATGGGGTTGGTGTATGGGATTTGAATCCACAGACTTTGGAATTGGTGTGGGACGACTCTATGTTTTCGCTTTACAATATGCAGCAAGAGGACTTTTCTGGTGCTCTGGATGCTTGGAATAAATCGTTACACCCCGATGATCGTGAGCGTTCTAAAGAAGAGCTTCAGGATGCTATTTCTGGCAAAAAACCTTTTGATACTGAATTTCGGGTCATTTGGCCGAATGGCGAGATTCACGATATTAAAGCCGTAGCAAAAGTGTTTCGGGACAAGGATGACGTACCTATACGAATGCTTGGCACTAACATTGACATAAGCAAACAAAAACATGCTGAACATGACCTGCGTATTGCTGCCACAGCTTTTGAATCTCAAGAAGGTATGATGGTTTCTGACGCTGATAATGTCATTATTCGAGTCAATAAGGCATTTACAATAATTACAGGCTATAAGGAAGAAGAGGCTATCGGTAACAACCCTAGTATGCTGTCTTCAGGTCGCCATGATGCACTATTTTATGAGGCGATGTGGAAAGCAATAAACACTACAGATTACTGGGAAGGTGAAGTTTGGAATAAACGTAAAAATAGTGAAGAGTATCCAGAGAAACTTACTATTACAGCGGTAAAAAACTCAGCCGGTATTGTGACTAACTATGTGGGTACAATTACTGATATTACCTTGAGAAAGCAAGCTGAACAAGAAATTGAAGACTTAGCTTATTACGATCCCCTTACACATCTACCTAATCGTCGACTTATGGTTGATCGAATTCATCATGCGATGGCGGCAAGTGCACGTAGCGGTAAAAAAGGTGCATTACTGTTTCTTGATCTTGATCACTTTAAAACACTTAATGATACCTTAGGGCATGATATGGGCGACTTATTGCTACAGCAAATTGCTGAGCGCCTTACGGAATGTGTACGTGAAGATGATACGGTCTCTCGTTTTGGTGGTGATGAATTTGTTGTACTCTTAGAAGGGTTAAGTGCTCAGTCAATTGAAGCCGCGACACAGACAGAAGATATTGCCAATAAGGTTTTGTCTTCCATCAGCAGGCATTATCAACTTGCGAGTCACCATTACACCTGTAGCACGAGTATTGGTATTACGTTGTTTGATGGTCACAAAGCTGAAGTAGAAGCGTTATTAAAGCAAGCTGACATTGCCCTTTATCAGGCTAAAGATGATGGACGGAATGCACTTCGCTTTTTTGATCCACAGATGCAGGAAAGTATCACCGTACGGGCAGAACTTGAAAAAGCATTAGTAGAAGCGATAGAGCAACAACAGTTTCAGTTGTATTATCAAGTACAGGTTGATAATTCACAAAACCCCGTAGGTGCAGAGGCCTTAATCCGTTGGCAACACCCTGAGCGAGGAATAGTATCGCCACTGGACTTTATTCCCATTGCAGAACAAAGCCAAACTATTTTAGCAATAGGTCAATGGGTACTTGATAGCGGTTGTGCTCAATTACAAGTTTGGAAACACGATAAAGCAACTTGTAATCTAACATTGTCTGTTAATGTCAGTGCTAAGCAATTTCGTCAGGTAGATTTTGTCACACAAGTGACTATGGCAATCAGGCAGCATGAGATCAATCCTGCTCTCCTTAAATTGGAGCTGACAGAAAGTCTATTGCTAGATGATGTTGAAGACACTATTGGAAAAATGAAGGCATTATCTGATATGGGTATTCAATTTTCATTAGATGACTTTGGTACGGGCTATTCGTCGTTACAATATCTTAAGCAGTTACCTCTAGACCAACTTAAGATTGATAAATCCTTTGTCGATGATCTTGTCAGCAATAGTAATGACCAAGTGATTGTTCGTACCATTATCGCAATGGCGCACAGTTTGGGACTCACTGTTATTTCCGAAGGTGTTGAGACTAAAGAGCAACAACAATGTTTGTTGGCTGAAGGTTGTACACACTATCAAGGGTATCTATTTAGCAAGCCCTTAGCCATTGCTGAGTTTAATGCATTGCTGAAAGAGTATGGCGTGCAGTAAGTGTCTTGCTGAAAAGATGGGTCTGTGTCGCTGCCTTCGCATAAAGTTTTCAGTGATGATTAAGGCTAAGTCACCGTTAAGTGTGGATTTTGTTAGCTCTTAAGCTCTCTCCAGCAGGAGAGGGCTTTTAAGAGCCACTTCAATTTTTCAACACTTAACGGTGACATAGCCAATAATATTGCCAGAACTTATGGGAGGGCTAAGAAAAAGCCGTGTACCGTATGAATTTTTCTGAAACGCGTGGGTAATTAGGTGGCTTATTAGAAATTACTTTTCATCAACTTCCCATTGCTGTAACCAATCATTAATTTTATGTGCTGGCATAGGTCGTGCAATTCCATACCCTTGTGCTAAGTTACAGCCTAATTCAATTAATTTATCACCGTGTTCGGGTGTTTCAACGCCTTCGGCTATCACTTCAAGGTGAAATGCTTTTGCTAATCCGAGAGTTCCAATAACAATAGCTAAGTCTTCTTCATCAACCAACATATCACGAATAAAGGTTTGATCTATTTTTAAGGCTTTAGCTGGTAACCTTTTTAAATAAGTTAATGAAGAGTAACCCGTACCAAAATCATCAAGCGAAAAGCTAACACCCAATTCAATGCAAGACTGCATAATGTTGCAGACATTATCGATATCATTCAATGCTGTGGTTTCTAAAATTTCCAGTTCCAAGTACTTTGGTTTTAGATCAGGATAATTATCTAAATGACTGCGTAATTTTTCAACAAAATCACCTTGTGTCAAGTCGCAAGGCGCAACATTAACACTGACGGTAATTTTTATATCGGCTTGATGCCACTCACTCAGTTGCTTCAAAGCTGTATCAATAACACAATCACTCACTTTTATCATCCAATGAGTGTTCTCAATAACAGGCAGAAAATCTGCCGGAGATAATAAGCCTCGCTCAGGATGCTCCCAACGTATTAATGCTTCAACACCTATGACCTTTCTAGTCTGTAAATTAACTTTAGGCTGATAATGTAAAACAAACTCTTTATTGATCAGTGCAAATTTAATTTCATTTAATAACTGACTCTCTTTGGAGTATTCACGACTTTGTTGATCATCAAACAAACTATATTGGTTTTTACCTTGCAACTTTGCGTTATACATGGCCTGATCTGCATGACGAAGCAAAGTATCGGGATCACTATTGTTTTGAGGAAATAAAGTAACCCCGATACTGACAGAAATACTAATTGAGTGCCCCTCGATAATGAAAGGCTTCTCTATAACCTGCAAAACACGATCAACTGTTGCTATATATTCATCCTCTGATTTTTGGTCTAGCAACAAGATAACAAACTCATCGCCACCGACGCGTGACAAGGTATCAATCTTACGCAAACAATGTACAACTCTTTCGCTCACTTGCTGTAATAAATTATCACCTACGGCATGCCCATAAGAATCATTTACAGGTTTAAAGCCATCCAAATCTAAAAAACAAAATGCCATCGTATTATTACGGCGTAATGTTTGTTGAATCCCTTGATCCATACGATCATTCAATAATGTACGATTGGGTAATCCAGTCAACTCATCAAAATAAGCTATTTTTTTTAATTCTTCCTCATGTGTTTTGCGTAAAGTAATATCAGAAAATATAGCTAAATAATTTTGTACATTACCGGCAGGACCTTTGATGATAAGAATACTGGTATGGATAATAAACAAGTGGCCATCTTTATGTTTATTGCAAAGTTCGCCATCCCAATGCTCATGTTCTAGCAATTGTTCCCACATGGTTTTGTAGAATGCTTGATTTTGTTTTCCTGACTGCAAAAATCGAGGATTTTTACCCACAGCTTCATTTGGTAAATATCCAGTAATCTTTGTAAATGCAGCATTGGTTTTTATGATTTTATTTTCCGCATCAGAAAACAAAATACCGTCATGAGAATAATTAAAAACGTTCGCCGCTAGTTTAATTTGTTCCTTAATAAGGGTTTCACGACGTAATCGCTCACGTTCCATGAAATTATCAATGCGTAAACGCGCTAGCTTTATATTGATTGGTTTATTGATAAAATCAACGGCACCAACCGAAAGGCATTTGACTTCGGTTGCAGCATCATTAAGTGCGGTGATAAAAATAACGGGGATATGAGCTAGTTTGTTGTTTTGCTTTAAGCGTTCGCAGACCTCGAAGCCATCCATTTCTGGCATCATAATATCTAACAAAATCAAATCAGGTTGGTCGTTAGCCGCAATCGCCAGTCCTTTTTTACCTGAGGTCGCAATTTGAATAATATAATCTTGGTTTAAAACTTGCCCTAATAACTGCAAATTGGCAGGCGTATCATCAATAATAAGGATTTTAAAGTGTGATTTATTCATCTTGTAACTTTATGTCTATAATTTGAGGAATAGCCAGTTTGTGTAAATAATCTTGTGCTTGTTCAAAATCCATTTTGTTAATTAAGGATTCAAGTACAGCTAATGATTTACTGATACTTTTATCCTGAAGCAATGTTTGTAACTCTTTGTAGCAATCTACAGCATCAAACATATTATCTGCCAATAGCTGATCTAGCTTATGGACTAAAAACATTACTTTTTGTTGCTCTTGCTGGCTTATAAAAATTAAAGATTCGGGTAAGACTGGCTCAAGCAGTGATTCTGAATCAGTCTTATTATCAATATTTACAGTATAGCTCGATTTTTCAAGTTTAACCTGAAACCAAAAGTACGCGCCTTCTCCTGCATTACTTTCACACCCGACCTCGCCATTCATTAATTTGGATAATTGCAACACGATGGATAAGCCTAAACCTGTGCCGCCATACTCGCGTGAAATACTACTATCTGTCTGCGAAAAGGCTTTAAATAACAGTGCTTGCTTATCTTTTGAAATACCTATGCCGGTATCTTGTACATAAAATTTTAATATTGCATGATGCTGGCTATGCTGAATTTCTTTGACACCTATTTTTATAAAGCCTTCGCTAGTAAATTTAACAGCATTGTTGACTAGGTTTGACAGCATCTGTTTAAGCCGCTCTATATCAGCCAAATAATACTGCTTAGGATCAAGGGTATTGTTGACGGTTATCTGTATATTTTTCTGTTTCATTTGAGCAGAAAATAGTGTTTTTAATTCATCTAATAAATTGTTGGGATGAAAGGTACTGTACTCTAAACTGATTTTACCGGCTTCAATTTTAGATAAATCTAAAATATCATTCAGTATCAACAATAAACTGCGTCCCGAATTTAATATAATTTGGGTGTACTTTAAGCGTTCTGCATCATTCAGTTCAGGCTGTAAAAGTAACTCTGCCATGCCTAAAACAGCATTCATGGGTGTTCTGATTTCATGAGACATAACCGCCAGAAATTCACTTTTAGCTTTATTAGCCGCGGCTTCTGACTGAGAAATAATTTGATTGTTTAAAATAAGTGCAAGATGACTAAAAAAAGGGGCTAAATGGTTACGCAACAGCACTGAGCCCATTGCATTAGAGACTTTAATTGCCCCCAACATTTTTTCATTTATTAACAATGGAAACCCCCATTCCCATGCGTTTAGCTGCTTAGCATCAATAAGAAAAGAATTTGTATTTGAGGACGGTTTTTCAATAAAACTCTTACTCTCAAATATTTTATTAACAAATGGGTCTGAAATTTCTTTGAGTACTTTAACTTCGCCAAATAAATCAATATGGTTCAGTTGATTATGTGCATAGTAATATAACTCAATATTAGTGCCACCAAGACATTGTCCTAAACCAACTAAGACGTTTTTTAATTGCTGATCAATATCACCGCTGGGCTTTAAGGTCTCCAATAAATGATGAATCAAGAATAAATTGGACTTTTCTTCAGATAATCGCTGTACCTTTGCCTTCAATTTTTGGTTTTTAGCAAGTAACTGTTGATAGTCGGAATCACTGTGCATGTAATGCCTGTATTTTTTCTTCAACCACCTGAATCATCACAGCTTCCAGCTCTTGTAAATCGACATCTAGCCAACGTAAAGGTAGGTCTACAAAAGCAGCTGCTTTTTCTGCTGCTGTAATATAATCGCTACTAAAAGGCGTACGTAAGGCAAGAATATATTTATGACTACTATGAAAAATTTCTCGAATAATACTGAGGTTGCCATTAAACGAGTCGTTAAGCACTTTTTCCCAGTCTTGCGCCCAACCTTCCAATAAAAAAAAGGCACCTTGAGAAAGTTCACTCATAAAATGCTCATAACCTAATAACATCACAATACAGTTTTGCCCCTGAGTCCTGCATGTGTGGTGACTGGCTATTTTTTTATCCATATTAGGATGACAGGCACCATAAAAGACCAAAGTGTTTTTACCTTTCTGTTCTTCCTCTACTAATGCTTTATTTAGCTCGGTAGATAGCTTACCTATATAGTTATGCAGTGCCGCATCTAAATAATGTGTCTCCATTTGCCAGTGATGTTTTTTAATCAAACTATCGACTTCTTTACGTAAAATAGAGCAACCCACCATCACTAATTGGTCTGAAGCCTCAGGAAAAATAGGAATGGTTTTCATTACTGGCGACCATATTTAAAAGCTGCTTCGATCATGGCGACGATATTTTCTTCAGGCAATTCCAATGGCATCAAGCTACTACCGAATAAAAAGTGGCCACCAGGTTTTCCTATTTCTATAAGACGCTTTACCTCTGCGCGTGTTTGCTCAACAGTCCAATGAACCATTTTAATATCATCAATAGCCGCACAGGTTAAGCCATTGCTATTAATGATTTTTTTGGCTTCAGCCAAGTCATCCAATGGACTAATATAATAAGCACCAATCCCAACCTCTTTCATAACCGTATCGACTACTTCATTCATGGGTGCGCCGCCACAATAATAGACAATGCCGCCTGCATCTCCTTGTAGATCATTTTTCATCCAAGGCACCGCCCACTCGGCAATCATCTTTTTAGAAATAAAATAAGGTGTGCCGAAGCTGGTCGCATACAAAATAATATGAGCACCTGCTTTACGAAAAGCCTTAACTTGTTGCTGACAAAAATCGCTACATTTACGCATGAGTTCTTCACGTAAATCTTTAGGCCCCATAAGCACGAGTTCCATCCATTTTTCCATCCCCATTAATAAAATGGGCAAAGTGTTTGAAGATGAAGCATAAGCACAGATCGGATTTGTCGTACCTATTTCCTGACTTAATATTGACAAGCAATCAGCCGTTGTTTGCCAATGAGGGTGCTGGCTAATATCTTCAGGTATGGTTAATTTTTCAATATCATCCCAGCTTTTAATCACGAAATCTTTAACATTAGGTGCGCCTTTTTTGGGAAATAAAATTTCCTGACAGCCTAATATTTCAGCTTCTATACCTACATAACTCATACACCATGCATTATCATGACCATAACGCTTTAATAATTTAAGTTGCCCTTCCGCCATATATTCACCACGGGAAAAGTATTCCTTAGGTGTCATATTTAATTCTCCAGGCCCGTAGTCTAGGAAATTACAAAATACAGGAATTCTGGGAGCAGCTTGGCCTGTTAGTGCTGCGACTAATATCTCTAAAGGTGTCATGATGCTTTGACCTCATGAATTAATTGGCAAATTATTTTTGCTGCACTAATACCATCAGGTGCCCAATTATCAGCACCTACACTGGTGTACAACTCCTTATCATATCTAAAAGGTGAGCCACCCACGATTAACTTAATCTTTTTTTCCAGTCCGCGTTCATGTAATAGTTCACGTATTTGCAGGCTTCCTTCTTCGCCTGTTGCGGTATGCATCATCATAGATGAAACTGCAATTACTTGAGCATCATGCTCAACGGCGGCATCTACAAAATCGACAGCAGTGATATTAACGCCTAAATCAATCACATCAACCATCATTGATTTTAAGCAACCCATCACAATCCTTTTACCTAGTGAGTGCAAATCACCAAAAGAGCTACCTATAACCGCTTTACCAATAATCTCAGGGGGTGCAGAAAACTGTGCTAACATTTTTTCAGTTATTTCCGCGGCAATTTGAGCAGTCATAAAATGCTGGGCTAAATTAGTATCTAAGTTGTCAATTACAAGCTGCATCATATCTTCAACCGCTGGCATAACAATTTTAAATACAACCTCTTCAGGTGTTACCCCATTGCTTATCGCTTCTTCAACAACAGCTATAGCCGCTTCTTTATCAGTTTCGATAATCGCTTCGTTATAGTCTTTTACATACTGTTCAAACATTAGCATCCTCCACAAACGGTTTTAAGCGTAATTGATTGATAAATAAGTCATCGTATTCGCTATGATGCGATACATTTACCACCTGTAATGTATCGCGTAATTTTTTATTTAATTGTTCATTCTCAGGATTGAGAAGCATTTTTTCACACCCTGATAAAGCCGCATTACCAAATAATTCAATATGCTCATATTCTATTGTAGGTAATAATCCAACAGTTTGGGCATTCTTTATATTTAAATGCTGGCCAAATGCCCCACAAACCCATAACTTACTAAGGCTAGATAAGGGGATATTTGCTAATTGAAGCAATAACTGCATAGCTGATGCCGTCGCTGCCTTTGCTCTCTGAAATGCATCAATATCAGCTGGTTTTAGTATGGCTGCCCTATGGTTTTCAGCAAAACAATAACCCTGCGCACGATGGTCATCATCAGCAAATCGCCCCGACAGTTTAATAATATTCTCGTCCCTAAGTAGAGCAATAGCATCGACAAATCCTGAAGCACAAAAGCCTTTTGCTTCGCCTTCACCTATAACATCTAAGGTAAAGCCGTGTGCAGTCTTTTGTGCCCCACGAATTGCCCCATATTCCGAGGTTAATCCATTGACTAAACCCACACCTTCAAAGGCTGGTCCCCCTGCAACAGAGCTTAACCATATTTGCTTGCCATCCCATAAAGCGATTTCTGTATTAGTACCAAAGTCGGCTAATAAAACGGGTTTAGTGCTGCTACATATATCAATAGCCATTAAGCCCGCTAAAAGATCAGAACCTATAAACCCAGCCAAAGGTGCTTGAACAACAATATTTGCATTCGGCATCTGCCACTGTGATTGCCACTCGTCCATATCATCTGCAGTACAATCTATAGGCTTTTCCCAATTAGTAGGGTCATATAACTGAGAACCATCTTTGCCACTTAATAGAGCAAGCATTGCGGTATTGCCGACAATACTAACTAAGCCTACTTTGGCTAATATAGATTTTATCTCTCCCATATCCCGCTGTAAAATATCTCGAACACCTTCAATAATGGCAGCGCGTATTATCTGCATTAATGATTCTAGTTCTTGATCACGCTGTTGATGAACATCCAAGCGTGTCAATACGTCTTCTCCTAATGCCGCTTGTGGATTATTGCCATGTCGACTTGCAATACGTTTGTTCTGTTGCCTATTCCATAAAGATAAGCGGATATGGGTAGTGCCTAAATCAACAGCTACTGCATAAATCGTTTTATCAATATTGTATGGAGGATAGGGATAGTCAGGCCAATCTGATAGGTCGAGGGATTTCCAGTTTGATTTTGGTGCAGGGTTTGCTAAAAAAACTTCAGCATCACTTTGAAGGTAAAGTTGACAGGCGAGGCGGTTATTTTTCTCGCGATCTTGTTCAGGTATTTTTTGCCATTCAGCAAGTGTTTGTGGGCTAAACTCACCACTGATAGTTTGGATAGTGCAGGCTCCACAAGTACCTATTCCACCACATGCAGCGCGCACTCGTATTCCGGCAATATCTAGGGCAAGGCGTACAGATAAGTCGTCGGGAATAGTTGTCTCTAGCGACTGTTCCGAGGTGCGAAGTGTGAGATTGTAATTTTTGATCATTATGCAACCATTCCCTTTGTTTATATAAGGAATTTAACATATTTTATTACTTAATGTCTTTCCTTGGTGGGAAAAATCATCAGAATCAGATGATATCTGTTTTAAAAAAAATCAGTCGCTACTTGGGTTAAATCCATTGATTTTGATATTTTTTTACCATTTTGTAATCATCCATTACAAAACCATTGCCAATGTCTTGAACGATACCAATCGTTTTTTTAAACCCTAGTTTCTGGTAAAAATTGATAGCATGTGTGTTTTGCCTATTAACAGTTAGCCATAACTCGTGGCACTGTGTTTCAAGGTAAGAGGCTTCAATAAAAGCAATCACTTCAGAGCCAATTCCTTGTCTTTGATTTTTGGGATTGATATATAATTTACTGATTTTAAGACTATTAGCTTTGTTATTAAGCTCAATAGAAAAATACCCGACAGGCTGATGATGCTTTTTGATAATGAAGTATATAAAATCGCCAGCAAGTTGTTCGGTTATAGCCTCTTTACTCTGAAAAGTGGATAGCATGTAGTCAATTTGTTCTTGACCGATAATAGAAAGGTAATGAGCATTCCATATTTGTTTAGCAAGAATGGAAACAGTATCGATATGGGTAATGGTTTCTACTTTAATAAATTCAAACATATTTATCTGCTCTGTATTATTGATTTAACAATTCAGCCCAACGGAAGAATACCTGTATTAAAGCAATTAACTTTGTGTAAAATGATATTTAGCTAATACCCAGCAGGCACGCTCTAATAAAATTGGTCGAAATGAACCTTGTCCTTGTGGCAGTGGAAAGAAATATAAAAAGTGTTGTGCATTAACAAATCAAGATGGCTATTTGCATTAAGGAGCAGGGATTTTATTAAACCCAAAAGCAATAGGATGATGAGGCACGAAGCGCATATTTAGCGTGTGATGCGCTTCGTGCCTCAGCATCCTATAAATCTAGTTTAGGGTATTATTTAACCCTCGCTCCTAAAGGTTTTCTATCCACTATAAAAGGCAAAAAGATCGTATGGATTATACAGAAATATTAGGGGCTTTGAATGAGGCTAGTTTGTTTGATTTACACCGATTGAAATCGGCTATTTATCAAGAGCTACTAAACCCAGAACGGATAGAAGCCATTAAAGTTAAATTAAAGCCGGGGCAGCAAATTTCATATTTTGATTCCACCCAAAATTGCCAGATTGATGCGATAGTTATTCGGTCAAAGAAAACACTATGTCTGGTTGAGCATATTAAAGATGGAGAAAGGTGGAATATCCCCTTTTACTACATTAACTTAGGTGATGTGGATACTGACATTAGGCCAGAAAAAAATCAAGTAGGCATTCCTAGGTCAGTTTTGAAAGTGGGCGATACAGTAGGTTTCAAAAATAAGGAACAGATTGATATTTATGGTGAGGTTATACGCTTAAATAAGAAAACTGCAACGATACAAGTTGACCAGCAAAATCAATGGCGTGTTTCATACGGTCTGCTTTTTCCAGTGCTTGATGGGGAGCAATCTGAGCAAAAAGGTATTCAAGAGTTATTGCCTAGAATCGAGTGAGTAAATATACTCGGGTATTATTGAATTCTCGCTCCTTAATCAGGCAAGTTTTTCTCTTGCCCTCCCATTGCTGGGGAGAGATGGGTTACTGCCATTAAGTTAAGAGCAATATAGAATGGGGCGCAGTGCTTTAGCCTGCATTTTTTAACCATGAAAGCAGGCTAAAGCACTGCGCCCCAACGGCTAACCCCTTAATCTAATGGCAGTGGAGGGTTGGATGTTGGTAATAAGTTTGATAAAAAATTAATGCAAAACTCGTTTATTAGCTTGAGAAAGTTTTTCTGTGTCAGATGAAATTTGGTCAGTTTTAAAATCTAATTGCCAATCAGCAAACTTAAGAGACTCTAATAATAAATTTCGCAGTAAGTGAGTTAAGTTCTGATCAATAATAAAGCTAACACCTTGCCCATCCTTCGGCGTAAGAGATAGCTTTAAATTATTATCAGTTACATTGGTTGAAATATTAGCTAAAAGAATAGGCTGTGTGCCTAAGGGTTGCGTTAGATCGTTATCCTGATATGGAAGGCTGGTGTCAGTATTTTTTATGGCATCTTGTTGCTGTTGATTAACTATCTCTTGGCGAATTTGTTCAGTTGGGGGCTTATCAGTATTAGAATTGTTTTTGTCAGAAAGAGTTTTGTTTATATTGCTATCTAATATTTTGCTTAAGATTGGATAAAGTAAAGATACAAATCGACGCGTCAGTAAAAAACTAAACTCTTCATTAGATGTGGTATTCATTTTTAACAGTAGACGGTCTTCGGTAGGTAAAAACTGAAACTGTATCTGATGTATTTTGCTCATATGTGATGATACCCCTTGAACTAATTTAGAGGTACCTTAAAAGTTTTTTGAGTGAAAAGTGCGAGGGGAGTTGTAGAGTGTAAGGGGGTACACTCTACAGGGAGTAGTTATTGAAATAAGACAGCTAAACTAACGATAGTTGCACTGGTTAAAATAGCCCAAATAGTTCCCGTATGGTTGCTTTCCATTTGTTCACGTAATTGCGATATTTCTTTATTTTGACTCTCAATTTGTTGTTTAGTATGAGTCACACTATCTAGGGCATTAAAAATCAGGGAAGGCATTTCTGGGAAATGTTCGGCAATTTCAGGGAACTGTTTCATAGCTTGTTTAATCTTTGCTTTAGGACCAATACGCTCATGAAACCAGTTTTCAAGAAAAGGTTTAGCGGTTTGCCATAAATCAAGATCAGGGTATAGCTGACGGCCTAAACCTTCAATGTTTAACAGTGTTTTTTGTAGTAATATTAATTGAGGCTGTACCACCATATCAAAGCGTCTGGCAGTTTGAAATAGACGTAATAACAATAGGCCGAAAGAGATATCTTTTAATGGTTTATCAAAGATAGGCTCACAAACTGTACGAATAGCAGATTCAAAGTCTTCTACTCGTGTATCAGCAGGTACCCAGCCTGATTCTATGTGCATATCAGCTACACGACGATAATCACGGTTAAAGAAGGCAAGAAAGTTTTCTGCTAAATAACGTTGATCAGAAAGTGTAAGCGTGCCAACTATACCGAAGTCAACAGCGATATATTTATCAGGTAAATCTACAAAAATATTGCCAGGGTGCATATCGGCATGAAAGAAGTTATCTCTAAAAACCTGAGTAAAAAATGTTTCTACTCCGCGTTCAGCAAGCAGTTTAAAGTTAGCACCTTCTTCCCTTAAGCGATCAATTTCCCCAACGGGAATGCCATGGATTCTTTCCATAACCAGTACTTTTTTACGGGTAAATTGCCAATGTATTTCTGGTACATAAAGGGCATCAGAATCTTTGAAATTATCACGTAATTTAACGGCATTGGCCGCTTCTCTTACTAGATCTAATTCATCCAATAAGGTTTTTTCAAATTCAGCGACGACTTCTAATGCACGAAGACGTTTGGCATCTGGCCAGAATTTTTCAGCTAGTTTAGCCACTTCGTACATTAAGCCGACATCTGAATGAATGCCTTTTTCAATATGAGGCCTTAATACTTTAACAACAACTTCTTCGCCAGTATGTAAGGTGGCTGTGTGAACCTGAGCGACAGAAGCTGAGGCTAATGGTGTAGCATCAAATTTAGCAAAGGCTTCGGTTACTTTTTCTCCTAACTGGCCTTCAATAACTTCTATGGCTAGTTCATTAGAAAAAGGAGGTACCTTATCTTGTAATTTAACCAGCTCATCTGCAATATCGTCAGGAAGTATATCTTTACGTGTTGATAAAGCTTGGCCAAATTTAATATAGATAGGCCCAAGGTCTTCCAGTGTTTTACGAATACGTACACCACGAGGTTCTGAGGGTTTTCTTAACCAGTAATTGGGTGAGAAAACAGCCAGATAACGGATAGGGCGGAATAAATGTGTTTTTAGTACCAGTTCATCTAAACCGTGGTACATCATGACCCAGTTAATATGGATTAAACGTATTAATATTTTTGGATGAATCACAACTTATTCCTTTATTTTTAGCTGGTCAATACGCGCACTTAAACGGTCAAAGTCAGAGCGAATTTCGTCAATCTGATTATATAGAATGTCGGCTTCTGGACCTGCGGGTAGGTCTTTAGTTTCTTCTTGTAAAAACTCTTTAGTATTGAGCTTTAAGGTATCAACACTTTCTGAGGTCCATTGCTGGCCACTACGAAAGAAGTTACCTATTTTATGGGCAACAATATCGCCAGTAAACTGGGAAAGTTTTTCTTCTAAATCTATATCTAGCTTGTCAAAAAGTTGCTGGAATTTATGTGCTGTATTTGTATCCCCTTCAATTGTTACTTCACCGCTAAAAATTGAACGCATAGGGGTTGAACTTAATCCCATAAAGCCAAGGGCTGATAAGCTGCCACTGATGGTTGCATCAACTTCAGGTAAATAGTTTTCTAATACCTGAATTTTATCGTTGGTAGGGCAAAGATAAATTGTTTCGTCAAAGGGCTGAATGTTTATCGCAATAACTTTACCTTCGATAGGTGTCAGAAA
>CAJVYL010000049.1 GCA_913009265.1 uncultured Methylococcales bacterium
GATACCGGGTTTTCGCTTAGCAGGGTGGCAGCCAATATTGGAAGTGCCGCATTTTTTGCTCCAGAGATTCTAAGATCCCCAGAAAGTTGGGCGCCGCCAGTAATAATTAGTTTGTCCATAAGAGTTTGATCTAACCTTAAGTTGGGTGTTTGGTTTAAGAAGTTGTTGGAAGCTTCTTAACTGACATCAGTTATATATTCATCTAGGTCTAAACCACTTAATGTGGCTAGCGTTAATAACTGGTGCGGAATGTTTTTGAAAACCAGTTTTGTATTGTATTGTTTACTATGTTTAATCCATTCAAGGGTAAGCGCTAAAGCAGCGCTATCAGCAGATGTGACTTTATTAAAGTTTATGCATACTTTCTTTGAGTGCTTTAAAAAGTCAAAGGCTGGAATAGTCTTTTTTGTAATTGATGAGAAAGTTAATTCGCCTTCAATAAGAAAAAGTTCATCAGTCTGTTTGCTGAAATTAAATGATTGCATTATTCTTCGGCTGCTTTATCAAACAGGAATTGTCCAATAATCTCTTCTAGTACTATGGCTGATTGAGTAATATCAATCAAGCCATTTGCTGGTAATGGGTCTTCCGAACCGCCGGGTTCAAGGCTGATATATTGTTCACCGAGTAAACCAGCAGTAAAAATACTAGCTGAAGTATCATCAGGTAGTGAGTATTGAGCGTCTATTTGCATTTCTACAATAGATTCGTAACTATCCCTATCAATAGATATATTGGAGACTCTACCTATACGAACACCAGCAACAGAAACAGGGGATTTAACTTTAAGGCCGCCTGAGTTTTCAAAGCGAGCGTTAATGGTGTATGCGTTGTCCGTAGAAAATCCATTAAGGTTGCTAATTTGCATTGCCATAAAAAATAAGGCTGCAATGCCACAGGCAACAAATAGGCCGACGAGTGTATCTTGGGTTTTTGTGTTCTGCATGTTAAATATCTCCAAACATGAGTGCGGTCAGGATAAAATCAAGACCAAGAATAGTAAAGGCAGAGTTAACAACGGTACGTGTTGTTGCTCGACTAACACCTTCGGATGTGGGTATTGCATCATACCCTTCAAAAAGTGATATCCATGAAACGGCAAAGCCAAAAACAATGCTTTTGATAATGCCATTAATTATATCATCTTGAAAATCAAGACCTGCTTGCATTTGTGACCAATAAGCCCCGTCATCAACGCCAAGCATTCCTACGCCAACCATGTGCCCACCCAAAACACCGACTGAGCTAAATAAGGCGGCTAACAAGGGCATGGCAATAAAACCAGCTAAAAAACGGGGTGCAATGATACGCTTAAGTGGATCTATTGCCATCATTTCCATACCAGAAAGCTGTTCAGTTGCTTTCATTAAACCTATTTCAGCTGTTAAAGCAGATCCTGCTCGTCCTGCAAACAATAAAGCTGCTACAACGGGACCTAGCTCTCTGACTAGGGACGCTGCAACCATTACACCTAGTGTTTCTTCTGCACCAAAGTCAGATAAGATATAAAAGCCTTGTAAACCTAATACCATGCCAACGAATAAACCTGAAATGGTAATAATTAAAAAAGATAATACCCCAACAGAGTAGAGTTGGTTAATAAGCAATCTAGGACGGGGGATAACCGAAACTGATGCAGTTAAAGTATGTGTTAGGAAAAAGAAACTTCGTCCTAGTTTTGCAAAACTAGAAGTCGTTGAGTGTCCTAAATGTTGAAAAAAACGAATCATATTTTTTGGTGAGGTTAATTCTCAAATAAATCTTTATGGTAATTATCTGCAGGGTAATGAAAATGGACGGGACCATCTGCATGACCGTTCATAAATTGTTGTACCCATTCTGAATCTAAATTCTTTATTTGTTCTGGTGTACCTTGCCCTGCAATTTTACCTTCTGATAGGACGTAAATATAATCAGCAATACCAATAGTCTCTTCAACATCATGAGAAACAATAATGCTAGTAAGGCCTAAAACATTATTCATTTCTTTGATTAACTTAACTAAAGTACCTAATGAGATAGGGTCTTGGCCAGTAAAGGGTTCGTCGTACATTATCATCATTGGGTCTAGCGCTATTGCGCGAGCCAATGCAACTCTTCTTGCCATGCCGCCAGATAATTCGTTGGGCATAAGATCTCTTGCTCCCCGTAAACCAACAGCTTGCAGTTTGATTAAAACTAGAGATCGAATCATTGATTCGCTCAAAGTTGTATGTTCTCTTAAAGGCAGTGCGACATTATCAAAAACACTTAAGTCAGTTAGCAAAGCTCCGCTTTGAAAAAGCATCCCCATGCGTTTCCTAAGGGTATATAAATCAGCACGTTTTAGTTGGTGTACGTTTTGTTTATCAACTAAAACTTTACCTTGGTCAGGGTATAGCTGTCCGCCAATAAGTTTTAATAAAGTGGTTTTTCCTGTGCCACTTGGACCCATTATGGCCGTTATTTTGCCACGTGGTATCGATAGAGAAATATCGTTAAATATTTTCCTGTCTCCTCTGGAAAAACTTAGGTTTTGTATTGAAACAATTTCAGTGTCTGAATCCACGCTATTATCCATCGCGTATTATATTTGTTTAAAGTCAACAGAGTATTCTCTCTGAGTTTTATATGATAAGTCAAACGATTGTAAATAAATATCTATCGCTTATTTTTGCTGCATTGTATAAAAGACCTTTGGCACAGTAGATGTAAATGGCATAATAGGGGATTACAAACATCACAAAGAATATTTATGGTATTGAATTTTGCTGCTTTAGTTGTTGGACTGATTGTTTTAGTTGTTGCTGCTGATAAATTTATTGTTGGTACGGTTGCTATTGCACGAAAACTTGGAGTTTCACCTTTATTGATAGGTCTTACTATTGTTGGGTTGGGTACTTCTGCTCCCGAAATTTTAGTTTCAGCAATTGCTTCGTGGCAAGGTAATTCAGGATTGGCGGTGGGTAATGCATTGGGGTCCAATATTGCTAATATCGGATTGATTCTAGGTTTTACGGCGCTTGTATCACCTTTAGCATTTAATTCTGGTTTGCTTAAAAGAGAGCTGCCAATTTTGATGGCAGTCAGCATTATATGTTATCTATTAGTTTTTGATGGATTAGGAATGATTGATGGTATTTTAATGCTGTCAATGTTGCTAATATTCTTGGTATGGCTT
This sequence comes from uncultured Methylococcales bacterium, assembly GCA_913009265.1. GTDB lineage: Bacteria > Pseudomonadota > Gammaproteobacteria > Methylococcales > Methylomonadaceae > QPIN01. The sequence continues at coordinate 3,161 of CAJVYL010000049.1, forward strand.
ATTCGCTCAGCTAAAAAGGATAGCAACAAGGAATCATTAGTAGACCCTTTAGAACAAGAACTTGTTGATGAAATGCCAGAAGATGTATCTGAAGTAAAAGCCTGGATGTTTTTTGTTTTTGGTTTAATTGGTTTGTTGGCAAGTTCTCGGTTATTAGTTTGGGCTGCGGTAAATATTGCAGAATCTTTTGGTGTGAGTGATTTGGTTATTGGTTTAACTATTGTAGCTTTGGGTACCAGTTTGCCAGAATTAGCCGCATCTATCAGTAGTGTATTGAAGAAAGAAGATGATCTTGCAGTAGGCAATATTATTGGTTCAAATATGTACAATCTATTAGCTGTTTATTCTTTGCCTGGTCTTATTGCTCCTGGGCCAGTTGCCGAAAGTGTAATCTCACGAGACTTTCCTGTGCTATTAACTCTGACTGGAGTTTTATTTCTTCTTGGATATGGATTAACTAAATCTGGGCGAATTAATCGTTTGGAAGGCGTAGGGTTGTTACTTGCTTACTGCGGATATCAATGGGTTATTTTTCAGAGTGTGGTGGCTTAAAAATGGATTCTACACATGATCAAAATTTAAAAAAATTAGGCTTAGCTGTTATCAAGACTGAAACAGATGCTGTTTCAGCTTTAACAAGTAAAATTGATGATGCGTTTGTAAAGGCTTGTCATTTAATGCTCGATTGTAAAGGCCGTGTTGTCGTTACTGGAATGGGTAAATCTGGTCATATAGCAGGGAAAATTGCGGCTACGTTGGCGAGTACTGGAACGCCTGCTTTTTTTGTGCATCCTGGTGAAGCAAGCCATGGCGACTTGGGGATGATCACCCAGCAAGATGTGGTGTTAGCTTTGTCCAATTCAGGAGAAACAGGCGAAGTACTTACAATTTTACCTATCATTAAACGCATTGATGTTCCTTTTATTGCAATGACAGGAAACCCATTGTCTTCTTTAGCAAAGTTTGCAACTGTTCATTTAGATGTTGCTGTTGAGCAAGAGGCATGCCCTTTAGGGCTAGCACCAACAGCAAGTACAACTGCCGCCTTAGTTATGGGGGATGCATTAGCTGTCTCTATGCTGGAAGTTAAAGGTTTTACTCGAGATGATTTTGCTTTATCACATCCAGGTGGAAGTTTGGGTAAGCGTTTGTTGTTACTGGTAAGTGATATTATGCATTCAGGAGCGGAAGTCCCTTCTATTTTAGAAAATGCATTGGTTTCTGATGCGTTATTAGAAATGACAGAAAAGAAATTAGGCATGACGGCTATTGTAGATAAAAGTAATGACGTTGTTGGTGTTTTTACTGATGGTGATTTAAGGCGGATGTTGGGAAATGGTTCTAATGTGCAGCAGGCCAAAATAACCGAAGTTATGACGACTTCTTGTACGGTTATTAATTCAGGTATATTGGCTGCAGAAGCTATGAAAATCATGCAACAAAAGAAAATTAATGCTTTATTAGTTGTTGATCAGAATAATAAATTGGTAGGTGCATTAAATATGCATGATTTAGTACGCGCAGGCATAGTATAAAAAATGGACAACAAAATGGATGAGATTACAAAAAAAGCTCAGCAATTGAAATTATTGATTCTTGATGTTGATGGTGTTTTAACCGATGGACGATTGTTTTTTGATAAAAATGGCGATGAATATAAAAGTTTCCATGCAAGAGATGGTCATGGAATTAAACTTTTGCGTCAAACAGGTGTCGAGATAGCAGTTATTTCAGGGCGAAAATCTCAATCTGTGGCTTTAAGAATGAAAGCACTAGGCGTTGAATATGTTTATCAAGGGCATGAAAATAAGATTGCCGCCTTTAATGAAATAATTCAATCTATGGGAATTAAGCCAGAACAAGCCGCTCATATGGGAGATGATTTACTTGATTTACCTATTATGGTGCGAGTAGGTTTGTCAATTGCCGTTAATGATGCCAATGATGCAGTTAAAGATTATGCTGACTGGTGTACAGAAACATCAGGTGGCTTGGGAGCGGTTAGAGAGGTTTGTGACTTTATTATGAAGGCGCAAGGTACTTTTGATGGCGTGTTAAAGAGTTATATGCAATGACTTTTGGTCAATATAAAATTTATTTTGTTTTATTGATGCTGGTAATAGGTTCTTGGTTTTTAGCTGACCTGTTTGATACTGAAAAAGTAGTTAAAGTTAAAGTTGTTGATCATAGTCCCGATTATTTTAGTTCTGGATATTTAAAAAAAGAGATGACTGAAGGTGGTTTACTCAAGAATGAATTAGAAGCTGATAGCATGATTCATTATAGTGATGATGAAACCACGCACTTAGAAAACCCTATTATGACTTTATATAACCCTGGTGTTCCGCCGTGGGTAATTAAATCAGAAAAGGCAATTCTAGCGGCGGATAAGGATAATATACAGTTGTTAGGGAAAGTCTTCATCAGTAGGGACGGGGCAAAGAAACTTCGACCTTTTAAGCTAAATACTTCAGAGTTGAAGGTTAAAATGTCGACTAGCTATGCAACAACAACTCGCTGGGGTGAAATTATTGATGCTCAAAACAAAACGCAGGGTGTAGGGATGCAGATGACGTTTGCAGAACCAGTTAAAGTGAAATTTTTGTCAAAAGTTAAAGGGCGATATGTATTTAATTAAAATTTTTATTGTTACTGTTTTACTAAGTGTTAGTCAGTGGGCTGTCGCGCTTGATAGTGATGCAGATCAACCTGTTCATATTGATTCAAATACAGCATCATATAATGACAAAACAGAGACGAGTATTTATACGGGGAATGTGGTAACTACTCAAGGTAGTTTACATATTAAATCTGACAAATTAGTTGTTTATCTGAAAAATGGTAGCGTAGATAAAATGGTTTTTACGGGGAAGCCTGCTAAATTCAGACAGCTTCCTGGGATAGGGAAGGAAGAGATTCGGGGGCAAGGATTAACAGGGGAGTATTATCCTGCTAAAAATAAATTGATTTTGATTGAAGAGGCTATTGTTTTTCAAGGAGCGAGTAGGTCAGCAAGTCGATTGATTGTTTATGATAGTAAAAACTCTTTAATTAAAGCAGGGGAGAAAACCTCAGATTCTAAACGTGTGCATTCCGTTTTTAAGACAAAACCAAAAAATAAAGGTAGTAAATGACCAGGTTAGCATCAAAACATTTAGTTAAAAGCTATAATAAACGTTGTGTTGTCGATGGGGTTTCCTTACATGTTGATAGTAGTGAGGTAGTTGGCTTACTTGGGCCAAATGGGGCAGGTAAAACAACTAGTTTTTATATGTTGGTTGGGTTGGTTAACCCTGATGATGGGGAAATTTTTCTTGATGATATGGATATTACCCATTTCCCTATGCATAGCCGTGCAAAACTCGGTATTGGTTATTTGGCTCAAGAGCCATCTGTTTTTCGTAAATTAACAGTTGTTGAGAATTTGCGAGCAGTTATACAGATTAGGGCTGATTTAACTAAAGGGCAAGGTGAGTTATTAATTGAAGAATTATTAACAGAGTTTAGTATTACCCATTTGCGTGATCAAGTTGCTTTGGGTTTGTCGGGTGGTGAGCGACGAAGAGTTGAAATTGCACGTGCTCTAGCAACAGATCCACAGTTTATTTTGCTGGATGAACCTTTTGCTGGTGTTGACCCTATTTCAGTTATTGATCTGCAGAAAATTATCGCTCAATTAAAGCAACGAGGAATTGGAGTGTTAATTACTGAACATAAAGTGAGGGCGACACTGGAAATATGTGACAGAGCATATATACTTAATGCAGGGAAAGTTATTGCAGAAGGAAGTACTGCAGATATTGTCGCAAACGAAGAAGTTAGAAAAGTTTATTTAGGTGACAATTTCAGTTTGTAAACATTTATATGATAATTAAAGTGGGATAGAATTATTTAATGAAGCAATCGTTACAGCTACGCATCGGTCAAAGTTTAACTATGACGCCTCAGTTACAGCAGGCGATCAAGTTATTACAGCTATCAACATTAGATTTGCAGCAAGAAATTCAGCAAGCGCTGGAGTCAAATATGATGTTGGAGGTTGAGGAAGATGTTGTAACTGCTCCAAATGATACTGAGCAAAAGCCTGCTGAGGGGCAGGATGAAGTTACCAGTGAAGGTTCTCAAACAGATATGCCAGATGAATTGCCAGTAGATTCAACTTGGGACGATGTTTACGAAAATACGCAACCTACTTTAGCAGCTCAGGAAACTAATGATTTTGAAGCTCAACGAAGCAAACCTGTCAGTCTGCATGAATATTTATTGGAACAATTAGATTTACTGTCTATCTCAGAAAGAGATAATGCCATAGCTATTGCTATTATTGATTCAGTCAACATGGATGGATATATTAGTGAGTCGATAGAAAATATCTTTCAAGGGCTGCATGAACAGTTAGAGGGCCTAGAGCAAGATGAGGTTGAAGGTGTTTTGCATAGAGTGCAAAACTTTGATCCTGTTGGTATAGCGGCAAAAGATTTAGGTGATTGTTTGATGATTCAGCTAAAACAATTGGCTGATACTGTTCCTTATAAGGCTGAAGCGATAGAGCTGGTTCGTCGTCATTTAGATTTGTTGGGGGCTCATGAGCAAGCAAAGCTTATGCGTAAACTTGGATTATCTGAATATCAGTTATCTGAAGTTATAGTGTTGATTAGGACTTTGGATCCTAAGCCAGGATCAAAAATACAAACAGATAATTCCGAATATATTGTACCTGATGTATTTGTATCGAAGAGGAAGGGTGAATGGTATGTTGGGTTAAACCCTGATATTTCACCAAAATTACGTGTTAACTCTGTTTATTCTAAAATGATAAAAAGAGCTGATAATAGTAAAGAAAATACCAGTATGAAAGAGCATTTGCAGGAAGCAAAGTGGTTTATTAAAAGTTTACACAGTAGAAATGATACTTTATTGCGAGTTGCTAGAAGTATTGTTGAAAAACAAACAGGCTTTCTTGATAATGGAGCTATTGCAATGAAGCCTATGGTATTAAGAAATATTGCAGAAGAATTGGAGTTGCATGAGTCAACAATATCGCGAGTAACGACTCAGAAGTATATGCATACACCCAATGGTATAGTAGAATTTAAATATTTTTTCTCCAGTCACGTTTCAACGGAGGGTGGTGGAGAGTGCTCTGCAACAGCAATTAGAGCATTTATAAAAGAAATGGTTGAAAATGAAAATCTGGCAAAACCATTAAGTGATAGTAAAATGTCGGATATTTTAAAGGAGAAAGGCATAAATGTAGCTCGAAGAACGGTCGCAAAATACCGTGAAGCTATGTCTATTCCTTCATCAAGCCAAAGAAAACGTCTTTTATGACGATTGATAGAAAGTTTTTTAATAAGGAGTTATTCCATGCAAGTAAGTGTAACGGGTCACCATGTTGAGGTTACAGATTCATTAAGAACCCACGTCGAAGAAAAAATAGGTAAACTTAAACGTCATTTTGATAATGTGACTGATGTTCACGTTATCTTAACCGTAGAAAAATTAGAGAAAAAAGCAGAAGCCACTGTACAAGTGAGTGGTGCAAAATTATTTGCTGATGATACTCAAGAAGATATGTATCAAGCAATTGATAATATGGTTGATAAATTGGATCGTCAAATTATTAAGCATAAAGAAAAGACAGGAAGTCATAGGTAACTATGAAAAAAAAGGCAAAAGGTAATCTTATCTTTTGCCTTTTTAATGAAAATAATGAAACTTTTAATAGTGAGTGGGCTTTCTGGCTCAGGTAAAAGTATTGTCTTAGATACTTTGGAAGATTGTGGATACTATTGTATTGATAATTTACCAATGACTTTGCTTCCAGGTTTTGTCAGTCAGGTTATGCCGTCGGACTCATCAACCTACGCTAAAACAGCAATAGGTATTGATGCTAGAAATCAGGGTAAAAGTTTATTGTGCTTTTCTGAGATTTTAAGCTCAATTCGTAAGCAAGGGATTGATTGCGAAGTTATGTTTTTGCAGGCAGATGAAAATATTCTGCTAAAACGATATAGTGAAACACGTAGGAAGCACCCTTTAAGTAGTGAAAAAGTTGCTTTAAAAGAAGCAATAGCTATTGAAAAAGAAGTGTTAAAAACGGTATTGAATGATGCTAGCATCGTATTAGATACCAGTCGAACTGCTGTTCAACAGTTGCGTGAATTAGTTAAAAACCAATTAGAAAAAGACGATGAAAAGCATTTATCGTTACAATTTCAATCTTTTGGTTTTAAGCATGGTGTGCCGCTTGATGTGGATTTTATGTTTGATGTACGTTGTCTGCCTAATCCATATTGGGATGCAAGCCTTAGAGGCTTTACAGGGAAAGATGCCCCAGTTATTGAATTTTTAAATAAATCAGAAGATGCTCAGTCTTTGTTTCAAGATATTTGTACCTTTCTTGAGAAATGGGTAAATCGATTTGATACTGATAACCGTAGCTACCTAACCATAGGGATTGGGTGTACGGGAGGGCAGCATCGTTCTGTTTATTTGGTTGAAATGCTAGTTAAGCATTTTAAAAAAAGAGATTTAAATGTGATTCTTCGTCATAGAGAATTGCATTAATGCTTTAAGAGAAGAATGTTATGGAATGCATATTCTTAAAGATTACTACAAGGTTTTACCTTAGTGAAAAATTCCAAGAGTCCCCCTTTTAACTTCATATTTTTAACCTTATGCCATCATCAATTCTAAATCAAGAAAACAAGGAAAATATTCTAGTTCAAGCGATTGAATTATTAGAAACTGGTTCACAGGTTCAGGTTAGAGATTTTATTCATGCTCTTTACCCTGCAGAAACCGCTAATATTTTAGAGAGTTTGGATATAGAGCAAAGAGTTAGAGTTTGGAAAGTAATTCCACCTAATGTAATGGGTGAGATTCTTGTAAGGGTTCACACAGAAGTCGGGCAAGGTTTATTAAAAATTACAGATAGACGTGACCTGATTAAGGCAACAGAAAACCTTGAATCTGATGATATGGTCGATTTGCTGCATGTTCTACCTGAGCCATTATTGTCAGAAGTAATGGAATCAATGGGAGTTCATGAAAGAAACCGTTTGGAGTCAGCATTAACTTATGATGACCATACAGCGGGTGGTCTTATGTCGTTGGATGTTTTGACCATTCGGCCCGATGTCACTCTTGAAGTTGTTATGCGATATTTGCATCAACGGGGTGAAATGCCAGAATCAACAGATAGCTTAATTGTCGTTGATCGCTCTGATCATTTATTGGGTGTTTTGTCATTAGCAGACTTACTGTCAAATGCTCCTTCAACAAAAGTTGAAGATGCTATGGATGATAAGATAAAAGGCGTTTCGTACTTAATGCCTGCTCATGATGTGGCGATGATGTTTGAGCAGAGGCAAATGCTTTCTGCGCCTGTAATTGCTGAAAATGGGCGATTAATGGGAAGAGTAACAATTGATGATGTTGTAGGTATTATCAGAGAAGAAGCTGATCACTCTATTATGAGTATGGCTGGTTTGGATGAAGAGCAAGATATGTTTGCTCCCGTTATGACTAGCGCCAAACGTAGAGCGGTTTGGTTGGGGGTGAATTTAGTTACTGCATTTTTAGCTTCTTGGGTTATTGGTTTATTTGAGGCAACATTAGAAGAGATTGTGGCCTTGGCTGTATTAATGCCTATTGTTGCAAGTATGGGTGGTATAGCAGGAAGTCAAACATTAACCTTGGTAGTAAGGGGGTTGGCATTAAGACAAGTAAGTCATTCAAATGCGACGCAATTACTATTTAAAGAATTGTCGGTAGGTATCGTTAATGGTGTTTTTTGGGCAGTTATTGTAGCTATTATTGCCAGTATTTGGTTCCAAAGTATGGACTTAGGTATGTTGTTGGGTGCGGCTATGGTGATTAACTTGGTTTGTGCTGCTTTAGCTGGGGCAAGTATTCCAATGGCGTTGGATAAGATGGGAATTGATCCAGCATTGGCTGGGGGTGTGTTGTTAACAACGGTAACAGATTGTATTGGTTTCTTAGCCTTCCTTGGTTTGGCGACAATCTTTCTTCTTTAGCTGTAAGGGCGTGTTTTGTGATGAATAAGTTTATATTCTATAGCTTTCTTTATGGTCATTGGTCTAATAATGTATAGCTAAGTAAGTTTGTTTCACACATAAAAAAACCAGCATTTGATAACAAATGCTGGTTTTTTTATGTGTTTTAATCCAGAAATAAAATTATTTCAAAGATAATAACTCAGTACGCTTATCCATTTCAATATTAAGCTTTCCTTCTTTGGCTAACCAGCCAATAGCTCTTTGAGCATCATTTTTACTTACTCCTGTTTCTTTTGTTACCTTTGAAACGCTAGTTGCGCCGTTTTCATCAAGGTATTCCCAGATTGCACCTGCAGCGGCGCCAATAGTATCAGACATGGTCTTTCTCTTTATAGTTGTTAAAAATTAGTTATTTTTTATTTGATTCTTCAGGCAAAACAATATTAAGCTCTAAAACTTCCTGGTCATCATCTTGTTCAAAGTTTACTGAAATAGCATCTTGTTCAACATTAACATATTTACGTACCACAGCAAGTAATTCTTGTTGTAGTTTTGGAAGATAGGAAGGTTGATTTCTTGAAGCGCGTTCATGAGCAACAAGAATTTGTAAGCGTTCTTTTGCAACCGAGGCTGAGCTAGGTTTAGAAGATTTGAAGTAGTCTAGTAAGCTCATTTATTTTTTCCCAAATAATTTACCGAATATGCCTTTTTTCTCTTCATCAATAAATCGATGTGGAACGTCTTCACCTAAGTAACGGGCTACGACATCAGCATAGGCTTTTCCTGCATTGCTCTCTTCATCAAGAATAACAGGAGTTCCAGAGTTTGAAGCGTTTAAGACGGATTTGGATTCAGGAATAACACCTAGTAAATGTAATGAAAGAATATCTTGTACATCTTCAACACTTAGCATTTCACCTAGTTTTACTCTTTCTGGTGAGTAACGAGAAAGAAGTAAGTATTCTTTTATTGCCTCCTCACCATTTTCTGCTCTGCGTGATTTACTGGCTAAAATGCCTAACATACGATCTGAATCTCGAACTGAAGATACTTCAGGGTTTGTTACAACAAAAGCATCATCGGCAAAATACATGGCTAGATTTGCACCACGCTCAATTCCGGCAGGTGAGTCACATACGATGTATTTAAATTCTTTAGAAAGCTCTTTTAGGACTTTTCCAACGCCTTCTTGAGTTAGCGCATCTTTATCACGTGTTTGTGAGGCTGGTAATATAAAGAGTTGGTTGCAGCGTTTATCTTTTATTAATGCTTGGCGCAAACTTGCTTCACCATTGATGACATTAACAAAGTCATAGACCACGCGACGTTCACAACCCATGATTAAATCAAGGTTACGAAGGCCTACATCAAAATCAATAACAGCTGTTTTATGGCCTTTTTTTGCCAATCCCATGGCAATGGCAGCACTAGTGGTTGTTTTACCAACGCCGCCTTTTCCTGAAGTTACAACAATAATTCTAGCCAATTTTTTGTCCTCTACAATTGGGGTGGGAGTGAAAGTTAATCAATCCCTAAAGGTTGTTAATAATTAATGCTTGGTCTTGCAATAAAATTTGTGTCGGTTTTTGCTGGTCTAATGTATCCAAATCTTCACTTGTTTTGTAATGACCAGCAATAGAAATAAGTTCAGCATGTAAAGCAGAGCAAAAAATTCGACTTTGAGTGTTTCCCTGAACGCCAGCTAAGGCTCTGCCTCGAAGTGCACCATAGATATGAATGTTACCCTCAGCCATGACTTCTGCTCCTGCACTAACGTGAGACAGGATTGTTAGATCACCTTTAGCATAAAGGCGTTGTCCTGATCGTACAGGTTGAGTGATTAGCATGTTTTCTACAGTACTTATTGCTTCATCACTAGATTTTTTATTAGTATTTTCTGTTGTGTTGGCCGTGGTGCTTTGAGGGGGTAGTTTGCTTTCTGCATGCGCTCCACGAATGGTGTGTAAAGGTATGTAAAATTTGAAAGCAGTATTCTTTTGCTCTTCATTAGCACCACTAACACCAATAGGAAATAGTTTTTCCTTATGTAAGAATTCTATTAACGGTTCAAACTCTAAAGGGTGTTCATTTTCATTGCAGAATTTGAGGTCTATTAATAAAGGGGAGTTTTTAAAAAACTCAGGTGCCTGAGCTATCTTTTCTTTCAACTGATGCTTAATTTGTTTTAGATCCGTTGAATGAATGACTAAAACAGGCGAGCTGAAAGAGGAGCTTTTAAACTCTAAAGCAGATTTGTTATAGATAGGGGCTTCAGTGTCTGTCGACATTTGCTAATAATTCTGTTGATGTAATTGATTGAATAATAACATTTCTATTAAGAAAAATCATTGTTCGGATGATAATTAATTTAGATGCTTATTAAGCCAATCAAACTTTGAGTCAATTGATAGTTAATTAAGGTGTCTTTTGGGGATGGGTAGAGAGGTTTAAGACCAACCTCTCTACAGAATAGAAATGTAAAATAAGATTAAGGGTTAAAATGTATTATCAAGGAAGCATAAAACCGCGAATGGTAAAGAATAAAAATGCAGCTAGAAGACCAGATAGCGGTACGGTAACAACCCATGCTGTTGCAATTTTATACAAATGAGAACGTTTAACAAGTTCTTGTTTATAAGCTTTATTTAGGCTTTTTCGTTCTTTATTTGTTAATGGTGATGTTTTTTTAGTCGCTTTTAGCTCTGATAAAATTTTAGCCTTTGCTTCAAGTGATGATTCTTCGTAATGTTTTAGAAGTTCTTCAACTTTTTCTGGATCAGCGTTTTCGTGATGATCTCTAATTTCATTAATTCTTTTCGCGTTACTGTGTTTTAAATATTCACGTAAAAAACCAACACCAAAAATGGCGCCAACAGCGATGTGAGTTGAGCTAACAGGAAGTCCCAACTGACTAGCAATAATAACGGTAATAGCTGCAGACATGGCAACACAAAATGCGCGCATTTTATCAAGTTCTGTAATACCGCTACCAACAGTACGAATAAGTTTTGGTCCATATAAGGCTAGACCAATTGATATACCCAAGGCACCAACTAACATAACCCATAAAGGAATACTGGCTTTTGCAGTAATACCTGAATTAATTACGGCATCATTAATTGCAGCAAGTGGCCCGATAGCATTAGCCACATCATTAGCTCCATGAGCAAAACTGAGGAGTGCAGCAGAAAAAATTAAAGGTACTGTAAATAAAGTATTTACACTCATTTTTGAGTTTTCTAATTTATCTGCAGCCCTCTTAATAAGAGGTGCAGTAATAAAATAGATAATTACTGCAATAGCAAGTCCGATACCACCTGCAATAAAAATATCAAGTTTCCATATTTTTTTAAGGCCTTTCATTATTAAATAAGTAGAAAATGCCCAAGCCATTAAAGAAGTGAGTACCGGTACGATACGTTTAGCTGCTGAAATTTTATCTTCTTTATAGGTTATTGTTCTTTTAATAAGATAAAGAAAGGATGCAGCAATAACACCACCAAATAAAGGTGATATAACCCAGCTTGCAGCAATTTTTCCAAAGACTGGCCAGTTAGCAACACCAAAACCACCCGCTGCAATACCTGCGCCTAATACACCGCCTACAATTGAATGGGTCGTTGATACTGGTGCATTTAAAGCGGTTGCAATATTTAGCCAAATTGCAGCAGCTAATAATGCAGCCATCATTAACCAAATGAAAGTATCTGTATCTGTGATGGTCGCAGGGTTAATAATTCCTTTTTTGATGGTGCTGACTACTTCTCCACCAGCAATTAAAGCACCTGCTGATTCAAATATGGCCGCGATAATAATAGCACCAACTAATGAAACAGCTTGTGAGCCAACGGCTGGACCAACATTGTTAGCAACATCATTAGCCCCGATGTTAAGCGCCATATAGGCACCAAATGCGGCAGCTGTGACTAAAATGTGATTTCCCGACTCAGGCATAATAAAAGCTGAGACGAAATAAACGACTAGCAAGATAAAGGTAAAGGCAAAAAGCGCTTTAAATAAATCTTGATTTAAGAGGGATGTACTTTGTATGTTCTGGTTATTCATTACACTGTTCCAAGCATATTCATAGTGTTGCT
>CAJVYL010000050.1 GCA_913009265.1 uncultured Methylococcales bacterium
CGGAGAGACTTGAACTCTCACATCATAAGATACTGGTACCTAAAACCAGCGCGTCTACCAATTCCGCCACGCTCGCATTCATTGAGCTAGCTATTATAACCATTCAGAAAAAATATACAACCCTTTAATCAAAAATAATTACATTAAGCTCTATTTAAAACAATCAACCTGGCGGCCAACTCATTTGTCGCCCACCTAATAAGTGCATATGTAAATGAAAAACTTCTTGCCCACCATTTTTGTTGCAATTAAAAACAGTTCTATAACCATCTTCAGCCAAACCCTCTTGCTTAGCTAGATTCACTGCTGTTTTTAATAAATGCCCAGCCAAAACAGAATCTTCCAGATCATTCAAAGTTTCCACATGCTTTTTAGGAATAATCAATATATGCACTGGAGCCTGAGGGTTAACATCCCTAAATGCCAGAACAGTCTCATCTTGATAAACAATATCTGGCTTAATTTCTCCAGCCACCATTTTACAGAACAAACAATCACTCATATTCCACTCCTAACAAACACAACAAAGATTAAAGATTTACACCATCTCTCGCCTACCACTAAAGGCATGCGATAAGGTCCCACTATCAATAAATTCAAGCTCACCACCAACAGGAACACCATGAGCAATTCTACTTGCCTGAATATTATACTTTTTAGCTAATTCAGCTATAAAGTAAGCGGTTGCATCACCTTCCACTGTCGAGTTAGTTGCCAAAATAATCTCAGTTACTTCACCTTGTGCAAATCGTTGTTGCAACAAATCAGCTCCAATTTCATCAGGCCCCACCCCATCAAGAGGCGATAACCGCCCATGCAAGACAAAATACAAACCTTTAAAAGCCGCCGCCCTATCAACCACCCAAACATCAGCAGGACTCTCCACAATACATAAACTAGAACCATCCCTTGAAGATTGAGAACAAATCTCACAAACATCCTGATCTGTTAAAGTTCTACATACCTGACAGTGACCAATATTATCCACTGCTTGTATCAAGGTATTTGCCAGCTGTACCGCCCCATTCCGGTCTTGCTGTAACAAATGAAACGCCATTCGCTGAGCAGACTTTGGACCCACACCAGGCAAGCAACATAGATTCTGAATCAATTGACTCAACAACCCCTTATCTTGCATTAGAATGGCATTTGAAAACCTGGAGGCAATGGTAACCCTGAAGTGACATCAGCCATTTTTTCTTTTTTCATTTTAGAGACTTTATGCACAGCATCATTAAACGCAGCTGCAACCAAATCTTCCAACATATCTTTATCATCACCAATCAATGACTCATCAATAGTTACTTTTCTAACTTCTCGTTTTCCGGTCATAATAATTGAAACCAAGCCACCACCAGACTCACCCTGAGTTTGCATTGCCGCCAACTCATCTTGTGCCTTTTTCATGTCTTCTTGCATTTTTTGGGCTTGCTGCATAATATTACCCAATCCATTCTTCATATTTTATTTACCTTCGTTTAATTATCTGAGACCGGCTCAATAGTACCCGGCATTACTCTCGCATCAAAATTATCCTTCAATGCTTGCACACCTTCATCAGTATTAATTGAATCAACAGCATTCTGCTGCTTATCTTCTAATGCCTGTGTTATTTGTTGCGCCGGAGTTACATTTTTAGTTTCTTCCGCTTTAATATGTAGCTTAATTTTATTGCCACGATATTTCTGCAATGCTTGCTGTAATTTTTCTTGCGCTCGAGGACTGATAAGCTGGCTATGCCCCGGAGTCAGAACCAAATGACACTCGGTATCATCGATTTTTTCCAGCACACAATTATTTGCGAGCTCTCGCGTCATTCCACCCACCTTCATAGCAACGACCATTTCAGCCCATTGCCTATCAGCAGTATTACCAACAACTGACTCAGTCACTGATTTTTCTACACTTTCCTGAGCAACAACAGGAGCAGGCTTTATTGGCTTTTTAACATTGTAGCTTGAAGGCTTGCTTTCCGTAACTGCAAGTCTTGTTTTGTCTTTACCCTCTTCAGGTTTAAATGCCAGCATTCTCAGCATAACCATTTCAAACCCACTTTGAGGATCAGGTGCCAACTCTAAATCTTTCTGACCTACCAAGCCTATTTGATAAAACAATTGAACATCTTCAGGTAACAATGCCTCTGCTAATTGCCCTATTACCTCTGACTCAAATTGGTTATCTGCAAAACCAGCAACCGCTTGAGTCAATGCCACTCGATGCAAGACCCTTAGAATTTGCTGTAATATTGCTAAAAAATCAGGGGTTAACTCTGATATATCTGAAATTTTCTGTAACAAATCTGCCGCATCATCTCTTACTAGCGCCAGCAAAAGCTCATCAACTGGCTGATGGGCAACCGTCCCCAGCATATTGGTAACAGTATCTAACCTTACTTCCCCATCACCAAATGCAATAGCCTGATCCAACAAACTCAGTGCATCTCGCATACTGCCATCAGCTGCACGCGCAATCATTTTTAAAGCACCATCATCAGATTCAATTTTTTCCTGCTCTAAAATAAAGCCCATTTGCTCATTAATCTGCTCAATCGATAAGCGCTTCAAATTAAATTGTAAGCAACGAGACAAAACGGTAACAGGAATTTTTTGCGGATCAGTGGTTGCTAATAAAAACTTAACATGGGGAGGGGGTTCTTCCAGGGTTTTAAGCAAAGCATTAAAACTATGACCGGAAAGCATATGTACTTCATCAATTAAATATACTTTATATTTACCTTGATTAGGAGCATATTGCGCATTATCTAATAAATCACGCGTATCTTCGACTTTAGTTCTTGAAGCAGCATCGACCTCTATTAAATCTAAAAACCGTCCTTCATCAAATGCAACACAAATATTACATTGACCACAGGGGTTAGAATCAATAAGATTCTCGCAATTTATTGCTTTGGCGAAAATTCGTGCGACTGTTGTTTTTCCTACCCCTCGCGTACCTGTAAACAAATAAGCATGATGAAGCCTGTCATGTTGCAACGCATTACTAAGCGATTGACTAACATGTTCTTGACCAACGAGCTGGGTAAAATTTTGAGGGCGCCATTTTCTGGCTAGAACCTGATAAGCCATTAGAGACTCTGAGGAAATTAAAGATTGGGCGGAAACCATGCCAGCCACATC
The DNA here is from genome assembly GCA_913009265.1 of uncultured Methylococcales bacterium. Classification (GTDB taxonomy): domain Bacteria; phylum Pseudomonadota; class Gammaproteobacteria; order Methylococcales; family Methylomonadaceae; genus QPIN01. The sequence continues at coordinate 3,138 of CAJVYL010000050.1, forward strand.
TCGGCACACGAATCTGCTGCTACCGTTGCTCCCTTCCGGGCCTGGCGGAGTTTACAGCGTATCGTTGCGAGAGGACCGACACAGTAACCATAATGTTTTCAGCTTGTGGCTGAAAGAAGCGGTATTATGCTTGAAGAAATTTAATTATGCAAGCCTTGTTTTCAAAATTAGGGTAAATATACTTGCCAGCACATCCCTCTTAATGATCCAGCACTTTCTGCCACCAACTTACCACCCAATAAATCAGTTAATTCATTTACCACAGCCATACCAATACCATGTCCATGTATATTCTCATCAGCTCTTACTCCTCGCTGCAAAATTTCATTTAACTTATCAGCGGGAATTCCTGGCCCATCATCCTCAACCTGAAAAAGAAAAGAAAAACCCTCATCCTTTTCAGCTGTTAATTGAATTAGGCTAATATGCACATTTTTTTTACACCATTTAGCGGCATTATCCATTAAGTTCCCTGCAATCTCATAAACATCACCTTCCTGGCAATACATCATATAGCCGTCGTCATATTCAAAAGTAAAGTTAATATCCTTTTCCCAATAGACCTTTTTCAACGAAGCAATGATTTTCCCCACCAGAACTGCAACATCAACACGTCCCGTTAACTGTTGCTCTCCCTTTGCCGCAGCTTTCTGCAATTGATATTCAACGATATCATCCATTCTAGAAATTTGCTCTTCAACCTGTCCTTTATTGACAGACTTAAGCTCAATACAACCCCTTAAAATGGCTAGAGGTGTTTTTAAACTATGAGCCAGATCAGCCAAAGTATTACGGTACCGCTCTAAATGTGCTCGTTCACTACTTACTAAGGCGTTTAAATTCCCCACCAAGCCTTCCAACTCACTGGGGTATTTGCCATTTAGGTGAGTTTTTTTACCCACCTCTATAGCCTCTAAATCTGTGACGATGACTCTTAATGGCTTCAAACTCCATCGCAACACCACAAACTGAATCAAAACCAACAAAACACCTGTAAAAAACAACCAGGACCTAAGTGTCAACCTAAAACTATCGACCTGATTATCAACAAACACACCCTCTTCAGCAACTGAAAAAACATAATATTGCTCAAACCCATCTTTATTTTCCCAAATAACCGCATAATGCAGAACAAAACGACCTTTTATATCTTTTACAAAGACCGACTCACCTGGCTCAAGCTGTTGAGGAGAAGAAAGATTCATTCCCACCGCTGATGGTGATCGCCAAACGAAAATATCATTAACTTGAGTAATTGAGGCATACAACCCTGAACCAGGATTTGAAAATCGCGGCTCTCTTAAGGTATTTGGCATACTTAACTCTAACCTTTCAGTCAACTCTGCGACTGAAATAAGAGAATAAATATGTATTTGAAGTTTTTCTTTTAACGCTTGCTCAGCACTGTCTTTAAAGCCCTGCTCTACCATAAAGGCAACCAAAGCAAAAAATGCAGTTAATACAACACCTACTGATACTGAAAGACGAAAACTTAAGGAGTTTGTTTTCACTTTATTTATTCAGCATCCAATGGAATTCGATAACCTCTCCCTCGTAATGTTTCAATAGGCTTATTAGCCCCTTGAGGATCAATTTTTTTCCGTAACCGACCAATAAACACTTCAATTACATTACTATCACGATCAAAATCTTCATCATAAATATGCTCGGTCAAGACTGCTTTAGAAACAACCTCACCTTTACGAAATAAAAGATATTCCAGCACTTTATATTCATAAGCTGTTAATTCAACATTTTTTCCATCAACAGTAACTATTTGAGACAAGCTATCCAATTTGATATTAGCAAAAGTAAGTACTGGATGCGCCTTACCTTGTGACCGCCTCAACAAGGCGTTGACCCTAGCTAAAAGCTCTTCATAATGAAAAGGCTTCGCCAGATAATCATCAGCACCCGCCTCCAAGCCTTCAACCTTATCTTGCCAGCGACTCCTTGCTGTTAATAACAGGACTGGCAAATTAATCCCTTCTTTTCTCAGCCCTTCGATTACTTCTATCCCAGAAATATCAGGTAAACCGATATCAATAATAGCCGCATCAATAGGGTACTCTTTTGCTAAATATGCCCCATCACCTCCTGTATGAGCAACATCAACAACAAAGCCTTTTTCAACAAAAAACGATTGAATTTGTTGACTCAACACAAGCTCATCTTCAACTATTAAAATACGCATCACACTTCCTTACTTAATGATTTTCCCTGTCTGGGCATCCACATTCAAATATTGAACACGCCCATCAGGACTAAGGATTTTTATAACATGGACCTCTTTCCCTTCAATAGTCTCAGTTTTTGCCCCCATCACTTTACTCTTACTTTGCTCAATCACTTTCTTTGTTGCCTGATCTAATGTCACCATCAAAAAGGCAAATTCCTTTCCAGCATAAACCGTCTGGGTTAGGCAAAAAGTTAACAATAAAATTTTAGCAATGCTTTGCATAACAAATCCAAAAGAAATTTATATCACGTTATAAAGTACACGCATATGACACTTAATATTACTTAATTCAGCCTGAATCCAGACTGAATTTGCATTTTTATCTTAATGAGACACTAGTAAACACCTGACCTATTGCATGACCAAATGATGCACCTAATGTTCCTGCAATTTTATCCAACAGCCTTTCTTGTGGTGTAAAGTTCATTTTCTTCTTTGCACCCACAATATCTCTAGCCACAGAATCCACACTACCAAAATCATCGGCTAAACCAAACTCTACACCTTGCTCACCCGTCCAGATCAACCCAGAAAAAGTATCTTCAGTCTCATGCAACCTATCACCTCGTCCAACTCTTACTGCTGCAATAAATTGCTGATGCACATTGTCCAACAGAGTTTGCATAAACTTCGTCTCTTCTTCTTTAACGGGTGAAAATGGATCTAACAATGCTTTATGCTTACCTGCAATTAACAATCGCCTTTCAACACCAAGCTTTTCCATAACATTTGAAAACCCAAACCCGTTCATAAGCACTCCAATAGAACCAATCATACTTGATTTATGAACAAAAATTTTATCTGTCGCAGCGGCAATATAATAACCTCCAGAAGCACAAATATCACTGACCACTGCATAGATAGGAATATCAGGATGTTCAATTTTCAACCGTCTTATTTCCTCATAAACATATCCAGATTGAACAGGACTTCCACCGGGCGAATTTATATTTAAAACAATACCCTTAGTTTTTTCGTCTTTATAAGCATCCCTCAACCCTTCAATAATTGATTCAGCATTAGCACCCTCACCTTCCGCAATAACCCCTACAACATCAATAACAGCAGTATGCTCTTTATCATCACTTACCCCGCTTTTAAATTTAGGATAGAAAGCTACAGCTCCAATAACAATTAAGTATAAAAACATCAGCCCTTTAAAAAACACACTCCAGCGTCGAGCTCGGCGTTGTTCAGTCACTGCCGCTAATGCGAGTTTCTCAAGCACCTCTCTTTCCCATCCAGCCTTATTTTCAGCTATATCATTATCATCCACTGCTGAACCTTGCTCATTTTCCATTACGTAACCTTAATATTTATAAAATTTCTAATAATTCTGTTGTTTTTTGTAAATTTAGCAAGGGGCCATAAGACTGCATTTGTTCTTTTGAATTAGCACCACACAAAACAGCAATAGAGTCTACTCCTGCATTAACAGCCATTTCCATATCATGGGTTGAATCACCAATTAAAACCACACGATCTTTACTTACATCTAGTGCTTCAATAATAACATTTAACATATCAGGTTTAGGCTTTGAAGCTGTTTCATCTGCACATTGCGTTATATTAAAAAAACCATCTAAGCCTGTCCCTTGCATAGCTTTATCTAATCCATGTCGACTTTTTCCTGTGGCAACGGCTAATTGATACCCTGCTTGCTTAAAGTGCAGCAACATTTCCTTTACACCAGAAAACAAATCATTATCAGTAATCTGCCTGGAAAAGAAAGCTTTACTATAGCTCTCTATAAACAATTGCCTAGCTGAATCATCAAGCTCTGGAAATAGCTTATCTAAAGATTTATGAATACTTAAACCAATAATATCCTTTATATCTTGTTCTTTTGGTAGCTCACAGTTTTGCTCTTTGGCGGCAACAAGTAAACACTGAACAATCCAATCAACTGAGTCCATTAAAGTCCCGTCCCAGTCAAAAACAATCAAATCAAATCGATTTTTCATTTATTTAACCATCTGCTGCTTTAACAAAGCTTCTAATTCATCCGGTAAAGGCGCCTTAAAGTGCATAGGCTCATTAGTTACTGGATGAATAAATTGTAATTGCTCTGCATGCAAAAACAGTCGTTTAAAACCTCGTTTTTTAAACTCTTTATTAACCATTTCATCACCATAACGTTCATCAGCGACAATAGGATGCCCTAGCCATGCAGAATGAACTCTAATTTGATGGGTTCTACCTGTTTTAGGCGATGCCTCAACCAATGTCACATCTTTATATTTTTGAATCCGCCTAAAATTAGTTTCAGCAAACTTACCTAATTTATTAACCTTAACCGTACGCTCCCCGCCTTTACCTGTACTTCTTAGTAATGGAGCTGTCACCAATAGTTTTTTTCTTTCCCATTGCCCAACTAACAAAGCAAGGTAGGTTTTTTTTACCGCATTATCTCTAAAAATATCATGCAAAGCTTTTAATGTAGATCTTTTTTTAGCAACCAATAAACAACCAGAAGTTGCTTTATCAATGCGATGAGCTAATTCTAAAAATCTAGCTTCCGGCCGAATAGCTCGTAATGCCTCAATAACTCCCGAACTAATGCCGCTCCCGCCATGCACTGCAAAACCTGACGGCTTATTCAAAACTAGCATGACATCATCCTCATAGATAATGTCATTCTCAAGACTTGATTTTAAAGTGGGCTGCAAATCAATATCCTTATTTCTTTCAGCAACACGGACAGGTGGAATTCGAACCACATCACCTGCCTTTAAGCGATATTTATTATCTATTCGCCCCTTATTAACTCTAACCTCACCTTTTCTAATAATCCGATAAATTCGTGTTTTCGGAACACCTTTTAGCTTAGTAATCAAGAAATTATCTAATCTTTGACCACTATCCTCTTCAAAAATCTCAACGAATCTAACTTTAGGTTTATCACTATCTTGTACTGTATTCATAACACTAATAATACCAGTATATACAATTTAATAATTGTTTAAATTGATAGTATTCGCAAAGGTTGTTATATTAGGGAGGTTTATCTATAGATAGCTCTTAGCGATAACATAATTTATGTCGCATAAACTACCATCTTGTTTTACAAACTTTACTATGCATAAATCACTTGCAATCATCATAACAAGTACAACTTGTAGCAATGATGAAGTAAAACACTAAAAGATATACACAGAATTTCGGGTTTTGTCGTTCGACCCATGATGAACGATATTGTTCCTACAGGACAAATACTTATAGCTGGAATTTTTTTCCCTTTAAGCTATAGCAACAGAGCTTATTTCGCCAAAGGTTTTATACTGCAAGATAGAAGATCCTTAGCTGTTTTTTTATTCTTTATTCTTCGCTAAGCGCAAGATGTTAACAAGATAAATAAAAGCATTTAAAGTGAACATACATCAAAGTATATCCCTGTATTTAATTAAATACATAGACCATACCTACACAGGATGCTCCCAACTGGCAAGAAGTTGAAAAACTTAGATATTTAGTGAATATTTAACATTTATTCACCCTTTTACAAGTCTCTGTTCAGGAATGAATTTCCTTAGTAAATCTGATAGGAAGCAAGAAACTACAAGGAAACTAAAATGAAAAGAATGCTTATCAATGCCACCCAACCTGAAGAGTTGCGTGTTGCTTTGGTAGATGGTCAAAAACTTTATGATTTTGACATAGAACTCCCTTCAAACGAACAAAAAAAAGCTAACATCTACAAAGGTATCATTACCCGAGTTGAACCCAGCCTTGAAGCAGCTTTTGTTAATTATGGTGCTGAAAAGCATGGCTTCTTACCGTTTAAAGAAATCTCTGCACAATACCGTAGCAAAATTCCTTCTGATAAAAAAACAGAAGGACGCCCTAACATTAAAGACTTGGTCAAAGAAGGCCAGGAAATTATTGTTCAAATTGAAAAAGAAGAACGCGGCAATAAAGGCGCAGCCTTAACAACTTATATTAGTCTTGCTGGCACATACCTAGTATTAATGCCAAACAACCCGAAAGCAGGTGGCATTTCTAGACGTATTGAAGGGGATACACGTACTGAATTACGTGACGTTATTTCTTCTTTAGAAATTCCAGAAGAGATGGGACTGATTGTTCGCACAGCCGCTTGTGGAAAAAACTCTGAAGAATTACAGTGGGATTTAAATTACCTACTACAGCTATGGGAAGCAGTTGATCGTTCAAGTTCAGAACAACAAGCCCCTTTTCTTATTTTTCAAGAAAGTAATGTCATTATCAGAGCATTGCGTGACCACTTAAGAAATGAGATTGATGAAATTCTAATTGATGAAGCCGGCTCATATAAACTGGTACAAAACTTTTTAAAACAAGTGATGCCTCACTTTTTGCAAAAAGCCAAACTTTATCAAGATAATGTTCCTCTTTTTAGCCGTTATCAAATTGAATCTCAAATTGAGTCAGCATATAACCGTGAAGTATCCTTACCATCAGGCGGCTCACTTGTTATTGACTACACAGAAGCATTAACATCTATTGATATTAACTCTGCCCGTGCAACAAAAGGGAGTGATATTGAAGAGACTGCATTAAATACTAACCTTGAAGCTGCAGATGAAATTGCTCGTCAATTACGTTTACGAGATTTAGGCGGCCTTTTTGTTATTGATTTTATTGATATGATGGCCAATAGAAATCAAAAAGCAGTTGAAAATCAGTTACGTGATGCAATGAAAATTGATCGCGCACGTATTCAAACAAGTCGTATTTCGCGTTTTGGTTTGTTAGAGATGTCGAGACAAAGATTGCGTCCATCTCTAGGTGATTCCACACAATTAACCTGCCCTCGTTGTAAAGGTCAGGGTTCAATTCGTAATATTGAGTCTGTAGCTCTTTCAGTTCTTCGTATTGTTGAAGAAGAAGCAATGAAAAAGGGAACTGAAAAAGTTGTTGCTCACTTACCTATCGAATGTGCAACTTTTCTATTAAACGAAAAAAGATCAGTATTGCAAGAGCTAGAAACGCTACATAAAATTGGCATTGTTATACTGCCGAGTAGACATCTTGAAACACCTGCATATGATATTGAACGCATCAAATCAGCGGAAGACGAAGAAGAAAAAGCAAGTCACCTACAGATAAAGTCTGAAAACATTGCTATTCCTGAGTTTGCACAGAAAACATCTCATAAAGTTGAAAAACCAGCTATTAAAGAGTTTTTACCTGATGCCCCTGCACCCGTGCATAACAATAAAGCTTCAGCTAATTTAATCCAACGCTTTTGGCAAAAACTTGTTGGTGGTACGGAAGAAAAAACAAATACTAGCGTAAAGCCAGTAAAAAAACCTAACGCTGACAAGCCAAATAACTCAGAAGAAAAATCACGTAACAATAGAAACTACAAAAACAGAAACAACAGAAACCGTAATAATGAGGGTGAAAAAACCAACCAGAATCGCGGCCCTCGAAAAAACAACAATGGTAACCGTCAGTCTCAAAAGAAGCCTACACAGGAAAATACGCAAAAATCTTCTGAGAATGTAAGCACGCCAACTCAAACTCAATCAGCAGATACCAAAGCAACTGAGAAAAGTAACAGTACAGCAAAAACAAATAATAGACGCAACCCAAACAATAGAAGACGACCTCGCAACCCTAACTATAAAAAGCCTGAGCAGAATAAGGAAACTCAAGCTCAAACAAATCAGGGACCAGTAAGTCAAAAAGAAAACCCTAAAAGTGCTGAAAAAACCCGCAACTATGCAAGTGACTTTGCTGAAAGAAAACAGCAGCAAGCTCCAACAGCTGAAAAACCTGTGGTAAAAGAAGCTGTAGAAAAGAAAGCACCAAAAGTAGAACCTAAGCCTACTGATAACAGCTCTGAATCATAATATAGAAATATAGCATCAAGTTGTAGGTGTGATTATTCACACCTACAACTCCCACATCATAAAAATACAGACCTCCTTCGAACTAACATACCTTCTTTCTGTCTACTGTTCCAAATCGTGCTTGTAACACTCACCCTCAAGCAGAAAACAAACAAAACTTATTCTTTAGCACCAAGTCAAAATCAGATACTATTTAGTCTATTCGTCTTAACTTAAAAAACAGAACACCCTACTAATAATCATGAGTAATCCATTACTAGAAAATACAACGCTCCCTCAATTTTCAAAAATAAAACCTGAACATATTGAAAATGCTATCGACACGTTATTAGCTGAAGCTCGTGAAGTTGTAGATAAACAATTACAAGCAAGCAATAAATACAGTTGGGGAAATTTAGTAGAGCCTATTGAAAACATAGAAGACCAATTAAACAAAACCTGGTCCCCTATCAGTCATATGAACTCAGTGGTTAATACTGATGAATTACGTGATGCCTACAATGCGTGCTTACCCAAACTTAGTGAATACTCAACTGAAATGGGGCAAAATAAAGCGTTGTTTAATGCTTATCAATACATTGCTAAAAGCGCTGAATTTAGCAATCTTGATATAGCTCAACAAAAAATCATCAATAATGCATTAAGAGATTTTCGCTTATCAGGAATAGATCTATCAAAAGAAAAGCAGCAACGTTATAAAGAAATCAGCAAAGAATTATCAAGCCTTTCTAGTAAATATGAAGAAAACTTGCTAGACGCAACTAATGCTTGGAGCAAGCATATTACCAATGTAAGCGAATTAGCAGGCCTATCTGAAATAGCTTTAGCTCAAGCTAAACAAACAGCTGAAAGTCAAAATAAAGACGGCTGGGTAATTACCCTACAATTTCCATCCTATATAGCAGTAATGACTTATGCTGATAATCGTGAGTTGCGTAAAGAACACTATACCGCTTTTGCTACACGATCCTCTGAACAAGGACCTGATGCTGGAAAATGGGATAATAGCCAAATTATGGAAGATACCTTAGCATTGAGGCACGAGAAAGCTTTGTTACTAGGGTTTGATAATTATGCTGAATATTCTTTAGCTACGAAAATGGCTAACAAACCTGCTGATGTCATTGATTTCCTAGAAAATTTAGCAGATAAATCTTTAGATAATGCAAAGCAAGACCTTGTAGATTTAACAAAGTTTGCAAAGGAACAGTACAATATTGATCAATTACAAACATGGGATATTGGCTATTTTTCAGAAAAAATGCGCCAACACTTTTATCAACTATCTCAGGAAGAAGTAAAAGCTTACTTCCCTGCAACACGAGTTATCCCCGGTCTATTTTCTGTAGTAGAAAAACTGTATGGCTTAAAAATATCAGAAATTACTGATTTTGAAAGCTGGCACCCTGATGCCCGTTTTTTTGAAATTAAAGACGAAGACAATCAACTTCGGGGGCAATTTTACCTTGATTTATATGCTAGAGAGAAAAAGCGTGGTGGTGCATGGATGGATGACTGTGTTGGCCGTAAAAAATCAGGAGATAAAATTCAAATTCCCGTTGCATACTTAACCTGTAACTTTACCCCGCCAACAGGTAACGATCCATCCCTATTAACTCATGATGAAGTGCAAACGTTATTTCATGAATTTGGACATGGTCTACAGCACATGATGACTAAGATAGATCATCTTGGCGTGTCAGGAATAAACGGTGTGGAATGGGATGCTGTTGAATTACCGAGTCAATTTATGGAAAACTGGTGCTGGGAGAAAGAGGCGTTAGACTTAATCTCAGGACATTACCAAACAGGCGAAAAACTTCCTGATGAATTATTCCAAAAAATGCTTAACGCAAAAAACTTTCAAGCAGGAATGATGATGGTTAGGCAGCTAGAATTTAGTTTATTTGATTTTAAAATGCATCAACAATACACGCCTAGCAAAGGTGGTCAAATTTATAAAATACTTAATGAAATTAGAGACCAAGTAGCTGTCATCCAGCCACCTGAATTTAACCGGTTTGCACATGGTTTTTCTCATATTTTTGCTGGGGGTTATGCTGCAGGTTATTACAGTTATAAATGGGCTGAAGTTTTATCCAGTGATGCTTATTCTTTATTTGAAGAAAAAGGTATTTTTGATCAGGAAACAGGAAAATCATTTTTACACAACATTCTTGAAACTGGTGGAAGCGAAGATGCCATGCAATTATTTGTTAAGTTTCGTGGCCGCGAACCTGAGATTGACGCTTTACTTAGACATACAGGTATAAAGGCATGAAGTACAAAGATTTAAGAGACTTTATTAAACAATTAGAAAAACAAGGTGAGTTAAAACGCATCACCGTTGAAGTTGATCCTTATTTAGAAATGACTGAAATTTGTGATCGTACTTTAAAACAAGAAGGCCCAGCTTTATTGTTTGAAAACCCTAAAGGCTCAAATATTCCCGTTCTAGCCAACCTATTTGGCACTCCCAGACGTGTTGCTATGGGAATGGGTGCTGACTCTGTTACGGAACTTCGTGGAATCGGGGAATTACTTGCCTACTTAAAAGAACCTGAACCACCAAAGGGCATGAAAGATGCCATGGAAAAAATTCCGGTATTTAAACAAGTACTCAATATGGCTCCTAAAGTTATTAGCAGCCCACCCTGCCAGGAAGTTATTCGTGAAGGTGACGAAGTAGATTTAAGTGTTTTTCCTATTCAAACTTGCTGGCCAGATGATGCCGCACCTTTAATTACATGGCCTTTAGTTATTACTAAAGGCCCTAATAAGGATCGTCAAAATTTAGGAATTTATCGTCAACAGGTTATTGCTAAAAATAAAGTTATCATGCGCTGGTTAGCTCATCGTGGTGGAGCTTTAGATTTTAAAGAATGGCAAGAAGAAAACCCAGGAAAACCTTTTCCTGTTTCAGTAGCTTTAGGCGCTGATCCTGCCACTATTTTAGCTGCCGTAACCCCAGTACCCGATTCACTATCAGAATATGCTTTTGCTGGTTTATTACGCGGAAGTAAAACGGAAGTGGCAACTTGCCTGAGCAATGATTTACAAGTTCCAGCCAGTGCAGAAATAGTCTTGGAAGGTTTTATTTACCCTGATGAAATGGCAGCTGAAGGCCCCTATGGTGACCATACAGGTTACTATAATGAAGTGGATGAATTTCCTGTCTTTACAGTTGAAAGAATCACCCAACGACAAGCGCCTATATATCATAGCACTTACACTGGTAGACCACCTGATGAACCTGCCATTTTAGGTGTTGCTCTGAATGAAGTATTTATTCCTATTTTACAAAAGCAATTTCCAGAAATTATTGACTTCTACTTACCACCAGAAGGTTGCTCATATCGTATGGCAGTCATCAGCATGAAGAAACAGTATGCCGGCCATGCTAAGCGTGTAATGCTCGGCACTTGGTCTTATTTGCGCCAATTTATGTACACTAAATTTGTTATCGTTGTAGATGAGGATGTTGATGTGCGTAACTGGCAAGATGTTATCTGGGCAATTACCACAAGAATGGACCCTGCCCGTGACTTAACCATTTTGGAAAACACTCCCATTGATTATTTAGATTTTGCCTCCCCTGTTTCAGGTTTAGGTTCTAAAGTTGGCTTTGATGCCACCAATAAATGGCCAGGTGAAACTAATAGAGAATGGGGGAAAACCATTGTTATGTCGGATGATATTATTGAACGTGTTGATGAAATTTGGGATTCATTAGGTATTAATTAGCTCCTCAGCACTTAATTGAGGCATGAGTTTATCTTTAACTTATTGCCTCAATGTTATTTCGCACCTCAAATAAACTCTCCCCTCATCAATATATTTCAGGCAAAAAAAAACCCAATCTCATTGAGATTGGGTTTTTTAAATAAAAGCTTGGCAATTCCCTACTTTCGCATAGCAACCTGCTACACTATCATCGGCGCTAAGC